>CATJWN010000001.1 GCA_949745595.1 uncultured Clostridia bacterium
ATATGAGTTCCAGTTTACAGGACCTGCTGGAAATTCTGGAGTTGCAAAAGCAGTAGTTACATGGATAGACAAAGATGTACCAGAACCATTATTAGTATATAGTACAATATTACCAATTAATAATGATGTAACTGCAACAGTAGTTTTTGAAAACGAACCAGATGGTGAAGTTTCAATACTAAACAATAATGGTAAGAACACATATACATTTACAGAAAATGGAAACTTTACATTTGAATTTGCAGATAGAGCAGGAAATAAGGGAAAAGTAACAGCAAATGTAACTTGTATAGACAAAACAGCGCCAACAGCGACAATAGCATATGATGTCACAGAAACAACAAATGGAAAAGTAGTAGCGACATTAGAAAATGTAAGCGAAGAAATAACAATAACAAATAATGATGGAAAAGATAAATATACATTTACAGAAAACGGAACGTTTACATTTGAATTTGTAGACGATGCTGGAAATAGAGGAACGGCAACAGCAAGAGTTACTTGGATAGATAAAACATTACCAGTAGCAACAATAACATATAGTACTACAGAATTAACAAATCAAGATGTAATAGCAACAATAACTTTTGATAAAACAGATGTTACTGTTGAAGGCGGAAATACACACACATTTACTAAAAATGGAGAATATACATTTGAATATGTAGACATAGCAGGAAATACAGGTATGGCAACAGCAACAGTAAATTGGATAGATAAAACAGCACCAACAGCAACAGTATCATATGATGTTACAGAAACAACAAATGGAAGTGTAGTAGCAACATTAGGAAATGCAAGTGAAGAAATCGTAATAACAAACAATAATGGAAAGAACACATATACATTTACAAAAAATGGAACATTTACATTTGAATTTAGAGATGCAGCAGGAAATATAGGTAGTGCGATTGCAACAGTAAACTGGATAGATAAAACAGCGCCAACAGCAACAGTATCATATGATGTTACAGCACCAACAAATGGAAGTGTAGTAGCAACATTAGGAAATGCAAGTGAAGAAATCGTAATAACAAACAATAATGGAAAGAACACATA
>CATJWN010000002.1 GCA_949745595.1 uncultured Clostridia bacterium
AAAAGTTTACACAGATATTTTTGATAATGAAAAAATGAAAAAGTTACTCAGAAATAGAGACGGGGACACCTATTTTAGAGTATGGATTCAACTTTTAACATTAGCAGCAAAAAGCAATCAACACGGAGCTATCTTACTTGGAGAAAATATTCCAATGTCAAAAGAAGATCTTGCAAAGGTTACGCACAAAACATTGAATAAACTGGATAAGATTATACAAGATTTACACAAACTTGACATGATTATTGTTGAAAAAGATACAATTTGTATAAAAAATTGGGATATGTACCAAAGTGCCGATGAGTTAGAAAAGCTCCGAGAATCAAACAGAAGAAGACAACAGAAATATAGAGATAAACAGAAAGATAGTAACGTTATAGTAACATTAAGTAACACTGAAGATAAGAATAGAGAAGAAAAAAATAAGAATAGACAAGATAATTTAGAAAATGAAAGTGGTTTTAAAGAGTAAAAAGTAATTAATTTGGAAAAGAAAAATTAGTACGAAAGGAGGAAAAATGATTCAAACAACAACTTTAAACAAAGTAAATTGCAAGTTTTGTGGTAAAGAGTTGCAACAAAAAGAATTGTTATTTCAATTAAATAATAGACAATTTTCAATAGAAGGACAAGCTGAAAGATGCGATTGTGAAGAAGCTAAAATATACTGGAAAAAGATTGATTATGAAAAAAAACAAAAAGAAATCAAGGAAGAAATACAAAGAAAAAATGATGTAATTAATAAATTATATACTAATAGTAAGATGAATATTAGATTAAAAACATATAATTTTAATAATTATAAAGTTACTTCTGAAAATAAAAAAGCTCTTAACAAAGCAAAAGAATATGCAGAAAATTATATTAAAAAAATTGAAAAAGCTAGCTTATTTATAACAGGTGGAGTTGGAACTGGAAAAACACACTTGGCAGCAAGTATTGCTAATGAATTAATAAAAAATGAAATACCAGTTGTATTCGGAACATTAATAAATTTGTTAAATGATATTAAAGATAGTTATAGTTCAGATGGTGAAAAAGAAGGATATATAATTGAAAGATATTCCAAAGT
>CATJWN010000003.1 GCA_949745595.1 uncultured Clostridia bacterium
AGGTTGGCAGTAAGTCTGCGGCTGAGGCACTTGTAATAAAAACGCCACCTATACTTGTAACGTCTGTGACACTAGATAAAACAAAAGAAACAATAAAAGAAAATGAAACTATAACACTAAAAGCAACAGTAACACCAGATGATGCAACATTTAGAAATGTACATTGGTCTTGCAGTGATACATCAGTTGCTAAGCTATCTGCAACTACATCTGTGTCAGGTACAAATATAACAATAACAGGTAACTCAGGAGGTAAGGCAACAATAACAGCAACAGCAACTGATGGAAGTGGTAAATCAGCAAGTTTCACAATAATAGTAGATGGAGGCTATGTAAATTATCCAATAGATTTAGGTATAGCATCATCAGGAAATACTTTAGTAAATGGCGGAAAACCACAAACAGATTGGAGAGTATTCTATCAAGATGATAAATACACATATATAATAGCAGCAGACTATATACCAGTAAGTAAATTTCCAGCAGGAGTATTTCCAGCTAATAATGGCAAATACAATGGCTGGTGGCCGTCAGCACCAATAGGAACAATAATAAGTTGGGATTACAAAGATAGATTCTTATTTAATGGTTTAACTACTGTAAATTCTTCAAACGCGAATTACAAAGCAGTATCATATTTACTAAATACAGATTTATGGACAAGTATAGTAGATAGTACGTATGCAGATGTAGCAATAGGCAGTCCAACTCTTGAAATGTTATGTGCAAGTTGGAATGCAAGTACACCAAACGAACCATTGTATTTTGGAGTAAATAATACTGGATATACAGTAGGAAAATCAGTGGACAGTTTAGTAGCTAATAACTTAAGTACAGCAGAATATAAAGGATCTGACAATACTATTTATTTCCCACATAATAACTCTGAAAGTACAGCATTTTGGGAAGGAACTCCTGGGTATTGGTTAGCTTCTCCAGGTTCTGTTAGTAGTATGAGTATATGTGTTATGAATTTTGAGTGTAAAGCTGGTGGAACCCAAACATATACAGGCTATAACAGCAGAGGCTATGGCATCCGTCCAGTAGTTTGCCTAAAATCAAATGTAGACTTAGTTCTAGACGACGAAGGAATATGGCAGTTACATACAATTTCATTAGATAAAAATGAAGACCA
>CATJWN010000004.1 GCA_949745595.1 uncultured Clostridia bacterium
ATTATGAAGGCTCTAGTAACACACTATACTTTCCTCACAATAAATCAGGAAGCACAAATGCTTGGAACAGCTGTTATGCATATTGGCTAGCGTCTCCGTGTGCAGGCAGCACTAGCTACTTGGCGGATATAACCTGCAACATCAATATTAGCTACTATAACTATAACAGCACTGGCAGTGGCATTCGTCCAGTAGTTTGCCTAAAATCTACAACTAAACTAACAAAAGCTTCAAACGGTATATGGCAATTAGGATTTTAACAATACAAGACTTTAATTAAATTTATTAATAAGCCCTTCTACGATAAAAATTATTATAGAAGGGTTTTTATTATATACAGCAATAATTACCTAAGTTATTCAAAAAATACATATATCTTAGCTTTCTTTTGTGATTGTATGGCAGCCAACATCATTAAAAATGGATATCTATTAATTCATATATTATAGATGATAATTTAATTTTATAATAAAACTAATATTAATATAATTCTAATAAACAACATAATAAAAAGAAGTTTAGACTTTGCATATATCTAAACTTCTTTTATTATTTATAAGGTTAATTTGATAATTGCCATATACCATTTGAATCTTTAGTTAATTTAGTTGTTGATTTTAGGCAAACTACTGGACGAACGCCACCACAGCGGCTATCGTAATAGTCGGGGTTGGTAACATAGCCGCCGCAGTGCATAAGCATCACGTCGTTAGTGCTGCCCGAAGACGGAGACGCTAGCCAGTAGCCGTAGCAACTGTTCCATGCACTCGTACTTCCTGGTTTATTATGTGGATAGTATAATGTGTTACTACAGCCTTCATAATCTGCTACATCTACACTAATTGATAAACTTCCACTCTTTTTTCCTATTTGATATCCTGTACTATTTACTCCAACGTATAATGGTTCATTTGGAGTACTCATATTCCAACTTGCACACATCATTTCCAATGTCGGTCCGCCTATCGCTACATCTGCATATGTACTATTTACCATGCTTGTCCATAATGTCGAATCCATTAAATATGTTGAGCACTTATAATTTGCATTTGAAGAATTTACACTACTTAAATTACTAAATAAGAATCTATCTTTGTATTCCCAAGTTGGTGTTGTTCCTGTTGGTACAGATGACCAATAGCCA
>CATJWN010000005.1 GCA_949745595.1 uncultured Clostridia bacterium
ATATAACTGATTTAGCTTGTTTACAACCTTCTTTGAAAGCCATAGATCCAGCAATATGGAATGCAGCTTCTGATGAGTCAACTTCGTGGTAAGAACCATCTACTAAAGTAGCCTTAAAGTCAATAACTGGATATCCAGCAAGTACACCAGCTTCACAAGCTTCTCTAATTCCTTCTTCAACTGGTTTAACGTATTCTTTTGGAACAACACCACCAACGATTTTGCTCTCAAATTGAACACCTGAACCTGGCTCTAATGGTTCCATTTCTAGCCATACGTGACCATATTGTCCTCTACCACCAGATTGACGAATAAATTTACCTTCAACTTTAACTTTTTCTCTAATAGTCTCTTTGTAAGCAACAGATGGTTTACCTACATTACATTCAACTTTAAATTCTCTTTTTAATCTATCAACGATGATATCTAGGTGTAATTCACCCATACCAGCAATAATAGTTTGACCTGTCTCTTGATTTGTATATGTTTTGAAAGTTGGATCTTCTTCAGCAAGTTTTGAAAGTGCAATTCCCATTTTTTCTTGAGCAGCTTTATCCTTAGGCTCAATAGCGATATCGATAACTGGCTCAGGGAATTCCATTGATTCAAGGATTATTGGGTGATCAGGATCACATAATGTATTTCCTGTTGTAACATCTTTTAATCCTACTGCTGCAGCGATATCTCCGGCATATACTACGTTGATATCCTCTCTATTGTTAGAGTGCATTTGAAGAATTCTACCAATTCTTTCTTTTTTATCTTTGCTTGAATTTAAAACTGTTGATCCTGACTCTAATGTTCCTGAATAAACTCTAAAGAAACATAATTTTCCTACGAATGGGTCAGTAGCAATTTTAAATGCTAAAGCAGCAAATGGCTCTGTATCAGAAGTTTTAGCTTCTGTTTCTGCACCATCTAATGTTTCACCTTTGATATGTGGTATATCTAATGGTGATGGCATATAATCAACTATTGCATCTAATAACTCCTGAACACCTTTGTTTTTATATGAAGAACCACATACAACTGGAACTATTTTATTAGCAATTGTTCCAACTCTTAAACCTTTTTTGATTTCTTCTTCTGTTAGTTCTTCACCTTCTAAATATTTCATCATTAATTCTTCATCTTGTTCTGCAGCGGCTTCAATCATTTTTGTTCTATATTCGTTAGCCATATCTACCATA
>CATJWN010000006.1 GCA_949745595.1 uncultured Clostridia bacterium
AAAGGCATATAAACCTAAAGGAATAATTGCTTTATATTATTACTATAGATTTTTATTGGGATTGCATAAAAAAAATAATGTGCAGCATAAATTGACTCCAAAAATGAGAGAAGAACTAAAAAAGATGGATATGTATTCAGAAAGAATAAGATTCTTATGCAAGTATAAGTTGGAAACACTAGATAATGTAGATGAACTGAAAACAAAGAAGTTAAGAGAGAAGCAAGATATATTAAATGCTAGAAATAGATTATATTATAAAAGAGGCAAAGTAGATAATGAAACAGAGAAAGAAGAGATTACAAAGCAAATAATAGCAGTTACAACTGAACTAAAAAGAGTAAAAAAGGAAATTAGAATGTGTGATGAGGTTACAGATAATGTGCCTAGTATGAAGGAACAAATAAGAGAAATGGAGGGAAAAGAGAAGAATAAAGAGCCAAAGAAAAATAAAAGAGAATTTGCCAGATAGTAGCATTTGATATTGAGAAAATCTGAAATTTATGATATTATAATGAAGATAAATTAATAATTTTGAAAGGAGACGAAGTAATGAGCAAACAAGTATATATAAGTGCGGATTATTCAGAAGATTCTGGAGATAGAGAAGTTGTAGAAGTATTAAACCAATGGGGAACAGATGATAATCATAAAGTGGATTTTATAGATATGTCTAAGGTGGCTTCTGGAAGTGTTTCAAATGATCCAGACTGTTGCATTTGTGATTTGAAGAGTGAATTTAATAGACAAATTAATGCCTCATCTGCTGTTATTTTTATTGTTGGTGATAAAACAGCATCTCGTACAGCAGGGAGTAATTGCTTACGAGCAGGGAATAGCCAAATGTTTTGTGAATGTACTCCATATAAGCAAAATACAAATGGAACAAAGCCATGTAAAGTTATATCAACAGTTACTCCTGGACCAAATGATAATGTGGGAAATATAAATTCATTTTCTTATCTTAAACATGAATTTGAACAAGCAAAGAAAAAGGAAAAAAATATTATAATACTTTATAATTCTCTACGTAAAGAATCAAGTTGGCTTCCTTCTTATATGAAAGATTTTGAAAATGATGCTGTACCTTTTTGGATAAGAAATATGTATGGAACAAAAGTTGGAAATTATTCATACATAAAAGAGGTGTTAGGATATGATTAAACTTTTAAAAATAAGTAAAACATATGCTTTTGCTATAATCTCTGCAATTTTTACGTTTGTTCCAGAAGCTCTTTTTGGAAAATATAAATTGTTTGATAAATGTTCTGATGAAATAAATATTATATTAATTCGTGTTTTAGTTTTTATAGCAATATTTATATTATCAATAATTGTAAATGCAATATATCTAAAATTTAGGAGAAAAATTTGTATAAAAGGGCATAATTATAGTATTTGTATTAAATATGGGGATATTTTCAAAATGAATAAATGCAAAAAAGTAATTCCATTTGATGAGTGCTATACCACAAGTGTAGGAAATCTTCCATCTGACA
>CATJWN010000007.1 GCA_949745595.1 uncultured Clostridia bacterium
ATAAATGGAGCAAATGCAATTAGAAACGCTGATGGGTTTGATCATTAATGCTGGTAATGCCAAAAGTGATGCGATGGAAGCGATCCAAGCCGCTAAAGCCAATGACTTTGCAAAAGCCAAAGAAAAATTAGCTGCAGCTGATCAAGCTTTATTACAAGCACATCATTCACAAACAGAATTATTAAAAGATGAGGCTAGTGGCAAGGAGATGACGGTCACGTTACTTACGGTCCACAGCCAAGATCACCTGATGACCGCGATCACTTTTAATGATCTAGCCAAAGAGATCGTAGAAGTCTATCAGCATTTGGCAGCTAAAGAAGGTGAGGATAAGTGAAATTAGCGCGCGATCAAGCTACTTTAGCTAAGATCACAGCTTTGATCGAATATGCTTTTCAAAAGAAACAGCCACTCAAGACTGATCCGGTATTTTTAGCCCGGTATGAACATGCAGATGCCTATGGTGCGTATCAAGCTGATCAATTGACCAATTTGATCATGGCAAATCAGTTTACGATCCAGTATTTTTCTAAAAGTCTCAAAATGGCGGGTGTCGGTTATGTAGCGAGCTATCCTGAATATCGCGGTCAAGGTACGATCGCTAAGCTTATGGATGAACTCTTGCACGACCTATATGAAAATGGGGTAGCAGTCTCCCAACTGGCACCATTTTCAGAAGCCTTTTACCGTCAGTTTGGCTATGAAAATACGAGCCAAAAGAAGAATTATCAGATACCGGCGAGTGCTTTTGCTCATTTCAAAAGTGAGCGCCAAGGTTTCGTCAAACGTGGAACTTGGCGCCAACTTGAAAAGCCGATCAAAGCTATCTATCAAAGCTTGTTACCAGGACAGGTCGGGACCTTGATCCGTGAAGATTGGTGGTGGGAGCGCTTGGCGGCATATTATCCCGACCGATTTTATGCGGTAGCGTTTGACGATGAAAAAAGAGCTGTGGGTTATCTTATTTATCGTATGCAGGGTGCTACCCTCGTCCTAGATGAGTTGGCCTACCAAAATGACTTTGCGGTGCGGAAATTGTTGACTTATGTAAAAGCGCATACATCGTCATTTGAAGAAGTCGTTTATTCTGGACCGGCACAAGCGCTACTTGAAAACTACTTTGGTGAGCAACAAGAACTTGCGATCACGTTGAGACCATATATGATGAGCAGGATCATTGATATCAAGCAAGTCTTGCAGGCACTGCCGTTACAGCAAAAAGTGATCATTGAAGTGACTGAAGATAAGCAGTGTCCTTGGAACGTGGGCAGCTGGCTAGTCGACCAAAGAACATGTCAAAAGGTCAAATGCGCTGGTGACGTGCAGGGCTCGATCCAGAGCTTGAGTGAGTTATTGTTAGGAGGCTTGACCTTAGATGAAGCTGTTTTTTTAGGAAAAGTGAAGGTGACAAAGCAGTTTGCTGGTGATCCTTTTCCTAAAGGACAACAAAGTTTTTATGATTATTTTTAAAGCAATTATTAAAAGAAATGAGAGGGATTTCAGATGGATAAATTCATTAATTTCATGGAAAAACATTTCATTCCATATG
>CATJWN010000008.1 GCA_949745595.1 uncultured Clostridia bacterium
AATTGCAAGAGAAAATTATAAATGCATTACTAAAAGAAACTGCAGTTGAAATTGAAGTGGACAAAATAAAAATACCTGAAAAATTTTCAAAACCAAATCCAAAGAAAATGCAAAAAAAATATAATTATTACAGGAAAAATCACAAGCTTGAATCACAAATAATAATTGATCCAAATTATAATTTGATAGATGGATATACCTCATATCTAATAGCAAAAGAATGTCATATAGCAACCGTAATTGGTAAACTGCAAAGAAAGGTAACAATAAATAATGAAAACGAAAGTGACTAAAGAATTACAGGACTGTTTATTTAAATATACAGATAAACAAGGGCAATTTGGTTGTTTTGAAGTTACGATAGGTTGGTTTGGAAAAGAAAGAGTTGATTATTTAACATATGATACAAATGATTATTGGAAATGTTTTGAAATAAAAATAAGTGAAAATGATTTTCATAGTAAATGTAATAACACCTTTATAGGAAATTATAATTATTATGTTATGCCATTTGATTTATATAACAAAGTAAAAAGTGAAATTCCTGAAGAAATAGGAGTTTTAGTCAAAAATTTTAATACACTTGAGAGCATAAAGAAAGCTAAGAAGCAAGATTTAAAAGTAGATAGTAAAATATTGTTTCAATCAATGATAAGGAGTATGCAAAGAGATAATGCTAGATACTATAAAATTGTAAATATTATAAAAGAATAAAATAATGGAGGAAAATTTAATGGATGATGAAGAAAAAAAGAAAAAAGTACAAGCCATTGCAGATATACTTCAAAATTTATTACAACAAGTAGATATATTTACACAAGTATTAACTAAAGAAGATTTTGAAATATTAGAAGAGGCAAGAAGCGAACTAGAAAGTAAAATAAGCTATAAACAATCTGCTATGCCATTATTATTTGCAATAGGTGCTGATCCTGATACAACTGAAGATGAAATGAAATTAAAAACAATAAATTTATTGATAGAACTAATAAAAGCAAGAATTGAATATAAGGAAGAAATGCTTAAATTACAAGAAAAAAATCAGAGAAATCAAGAAACAATGAACTTATTTAAAAATATGGGAATTTTATAGGAGGTACACAAAAGTG
>CATJWN010000009.1 GCA_949745595.1 uncultured Clostridia bacterium
CTATTTAGTGAAGAAACAATCACAAAGTATCATTTATTCTTTATATATGATGTAAGAGAATTTCTTAATACTTTGGATTATTTGAATACTTTAAATGGAGATTTATATATTCCATCTCATTGTGAAGCAACAAATAATATTTCATCCTTAATAGAACTTAATAAAAACAAAGTAAACGAAATTATGAATAAAATATATAATGCTTGTGAAAAAGAAATGACTTTTGAAGAAGTATTAAAATATATTTTTGATGAATATAACTTGACAATGAATGGAAATCAATATGTCCTTGTTGGCAGTACAATAAGATCATATTTATCATATCTATTAGACGAGAATAAATTATGTTATGAATTTAAAGATAATAAAATGATGTGGAAACAAAGTAATTAAGGAGGATAAAAGGATTATGAAAAAGAAAATATGTATTAGTGTTGGAATAGTTTTAATTATACTTGTAGTTATAGGAATCATAACAAACTATGCAGATAGTGGTAGAATAACAACAGGACATGAGCCAAAATATTGTATTAAAATAGTTAGTAATGATGGCAGTAAGGTAACTTATTGGGGATTAGGTTATAAAGTTATTAGATATGTTGGAGTATCTCCAAATGAGCCTTATAAAAATAATATTGGTGCAAAAATGGGAAGCTGGTTTATGAAATATGATTTACCAAATGAAAGAATTATCACAATAGAATATGATGGTAAAACAATAGAAATAAGCAATTATGATGACATCAATAAAATTTACAATATATTAGTTAATTCAAAATATAATTCTGAAATATGTGATGGAATAAATACTCACAAAATAACGATGGACAATGAAGTATATTATTTAAAAGAAAGTTGTCAAGAAATCCAAAAAGGAGATAAACAAGCAAAAATCTCAAAAGAAGATTTAGATGTAATATTAAAAATAATAGATAGTAATCAGTAACACAAATTACAAGTTTGTAGTTTGTTAAAATAATAGTAATTTGAAAGTGAGATAGATAGTATGAAAAAAAGTAAAAGTAATATCTGGTTGAAGACATTATTTAGTATATATATTATATTGTTAATTTGGATAATATTATTTAGACTTAATTTCTCCATTTCTAGTATTCATAGAATTAGAGAGATAAACTTGATTCCATTTTATTATGAAAATGTATATGAAGGAGATATTCCAATTTTTGAGGCGATTTTAAATGTTCTTATATTTTTACCATTTGGAATATATCTAAAAATGTTTGGTATTATTAATAAAAAAGCAATTTTATCTGGATTCGTGATTAGTTGTTTATTTGAATTGTGTCAATTTATTTTTGAATTTGGTGCAAGTGATATAACAGATATTATTACAAATACTTTAGGAACAATATGTGGAATATATTTATATTCATTATTTTGTAAAATCTTTAAAGACAACGATAAAGTAAATAAGATTTTTAAAATAATAGCAACAATAATGTCAACTATTATGATGGCTTTATTCTTATTTTTACTAATCAATTCTATTATATAAATTACAATTTATGAAGGAGCAATAAAATGAGATTAAGAGCAATAAATATATATTCTGCTTTTTTGGGAGATTTAGAAAAAACAAAGGAACGAACAG
>CATJWN010000010.1 GCA_949745595.1 uncultured Clostridia bacterium
AGAATAAGAAATGCAAATAGTGCAAAATTCAAAACTGTAGATGTTCCAGCATCTAAAATGAAAAGAGCTATTGCAGAAACTTTATTTGAAGAAGGATATATAAAGGCTTTTGAAGAAATCGAAGATAATACACAAGGAATCATAAGAATTACTTTAAAATATGACGAGAAAGGTAATAGAGTTATAGATGGTTTAAGAAGAATTAGTAAACCTGGTTTAAGAATTTATGCTTCTAAAGACGAATTACCAAAAGTATTAAATGGTTTAGGTATTGCTTTAATTTCAACTTCAAAAGGCATTATGACAGACAAAAAAGCAAGAGAAGAAGGCATAGGCGGAGAAGTACTTGCTTACGTATGGTAATAAATTAAGATATGGCGAAAAAGTCATTTATGATTATAATTAACCAAATATATAATTAAAGGAGGAGACATAAAATGTCTAGAATAGGAAATAAACCTATTACAGTACCAGATGGTGTTGAAGTTAAATTAGACGGTCAAACACTTACTGTAAAAGGACCTAAAGGAACATTAGCAAAAGAATTTCATAAAGATATGAAAATTTCTATTGATGGAAATGTTCTTAAAGTTGAAAGACCAAACAATGAACCAAAAAATAGAAGTTTACATGGTTTAACAAGAACTTTAATAAATAATATGATTGAAGGAACTACAAAAGGTTTCGAAAGAAAATTAGAAGTAAATGGTGTAGGATATAGAGCACAAAAACAAGGAACAAAATTAGTTTTAACTTTAGGTTATTCTCATCCAGTTGAAATGGAAGCACCAGAAGGAATTACTTTTGATGTACCAACTCCAAACGAGATAATCGTAAAAGGAGCTGATAAAGAAGTTGTTGGTCAAACTGCAGCTGTTATCAGAACTAAGAGACCACCAGAAGTTTATAGAGGAAAAGGTATAAAATACGCTGAAGAAACAATCAGACGTAAAGAAGGTAAAGCAGGTAAAAAATAGAAACAGGTTAAACTAGTAAACTTTAGGGGTATATTTAATCCCTTAAAGTAAAATATACCTAGAGGAATTAAATATGCCCCTAGAGCAAACCTAGAAAGGAGAATTGAAATGATTTCTAAAATAAATAGAAAAGCTGAGAGAGAAAGACGTCATAAAAGAGTTCGTACTAAAGTAAGTGGAACAGCTTCTTGCCCAAGACTTGCAGTTTGTAAAACAAATAAAAACATTATAGCTCAAATTATTGATGATGAAGTAGGAAATACACTTGTATATGTTTCAACATTAGATAAAGAAATTAAAACTAAAAAAGCAAATAAAGAAGCTGCAAAAGAAGTTGGTACTTTAGTTGCAAAAAAAGCATCAGAAAAAAATATCAAAGAAGTAGTTTTTGATAGAGGCGGATTTATATATCACGGAGTTGTTAAAGAATTAGCTGAAGCAGCACGTGAAGCAGGTTTAGAATTCTAATTTGAAAGAAGGAGGAAATAGAATAACCTATGGAGGAAAGAACAGTTGAATTAAAAGAAAAAGTTGTTGCTATCAATAGAGTTGCAAAAGTTGTAAAAGGTGGTAGAACATTTAGATTCAGTGCTGTTGTTGTTGTTGGAGATGAACAAGGACATGTAGGCGTTGGAAATGGTAAAGCTGCTGAAGTTCCAGATGCAATTAAAAAAGCTATTGAAGAAGCAAAGAAAAACTTAGTTACTGTACCAATCGTTGGAACAACTATACCACATGAATTTGTTGGTAGATTTGGTAGTGCTAGCGTTATATTAAAACCAGGAGCTGAAGGTACTGGAATTATAGCTGGTGGTAGTGTAAGACCTGTACTTGAACTTGC
>CATJWN010000011.1 GCA_949745595.1 uncultured Clostridia bacterium
AGAATGGCGACAACGAGTTTATGGAAGGTAGAAAGTAGAATAGATCATGTTGTAGATTATGCTACTGATAAAGATAAAACTAAAAATAAATATTATAACCAATTTAATAATTTCTCTAGTGTAAGAGATTTACTTTCGTATGCTACAAATCCAGATAAAACTGAAAAGCAATTTTATACAACAGGAATTAATTGTAAAGTAGAAGATGCAGTTAAAGAAATGGAATTTGTAAAAAAGATAAAAGGAAAAGAAGATGGCATACTTGCTTTTCATGGTTATCAATCTTTTGTAGAAGGAGAAGTTACTCCAGAAATTGCTCATGAAATAGGAGTTAGACTTGCTGAAGAAATGTGGGGAGATAGATTTCAAGTTGTAGTGTCAACTCACTTAAATACAGAGCATATCCATAATCATTTTGTAGTAAATTCAGTTTCATTTAAAGATGGACTTAAATACTATAGTAATTTAAGTAATACAGCTTTATTAAGAAAGACATCGGATGACTTATGTGATGAATATGGATTAAGAGTGTTAGAAGAAAAGACATGTAAATCTGGAATTAATTTTGAAAACTTCTATAAAAAATCTATTAGAGATTCAGATTATTATAAATTTGCAAAAGAAGATTTAGATTATGCAATAAAACATTCTTATACTCCAAAACAGTTCCATCAATATTTATCATCAATGGGATATAGCTATTATTATAGAGCAAATAAATTATGTATAAGAAGAGAACCATATAAAAGAAATATTAGAGTGGAAAGAGCTTTTGGAGAAGAATATTTAGTAGAAAGTATTAGACAAAGAATTATAGCAAATGATTTTATTCCAAACCAGAAAATAATTCCATATAAAAGAACAACTTTAACGTTTTATGGAAGAAAAAGTATTTTTAAAAAGGCATATAAACCTAAAGGAATAATTGCTTTATATTATTACTATAGATTTTTATTGGGACTGCATAAAAGAAATAATGTGCAGCATAAGTTAACACCTAATATGAGAAAAGCTATTGAAAAAATGAATCACTATTCAGAACAAATAAGATTCTTGTGTAAGTATAAGTTGGAAACACTAGATAATGTAGATGAACTGAAAACAAAGAAGTTAAGAGAAAAGCAAGATATATTAAATGCTAGAAATAGATTGTATTATAAAAGAGGCAAAGTAGATAATGAAACAGAGAAAAATGAAATCACAAAGCAAATAATTGCAGTTACAACTGAATTAAAAAGAGTGAAAAAAGAAATTAGAATGTGCGATGAAGTTACAGACAATGCACCTAAAATGAGAGAACAAATAAGAGAAACTGAAGAAAAATCAATGGAAAAAGGAAAACAAAAGAAGAAAGATAGAAGATATGAAAGATAAAACTGGTACAGGAATGCGTATAAAAAAATTTAAGAAAATTTATAAAAGTTATTGCAAAAGAAACAAATGTTTGATAATATATAAAAGAAAAAAATTTTTGCTTATAAAAGCTGAAATAATAAAGATATCGATATGTGTCCAAAGAAAAATGTCTTATACCGTAGACAAATTTCTTTAAATATGATATAACATTTATGAATGGAGGAAGAAATATGTCAAAAAAAGAAATAAATACAGACTTATGGGTTAATGATCTATTAAAAGAGGCAAAAATTAATTTGACTGCCCAAGGATGTAATATATTAGAAATTGATAATGCTTTGAAGACAGCTTCAAAAAATGGAACTGGAAATGTTGGATATCCAGAATTTTGTGGCGTGAATAAAGATTATGTTATTGTCATAGAGGACAAAGCAGAGGTGAAAAACCATATTAAGAGAGATGAAGAAGGAAATATTAGTAAAGAACAGAAAGATATAAAAGATTATGCTGTAAATGGAGCTTTATTTTATGCCCAACATATTATAAAAAATTCAACATATAAAAAAGCGATAGCAATAGGAGTATCTGGAAATGAAAAAAGACATAGGATTTCACCAATATACGTAGATGAAACGGAATATTATAGAGAATTAGAAGATGTAGAATCATTTATATCATTTAATGAATGGAATATAGAAGAATATTATATTAGAGAAGTTTTAAAAGAAAGTACAGATAAAGAGAAAGAAACTTCTGAAATATTAAGGGATGCTGCAGAACTTCATGAACATCTTAGAAATTATGGCAATATTAAAGATGAAGAAAAACCATTAATTGTTTCAGGAATATTGCTTGCATTGAGAGAAGCAGAATTTAAGAATTTTAATATTGATGACTTAACA
>CATJWN010000012.1 GCA_949745595.1 uncultured Clostridia bacterium
ATGTATTAAGTTCGTTCGACTTGCATGTCTTATGTGCGCCGCCAGCGTTTATCCTGAGCCAGGATCAAACTCTCTTGTTTATGGTATATATATTTTATATAAATACATATCATTTTTAAGTTTGAGCTATGCTCATTTTTTCAAAATTTTTGTGGTAGTTTTAGATTTCTCTTTTCTACCGCTTGGTTTCTCTAAAGGATATTTTATTGTTTATTTTTCAATGTACTTTGCCGTCCATTTTTTCCGACAGCTTATTTAGTATAGCACTTTTAATTACTAAAGTCAACACATTTTTTCAAAAAATTCAAATTTTTTTTGAATACTTTAAAAATAGAAAGGATTAGTATTAAAACTAACCCTTTTTCTACTATATTTTACTAAAAATTACAGTTTTTTCTTTCATTGATATTTTGCCTACCTCATAACCATATTCTTTTGCTTGTTTCTTATATGTTAAAAATGAATGGTCTATATCAAATCCTAAAATGTTTTTAATTTCTTCATAGGATAATTTATAGTTATCTTTATTGTTTTCTTTTAAATATTTCCATAATGGCTCATACTTACCCATATAATAAACTCTCCCTATAATTCTTTAATATATCTTACATCACAAGCAAAATGTTCTGTTTTTACGATTGGTTCATAAATTCTTACAAAACCATATTTTTCATAAAATTTTTGTGCAGCAATCATATTATATAAAGTTTCTAAGTAGCACCTATCATAATATTTTTTTGCATACTCTAATGCTTCAACTATTAGATTATGTGATATTCCTATTCCTCTTACCTTAGGCAAACAATACATTTTCTGAAGTTCGCATACGCCTTCTGCACCTTCTAAATTTCCAATTCCCACTCCGCCAACTATCTCTCCATCTTCGCCTTCTGCTACCCAATATTTGTTTCCTTCTGTATTATATATTTCAGAAAATCTTCCTAAATTAGGATCTGCCCAAGCAGTACCTTCGTGGTTTGCTCCAAACTCGATTAAACAAGTTCTTATTACATTTTCAACTTTTTTATTGTCTCTACTTTCAATTTTCCTAATTTTGTACTCCATATCATGTCCCTCCAAAATAACACCACAATATTATTTACTTATTACTTTTTTATTCCAACTTTTTTGATTGCAATGTGGACATTTTAAATATCTGCTTCTTCCCAAATGTATTGCCCAATATATATCTTTATAGGTAGGTACATATTTATAATGGCACTTTCTACATTCATAATATCCTGCAACTGCTTCAATTTTTAATGCAAAAGAAATACCTATTAAAAATATTATAAATGAAGATATTCCAATAATAGCTATATATGTTCTATCTTGCACAAATAAATTTGCAAATGTTATTGCACCTAAAAATACAACTGTACTTATTACTCCTATTACTATTTCTAATTGCAATAGCATTATATTTTTCTCTTCATCCGATTTCTTAAATTCTAATAAATTTTCTTCCATTTTTTTAGTATAATCATTCATACTTATCCTCTCCCCACTTAATAATTCATTTACAGTAATGCTCAGTTCGTTACATAATTCAAGCATTATACTTGAATCTGGCATGCCTTTTCCTGTTTCCCATTTTGATATTGCTCTATCCGTAATGTTTAATTTTTCTGCAAGCTGTGCTTGTGTCATATTCTTACTTTTTCTACATTCAGATATAAATTGCCCTATCTTTATTTGATCCATAACGTTACCCTCCTTTGATATTATTGTAAAATTCTTATATGTAAAAGTAAACACACTAATCGTTGAGTGAGGAAAACAACGATTAGTAGATATTATTCTTTATCAATTAAATCATATCTTTTAAAGATAGTAATTATCATACTATATACTAATTTTTTACCTAGTAACTCTCTAAATTTAGTCGTCTTGTTTTTACCGTCATTTCTTAGTTTTTCTAATTCTTTACCTAAATTATTATATTCATTAAGAATTTCCTGTAATGCTTTTTCAAACCTTTCTAAACGTTCCATATTATTTTTCTCCTGCATTATTTACTTAACATTTTTATTGCTTCATCTTCATTTTCTACAAAAAATATATCCTTTCCATTATTGCTTTCATATATAAAATCTTTTAATGGTTTGCTTGTATACTTTGAATAATCGCCATATATAGCAAATTTTATTTGATAATTTATAAACTTTTGTAAAATTTCTCCTGCCAACCCTTTACTTAGTATAAAAAAATCTTCTATTACCGCATCTTTATTCAATGCTATTTTATTACAGTTTGTTTCATATCTTGTAGTCATAATGAAATCTATTGCTGATTGAACATCTTTTATAATAATTTCATCACTTTTTACTATTGCTATATCATTTATAATCTTTGTTTCCATTTTTGCTCCTTTCAAAATTGTAATTTGTAGTTATATTCCAAATTCTTTTGCATATTC
>CATJWN010000013.1 GCA_949745595.1 uncultured Clostridia bacterium
TTAGAGATATGTTCCAGCAAGCATGGAATAATATTACAGGAATCTTTAATGGAATAGGACAATTCTTTCAACGGAGCTTGGAATAGTGTTACAAGTATATTTAGTAATATAGGTGGATGGTTTAGAGATAGATTTCAAGAAGCATGGAACAATATCACAGGTATATTTAGTGGAATAGGCAATTTCTTTGGAGGATTGTGGAATACAATTAGTGATAAATTTTCAAGCATAGGTACTAATATAGGAAACGCGATTAGTGGAGCGGTTAAATCAGGTATTAATGGACTATTAGGAATGATTGAAAATGTAGTAAATGGATTTATAGGTATGATAAATGGTGCAATAGGTGTAATTAATGCAATACCTCGGAGTTAATATCTCAACCATTAACCCATTAAGTATTCCAAGACTAGAAAAAGGTGGTGTGCTTAAAAAAGGTGAGGTAGGATTGTTAGAAGGAAATGGTGCAGAAGCGGTAGTTCCACTTGAAAGAAATAAACATTGGATTAAAGCGGTAGCAAATGAACTGAAAGATCAAATGAAAAATAGTACATCTAGTATAAACAATGTATCAAATACAACTTCTAATGTTAATAATTTTACACAAGTAATTAACGCACCAAAACAGCCATCAAGATTACAATTATATAGACAAACAAAGAATTTATTAAATTTAGTAAATACTTAAGTTAGGAGGGAAAGTAGAAATGTTTACATTAAAAGTTGAAAATACTAGAGGAGCGGTTCTCGAACTTACAGATAATGAAGAAAATTATCAAGTTACAGAAATTTCTGGGTTAAACCCTCCAAATGCAAATATAAATACATCAAGTTATGCTAATGGTGATGGATCTTCTTTTAATAGTTCGAGAATTCCTGATAGAGAAATTGTTATTACTGTTTATATTAACGGTGATATTCAAAAAAATAGGTTAGCACTTTATAAACACTTTAGAAATAAAGAATGGTGTAAAATATATTATGAAGATGATCTAAGAGATGTTTTTATAGAGGGATATGTTCAAGCACTAGATGTTTCAAGTTTTACTCAAAAACAAGTAGCTCAAATTTCTATATTATGTCCAAATCCTTACTTTAAAGATGTTGAAACAATAGTACAAAGTATTTCAAAAATTATAAATAATTTCACATTTCCTTTTTCCATAAATGAAGATGAACCAGTTGAATTCTCTACTATCGAACTTGAGAAAATAACCAATGTTATAAATGATAGTGAGAGTGAAACTGGTTTAATTATTAATGTATTATTTATGGGAACAGTTAATAAATTAGAAATTCGTAATGTTGACAATGGAAAGAACTTTATTATTGATTATGAATTTATGAAAAATGATAAGCTAGTAATCAATTGCAACAGAGGAAACAAGTCAGTAATACTAACAAGAGAAGCGGTTGAATATAATCTGATCCCTTATGTTAGAAATGGATCAACTTTCTTCCAATTAGGAATTGGAGATAACAACTTCAGCTTTTTAGCAGATGATGGAGTAAATGATATGCTAGTAGATATTCATTTTAAATATTATAAAGTATATTTAGGAGTTTAGTTATATGGATGAATTATACTTATTAGATAAACAATTAAATAGAAAACATATAATTGACACATATTCAAGTATTATATGGGCAAAAAGATATAATTCAGTTGGTGATTGCGAGTTAGTAATTTCTGCTACTGAAGATAATTTTAATAAAGTAAAAGAATGTAGATATATTTCTCGCCCTGATGATGATATGGTTTGCAAAATCGAAAAAATAGAGATACAAACAGATGAAGAAAATGGAAATCAATTTATTATTACAGGTACAGATATAAAAAACATTCTAAATCAGAGAATAGTAGTAAAACAAACAAACTTTAATGGACTAGTAGAAGATTATATTAGAAAACTAATTAATGATTCTATTATTAATCCAACAAATACTGATAGAAAAATCAAAAATTTTATTCTCGCTGACAAAGTTGGATTTACAGAGAGAATAAAAGAGCAAGTAACCTACGATTATGTAGGCGACAAAATTCAAGAATTATGCCAACAATATGGTTGGGGTTATAAAGTTACTGTTAATAACGGTAACTTTGTTTTTGCATTATATAAAGGCGAAGATAAGAGCCAATATGTTACTTTCTCAGAAGATTACGACAATATTTCAACGACAGACTACTCAAAAGATGATAGCAATATAAAAAATGTTGCTTTAATTGCTGGAGAAGGAGAAGGTGTAGCAAGAGTAACCACATCTATTGGAGCAGGATTAGGGATTGATAGACATGAATTATATGTTGATGCTCGTGATATTTCAAGTGAAATTGATTATGATGAACTATTAAGTAGCTATCCAAATGGTAAGGAGAAAATCATAAATAATATAATATATTATCAAGTTAATAATGTAAATATTGCTATTCTTACCAAAGATGATAAAGGACAAGTTACTAAAGTTCAACTATGTAGCAATGTTTATATTGAGAATCTAAAAAATACAGGATATGAAAAGATGTCAGCATATACGACTATTACTTCTTTTACTGGAGAAGTTATAGTTGGAATAAATTATACATATAAACAAGATTATGATTTAGGAAGTATTGTTAGTATTGTTAATGAATATGGAATTTCTATTAAAGTAAGAATAAGCGAAATAATAGAGAGTCAAGATGATAGTGGTTACAGTATGGAACCAACTTTTGAGAATGTAGAATAATAAAAAAGGAGGCAAGAAAATGGCAAGTGATGTTAAATATGGCGTTAATGCAGGATTTTTTAATTCAATTAATCATGATAGGACATATTCTGCCGAAGATATGAATAGACCATATAGAAAAATAATAAGTAATGGAGTATTTGCAACACCAAAAGGAGAACCATCTACTTATTTGCAAGTTTTCGCAGCAAGAAATGGTATGAACATAATCGTATCTACAGGTTACGCTCTTATTGGAGACAAATGGTTTGAAAATCCTAGTGATTTAATGATAACTTTATCTCAAAACTCTGAAGTATTAACAAGAATTGATAGTATAATCGCACAAGTTGATAAAACTCAACCTGAAAGAAGAGGCAGTATAGTTTATAGACAAGGTTTAGCTTCAAGTAATCCTACACATCCTAATCTAAATAATGAAGATGATATAGCAGAGTTTAGATTAGCTGATATTGTAATAAGCCCTTCATGTGTAGAAATAACACAAGACTTAATTACAGACTGCAGAGGAAGTAGTGAATGCCCATGGGTTACAAGTTTAATTTATCAAGTTGACACTTCTACTTTATATGCTCAATGGAATGAAGCATATAAGAAGTATTATGAAGATCAAGAAGCGGAACATGATGCTTACTTCGAAGAATTTAAGAATGTAATGTCAAACTTCTTCAAACAAGAGGAGAAAACTTTTGATGTATGGTTTCAAAAA
>CATJWN010000014.1 GCA_949745595.1 uncultured Clostridia bacterium
AAACAACAGACGGAACAAAGAGTTATTGTAAAAGTGAAGGCTTTAATTTTGACAACGAAGGACCAAACATAACCTCATTCACAGCAACAAAATCTTCAGAAACAGCAATAACGCTAAGCACAACAGCACAAGATACAAAATCGGGAACAGTTAAGTTTGAATTCTATGTAGATGATGAGTTTAAAGATGATTACACGCAAATATTTGAAGCAACGACATCAGAAATAACCAAAAGTGTAACAATAACAGATTTAAGTATGGGAAGCCATACTTGTAAAGTTATAGTTTATGATTTAAAAAATAATACTAGCACAAAGACTATAACAGGAGCAACTAAGCTTTATACTTGGGAAAGATGGAGTGCTACTGCGACATATACTTATAGTTACTCAGTAGGTAGCAAAGCGGGATCGTATAATCAGTCTCCTTCTCAGCCTGCTGGTGGTTACAGAGCTATATTCGATTCTTCTAATGGTACATGGAGTAAAGGGTCTCAGTTGTATTGGTGTCAAATGAGTGGATATTCGTTTTGTTACACAAGCTCTTCTAAGCCTTATTACTATTGTTATACTGGTTGTTGGGGTAGCGCTTCTTTCAATAAAAGATATAATTATGATTATTATAATATTAATGTAACTAGCACTCCTAAGTACTCTAAAGGTTCGACAAAGTACAGTGATGTAACATCTTCATCTAGTTCAGCTTATCCATCAAATGGCGCATCAGGCTCATATTGGTATGTATATAAGGGTGTAGAATAAAGGATTGAAAGTTTATGAAGCAAAAAACAAAAATAAAATTTAATATCATAATAATATTAATGATAATGTTATTTGCAATAGCAACAATTCCAAGAACTTTGCAAGAAGATACTTACTACATGATAAAAGTTGGAGAATATATTACTAATAACGGAATGCAAGTAATAGATAACCGTATCGAGCCATTTAGTTGGCTCGAACGGTATGAAATATACTTATCCACATTGGTTATTAGATATAGTATTTTACTTGATATATAACGTATATAATTTTTTAGGTATATATGTATTTGTACTAATTATAGGAATTATAACATATATGCTTATTTATTATACAAATATAAATATAGCAAAAAACAATATTGTATCGTCAATAATAACAATAGCAAGTATTTATTTAATGCAGGGCTTTATCACTGCTAGAGCACAAATAATAACATATATATGTTGTATATTAACCGTGTTATTTATAGACCAATTTTTAGAAACATCACAAAAGCGATATTTAGTAGGATTGTTTTTAGTTCCAATAGTGCTTGCAAACTGTCACGCAGCATTATTTCCAATATACTTTGTAATATATTTACCATATATAGCAGAATATGTACTTTCATATTTTACAAAAGAAGAAATGTGCAGTAAAAGAATATATATAAAAGGAAAAATTATTAAACGTTTAGAAGATAAATTAAGCAAAGTAGATATTGATGCAAAGAAAGAAAATTTAACACAAAAATTAGATAAGAAAACAAAGATGTTAAAAAACTTACAAGACAAGCTAGAAACGATAAAACAAGAAGAATATCAAAAACAAAGAAAAGTAATAATTGAACGAAATAAAAGTATGAAGTGGATAGTATTCATATTTGTATTGTGTATATTTACAGGACTACTAACACCTTTAAAGGATATACCATACACATATATGATAAAGTCAATTAAAGGTAATACTATGAACTTCATATCAGAACATCAAGCAGTAAGTTTAATATATTCAATACCTACTTTAGCAATAATGCTTATTATAGTAACACTATTATTCTCAAATAAAATAAAAATTAAATTAAGAGATATATTTATGTTACTTGGAATGACAATACTTGCCTTAATATCATATAAGCAATTTCCTATATTCTTCATATGTACAATGACAATAACAAATAAATTAATTATGCAAGTAGTACCAGATAAATTACAACAAAGGATAACAAATTTATTAGATAAGACATTATCCATTAAAGGTATGATATATATAACTTTAATAATTATAGCACTATCATTAGTGCAGTATAAAAAAGTAGCAGTGCAAAACTTTGTAGATAGTAATGAGTATCCAGTACAAGCAGTAAAAAGGTTAAAAGAAAACTCAAATATAGATATAAAAAGTATGAGATTATTTAATGATTTCAATTATGGAAGCTACTTGTTATTTAGTGATATCCCAGTGTTTATAGATGGAAGAGCTGATGCATATGATCCAGTATTTAATGGTCGAGAAGAAGATAGCTTTTTAGACTATATGCAAGCTTCTTCATTAGAAATATGGTATGAAGATATATTTGCAAAATATGGAATAACTCATATTATAACCAAAACCAATTCAAGTTTTAATACATTTTTACAAAGAAATATACAATACAAAAGCCTATATAATGATGGAACATTTATATTCTATGAAAGATTAGAGGATGGCATATGAGCAAAAAAAGAATAGTTATTACAATAATAAAATCGATTATAGAGTTAGCAGTATTAATAGTGCTAGTTTGGTGGATAGTAAGCTTAATAAGATCAGAAGATGGAGTATTAGCAAAAACAAATGAAGGAATAGCACAAGAAAAGCTAGATGAAGCAATAAGGATATTCTCATCAACAGATGGAATGGAATTAAAAACAGCATTAGAAGCAATAGAAGGCTTAGAAGATTTACAAATTGATACGGAAACAGGTGAATACAATATAAAAATAGATGGACAAGATTTTTTTGTAGTAAGCAGAGAGATGGTGCCAGAAGGAGAATTGGATAGTGCAACTAATGAAATTTAATTAAAAGGCAACAAAACCCAAGCTACATTTAGCTTGGGTTTTCATTATGTTTATACTTTATGCATTTATATTTTAATATTCACCTTTATATACATACCATATTGTTCTGGCGGAATTGGCTCCGGTTAGTAGGATATGTACTTTTGCTATTAGCATAAACTACATTATTTTTACTATTTCCTTTTTGGTCTGATGATCTATATGATACCTTATATTTTATAAGTCTATAGGTACTTCCTTTATCTGATGTGTAATTTGTCCATTTGACAATTTTATACATCGTGGTTGCACTTGATATATAATACCATCCCTCAATATCATGACTAGGTCCTGAAGATTTTGTCGATCCCGTTCCAGTATATCCATTATTTTCATCAAGTTTATAACTTGAATAAAACGTTCTAGGTGAATTTGACCAAGTTTCACTAGTATTTGTTGATGTTTGCTCAAAATATCCTTTTTTCAACACTTCATATGTGTCCCATGAATATACTTTAGTTGTTCCTGTTACTGTTTTAGTACTACTATTATTTTTTGCATCATAAACTATAACTTTACAAGTATGACTTCCAGTAGTTAGTCCTGTTGCAGTAAATGTCTTTGCTACACTTGATGTTGTTGCGGTGCATGTTTGTGTGCCTTTTAATACATTATCAACATAGAATTCAAACTTAATAACCCCTGTTCCTGTATCTTGTGCTGTTGCACTCATCGCTATCGCTGTTGCTGAAGATTTTGTTGCTGTGAATGAGGTTATGTTTGGTCCTTCGTTGTCAAAATTAAAGCCTTCACTTTTACAATAACTCTTTGTTCCGTCTGTTGTTT
>CATJWN010000015.1 GCA_949745595.1 uncultured Clostridia bacterium
GAATTAAAGTCACTAACTAGACATAGATTTCGTTTGGTGAAAGAAAATTCAAAGTTTAAAACATCTCTTGTAAGGTTAGTAGATATTGTATTTCCAGAGTTGCCTAAAATTGTTTCATCTGTTGCTCAAAAATCTAGTTTAGCTTTACTTTATGAACTACCAAGTGCAAAGGAAATAGCTGAATGTAATCTTAAACATTTAACACATCTTTTATATGACAATTCAAATAAAAAATTTGATAGAGATAAAGCTATTGAGATTAGAGAATTGGCAAAAAAATCAATAGGTTTAAATAGTAATTCTGTTTCATTTGAGTTGAAACAAACTATTAGTATTATTCAATTTTTGCAACAGCAAATTGATGAACTTGATAAAAGAATTAAGGAAATTCTAAAAGAAATAGATACTCCTATTTTATCAATTCCTGGTATTTCTTTTAAGTTAGCTGGTACTATTATTGCTGAAATTGGAGATATATCAAGATTTGATTCTCCTGCCAAATTATTAGCTTTTGCGGGGCTAGATCCTTCAATATATCAATCTGGTAAGTTCTTTTCAACTCATTCTGTTATGGTAAAGCGAGGTTCTAAATACTTACGTTTTGCTTTAATGAATGCTGCTAGAATGGTTTGTATGAATGATACTGTCTTTAATGAGTTTAAAGATAGAAAATTATCTGAAGGCAAGCACTACAGAGTTACATTAGGTCATGTTGCAAAAAAGTTAGTGCGTATTATTTATTATTTACTAAAAACAAATTCGAAATATGAAGCTAGTAAAGTAGCTTAATTTAGACGTTTTTATATTAAAATAAGCATTCTTAGAAATGCTTATTTATGTTGCACAAAATATTTTTATTCATATTTTCCAGGTATTATTTTCTTTTCAAGATACCTCAAATTGTCTGGTAAATGATAACTTACAATATGATTAAAACTTTGTAACTTTACATTTCCCATATAATCAGCTACAAAAGTAATTTCATCAATTCCAATTGTATCATGTGGTCCAAGATATGGATAGCTATTAAAGGTAATTATACTATTGGATTTCTCTGATACAATATCTTTAATACTAACTGTATAATACATTACTGAAGGTAATTTAGTATAATATTCATCATAAAAATCATTTGAAGCAGAGCTAATTTTATCTAAATATGTGTTTATTATAGCTTGGTCATATTTGTTTCTCTCTATTGTATTGCTTGAACAAGGAACACTCTTTCTATAGAATATGCAACTTAAAATCACACAAAAAATGACGAATATTACTAAAAATACAATTTTCTTCATACAAATCACCTGTATAATTGTATTCATATTCATTATATAAATTACCAATCATTTATTTAAAAAATACTTTAATTTTTTTCTAATTTACTATTGACATTCATATAGTTAGTCTATTTGTTTAA
>CATJWN010000016.1 GCA_949745595.1 uncultured Clostridia bacterium
ATTATATAGAAGATTACCAAAAAGAGGATTTAATAATATTCATGCTAATACTTATACTGAAGTAACTTTAACAATGCTTAATAAATCAGAAGCTACAGAAGTTACAGCTGAAAGTTTATTAGAAGAAGGAATTATTGGAAAAATAAATGATGGAATAGTTGTTTTAGGAACAGGAAGCTTAGATAAAAAATTAACAGTTAAAGCAACAAGATTTACTAAGTCAGCTGCAGAAAAAATTGAAGCTGCAGGTGGAAAGATTGAGGTGGTTTAATTGTTTAAAACTTTTAAAAATGCTTTAAAAACACCAGAGATAAGAAAAAAACTATTATATACACTATTATTAATAGTTTTATTTAGATTCGGTTGCTATTTAACAGTTCCAGGTGTAGATACATTTACATTAGCAGAGCAAATGAGCAATGCTACTACTAGTGTGGCTGGGCTTATAAATACAATATCTGGTGGTGCTTTTTCAAGATTGTCAATTTTTGCAATGACAATAACTCCATATATTACAGCATCAATTGTTATTCAATTGCTTGCTATGATAATTCCATCTTTAGAAAAAGCTGTTAAAGAGGGTGGAGAAGCTGGAAAAGCTTTGATAAATAAATATACAAAAATACTAAGTTTAGTATTATCAGCTATTGAAGCTTTAGGTATTTACTTATCTTATAGCTCATCAGGAATTTTCATAAATCCAGGTTTTGTTACTGGTTTAGTAGTTGTAATGTCTTTAATGACAGGTACAGCAATTCTTATGTGGCTTGGTGAACAAATCACAAACAAAGGAATTGGAAATGGTGTTTCAATGATTATCTTCATTGGTATTATTTCTGGTTTACCATCAGGAATAACAACTTTATGGAACTTAATTTTTGGAACAGGTACAGTAAGTACTGTTGGAATTGTAACTGCGCTTGCAGTTATAATTGGAGCAATTGTTTTAGTTGCAGGTGTTGTATTTGTACAACAAGCTGAAAGAAGAGTTCCAGTACAATATGCTAAAAAAGTTGTTGGAAGAAAAATGTATGGTGGACAAAATACTCATATTCCACTTAAACTTGCAATGGCAGGTGTTATACCAGTAATTTTCGCAAGTAGTTTTATGACTTTCCCAGCAATGATTTTATCAATATTTGCACAAGATGCAATAAATGCAGGAACTGGATTTTTAGCAGGATTATATAAGTTCTCAATTGCTACATCTTCTTCAAGTGTAGGTTGGGGATATAGCTTAGCAAATGCTATAGTATATTTTGCGTTAATAGTAGGATTTACATTCTTCTATACATATGCAACATTTAATCCAGCAGAAGTGTCTAATAATATCAAAAAACAAGGGGGATTTATTCCAGGAGTTAGAGCAGGAAAACCTACTACAGACTATTTAAAAAGTATTTTAAATAAATTAACAGTTTTTGGTTCTATATTCTTAAGTATAATAGCTATTTTGCCTATGTTACTTAGATTTACAAATCTAAACTTGTCTTTTGGTGGAACATCAATATTAATCGTAGTTGGTGTTGCGTTAGAAACAGTTCAACAATTAGAATCTCAATTAATGATGAGACATTATAAAGGTTTCTTAGAGAAATAATAAAATTATTAAAACGAATTATAGCAAGGTGTTTATTCACTTTTGCTATGTTCGTTTTAATGTGTTTTTCTAAACTTTTATAAAATGAAGGCTTAGAAAAATACATTAAATATATATAAATTGGAGGAAATTTTTATGATTATTATAATGTTAGGGGCACCAGCTTCAGGAAAAGGAAGTGTGGCAGAAATTCTTACAAAGGAATTAAATATTCCAGCAGTTTCAAGCGGAGATATTTTCAGAAAACATATTAGTGAAGAAACTGAGATTGGTAAAAAATTAAAAGAATATGTTACTAAAGGAGAATTAGTACCAGATAGTATAGTTTTAGAGATGCTAGAAGCAAGATTAAATGAAGAAGATGCTAAAAATGGTTTAATATTAGATGGATTTGTTAGAACAATTCCACAAGCAGAAGCTTTAGATAAAATGTTAGAAGCAAGAAATCAAAAAATTGATTTAGTTGTTAATTTAGAGACATCTGATGAAGAAATTTTAGAAAGAGTTGTAAATAGAAGAATTTGTAAAAATTGTAAAGCTGTTTATAATACAGTATTACATCCTTCAGCAGTAAAAGGTAAATGTGATAAATGTGGTGGAGAATTATACCAAAGAGATGATGATACTTTAGAAAGAGCTAAAAACAGATTAGAAGTATATTATAAGGAAACAGCTCCACTTCAAGAATATTATGAAAAAACAGGAGCTTTATATACAACAACTTTAAGTGTAAAAATAAATAGAATGAAAGATGAAGTAGCTCACGATGTTATCGAATATCTAAAAACAAAATAAGGCATTGAAATGCAATATGTGGATAGAAAAATAGGAGAGTTTAGATATGATAACTATAAAATCAAAAAAAGAAATTGAATTTATGAAAGAAGCTGGAAAGCTTACTGCTGAGGTTTATGAATACATAGGAAAAATTATAAAAGTAGGTATGTCTACTTATGAATTAGATAGGCTTGCAGAAAGCTTTATAAGAGAGCATGGAGGAATTCCTGCCGAAAAAGGATATCCAAGTGGAGTAAGAGGAGTACCAAATTTTCCTGGTTCATTATGTATATCAATAAATGATGTAGTAATACACGGAGTTCCATCAAAGGATATTATTATTAAAGATGGTGATGTAGTAAGTATAGATACAGTAGTTCAAAAAAATGGATATATGGGAGATGCAGCAAGAACTTATCTTATAGGTAATTGTTCTAATGAAGCAAAAGAACTTGTATCAGTTACAGAGCAAGCTTTTTATGAAGGTTTAAAACAAGCAAAACCAGGTAATAGAGTGGGAGATATATCTCATGCAGTAGAAACTTATGTGAAAAGTTTTGGATTTGATTTAGTTAGAGAATTTCAAGGACATGGAATTGGAAAAGAAATGCATGAAGATCCTGGAGTTCCAAATGTAGGAAAAGCAGGAAAAGGACCAAGACTAGAACCAGGTATGACAATATGTATAGAACCTATGGTAATGCTAGGAAAACCAGACGTTTGGGAATTGGAAGATGGATGGTCAATAGCCACTCAAGATGGAAGCTTATCAGCACACTATGAAAATACAATTTTAATTACAGAAAATGAGCCAAAAATATTGACAATCCTATAAAAATGTTATATACTATATTAGCTTATTATAGAAGAAAAGTATAAATTTGCCTTTATTTCAGGTGTTATAGAAGAAATTTTGGCAAAAAGTAGGAGGGAATTAACTTGTCTAAAGAAGATGTTATTGAAGTAGAAGGAACAGTTGTTGAAACTTTACCAAATACTAATTTTAAAGTTGAACTTGAAAATGGACATCAAGTATTAGCTCATATTTCAGGAAAACTTAGAATGAATTATATAAAAATTCTTCCAGGAGATAAAGTAAAATTAGAATTATCACCATATGATTTGACAAAAGGTCGTATCACATGGAGAGCTAAATAAAAAATTAACCCAAAATATGAGAAGATAAAGAGGAGGAAGAGAAATGAAAGTAAGACCATCAGTTAAGAAAATGTGCGAAAAGTGCAAAATAATTAAAAGAAAAGGTGTTATTAG
>CATJWN010000017.1 GCA_949745595.1 uncultured Clostridia bacterium
AATGCTTTCTGTAAATAACTTATTAAAACCACAAGATGGTAAACCAGTTACAGTACCATCACAAGATATGATTTTAGGTGCATATTACCTAACAGTTCAGATTGATGGTGAAAAAGGTGAAGGTATGTACTTTAAAGATAAAGACGAAGCTTTAATGGCATACCAAAACGGTGATGTTGGATTACATGGAAAAATTAAAGTTAGAATGTTTAAAGAAATTGATGGAGAAGAAAGACATAAAACAATTGAAACAACAGTTGGTAGATTGATTTTCAACGAGGGAATTCCACAGAACTTAGGATTTGTTGATAGAAGTAATCCAGAAAACGAATTCGAGCTTGAAATTGATTTCCCAGTTATCAAGAAAAACTTAGGAAAGATAGTTGCAAACTGTATAGCTGTTAATGGACTTTCAGTATCAGCAGATGTTTTAGACTATATTAAATCAATTGGTTATAAATATTCAACAAAAGGTGCTATTACAGTTTCTGTTGCTGACGTTGCTGTACCACCAGCAAAGAAAGAAATTTTAGCAGCAGCTGACAATGATGTAAAACACATTTTAGCACAATATAAACGTGGTGTTATCACAGAAAATGAAAGATATGATGCAGTAATTAAAGTTTGGGAAAAAGCTACAAGTGATGTAACAGAAGCTATGAAAAATAATTTCGACGACTTAAACCCAATCTATATGATGGCTCAATCTGGTGCGCGTGGTAATATGAATCAGTTAAGGCAAATTGCTGGTATGCGTGGACTTATGGCAAATACTCAAGGTAAAGCCGTTGAAATTCCAGTTAAATCTTGTTTCCGTGAAGGACTAGATGCGCTAGAATACTTCATTTCTTCACACGGTGCTAGAAAAGGTTTAACAGATACAGCGCTAAGAACTGCTGACTCTGGTTACTTAACAAGAAGATTAGTAGACGTTTCTCAAGATATTATTATTAGAGAAGACGATTGTGGATCTAAAGAAGGTATATTATTAGATGATATCAAGTCTGGAAACCAAGTAATTGAAGAGCTAGAAGAAAGATTAATTGGTAGATTTGTTATTGAAGATATCAAAGATCCAAAAACAGGAAAAGTTATTGTTGATACAAATACAATGATAAAAGAAAAAGAAGCTAAAGAAATTGTAGCAGCTGGATATGATAAAGTTTATGTACGTTCTATCTTAGGATGTAAATGTAAACTTGGGGCTTGTAGAAAATGCTATGGTATGGGCTTAGCTACAAGAGACTTAGTTCATAAAGGAGAATCTGTTGGTATTATCGCAGCTCAATCAATTGGTGAGCCTGGTACACAGCTTACTATGAGAACATTCCACACAGGTGGTGTAGCTGGAGGAGATATCACACAAGGTCTTCCTAGAGTTGAAGAGTTATTTGAAGCTAGAAATCCAAAAGGTTTAGCGATAGTTTCTGAGATCTCTGGTACAGTTAAGATTAATGAAGAGAAGAAGAGAAAAGAAGTTATTGTTACAAGTAAAGATGATAGCAAAACTTACGTAATTAGCTTTGGTTCAAAATTAAAAGTAAAAGACGGAGATGAAATTGAAGCTGGTGATCCAATCACAGAAGGTTCAATTAATCCAAATGATTTACTTGCAATTAAAGGACCTGAAGGGGTTTACAGATATATTATTGCTGAAGTTCAAAAAGTTTATAGAAATCAAGGTGTTGATATCAACGATAAACACATTGAAGTTATAGCAAGACAAATGCTTAAGAAAGTTAGAATTGAAGATCCAGGAGATACAGGATTATATACTGCATCACTTGTTGAATTACTAGACTTTGAAGAGAAGAATGCTGAAATGATAGCAGAAGGAAAACGTCCTGCAACAGGAAAACGTGTGCTTCTAGGTATTACAAAAGCTTCTCTTGCAACAGAAAGTTTCTTATCAGCAGCTTCATTCCAAGAGACAACAAAAGTATTAACAGAAGCAGCAATTAAAGGTAAAGAAGATTCTTTAATCGGATTAAAAGAAAATGTTATCATTGGTAAATTAATACCAACTGGTACAGGATTAAAATATTATCAAGATTTAGAAATAAATACTAAATCTAAGTCAGCTGAAGCAGAAGAAACTACAAAAGAAGAGTCTTTTGCAGAAGCAGATAATAATCCAGAGACAAAGGAAGAAGAGGCAAATAAAGAAACAGAAGAAGTTTAAGTAAGGAGAGAAATTTATGAAAAAACAAGATAAAGCATTAATTATTTCAATAGTAATTTTTGTAGTTGTTGCAATAATTGCTCTTTGTATAGTATTAAATAAAGGAAAAATCTTTGGAAAATCACTAGTTTCAGTAGAAGGCGGAGAAAGCACATCAATTGCAGCTGGAGCGCCAGTAGTACAAGTTGAAAGTGACAAAGAATATATGTCTTTAAAAGATAAAGAAACAGCAACACTTACAGTAAAAGCTGATGGTGAAATAGTTTCAGAAGGTGTAGAATATACATCTTCTGACGAAGCTGTTGCAACAGTAAAAGATGGAATAGTAACACCTGTTGGAGTAGGACATACGACAATTACGGCAAAATATAAAGAAGGTCAAAGTACAGTAGACTTAAAAACAATAAAACCTATTAAATCAATGAAGTTTACTGCTACAAGTAGCACAATAAAAGTTGGAAATGATTTACAACTTAAATTACAAGTTACGCCATCTGATGCAAGTATAGATACATTAATTTATTCTTCAAGCAATGATGAGATTGCAACAGTAAATAAAAACGGTATTGTAACAGGAGTTCAAAGAGGTAAGGTTACAATTACTCTTGTTGACACATATACTGGCGAAGAAAAAAGTGTAAATTTAACAATAAGATAATATGAAAACAAATCCACAATTGATGTTCTAATTGTGGATTTATTTTGTCTAAAAATCACTATTTTGTGAAGTTTGTCATATTTGACAGGAACTAGAATAAGTAGTATAATAGATAGAGTTATTTAATTAAAATAGGAGATTTTATGCCAAATTCAAATCGTAAAATTTTAGATAAACTTACAATAAAAAGCGGCTTACATTTAACAGTTATAGCAGTACTCCTTGTCATACTTTGCATGTATGACTTAAGGTGGATTTTGCCTGCTGTTTTTCTTTTTGTGGCAATTGTATTTTATACTTTAGTTACACAAAGCAAGAAAAAGACTGAAATTGTAGATCATATTGAAGCAATAGCCTATGACGTTAGTAGCACTAGTAAAAATAATTTAGTTAATTCACCAATACCTTTAGTTTTAGTGGAAACAGATGGACATATTATTTGGAGAAGTAAAACCTTTATTGACGAATTTCAAAATACAGATATGAATAATTACTTAAATCCGATTGTAAAAGAAATTAAGTTAGATTTAGAAAAAGATGATACAGTAAAGGATTTTACGAAACAGATTACAATAGGTAGTAAGATATATAAAATACGTGGTTCAGCAGCTAAAAATAGAAGAAGAGATAGAAGAAAATCAAATGAATATATTTTAACTTTATACTTTATTGATGATACAAAATATAATGAATTATTTGATAATTATACAAATTCGAGGACTTGTGTTGGTATTGTAATGATAGACAATTATGAGGAAATTTCGCAAACTGCTTTACCAGAAGAGAAGATAGAATTATTTGCAAAAATAGAAAGAGCAATTTTGGATTGGGCAAAAGAAACAGGTGGGCTAATTATTAAGACAGAAAGGGATTCTTTTGTTTATATTTTTGAGCAACAATATTTAACTGATATAGAGAAAAATAAATTTTCAATATTAGATACCGTAAAAACATTAGATGTAGAGTAT
>CATJWN010000018.1 GCA_949745595.1 uncultured Clostridia bacterium
AAAGAGAGTGGTTGGGGACTGTAAGGGGTACCTCTTTTTCACACGAGGCAAAAATTTCATTTTTTTTGAAAAAATGTAAATATATATGGGAAGAAGGGAGTTTATAGTGACAAGAAGAGAAGAATTAGACAATATCTTCAAAGATATAGATGAAAATAAAAAATCCTTAATAAATCCACTTTTAGACAATATAGCTTTTTTAGAAGAAAGGATGGAAGAATTAAAAAAACTACCATTTATACAAATTCATCCTAAAGATCCAACTAAACAAAGACCAACAACTGCAGCAAAACTATATAAAGAATGTTCACAGAGTTATATGAATGCGATTAGAACGGTATATTCAATGATTAATGGTCATGAAGTTGATGAGGATCCAGTTGAAAAGTTTATGAAGGAAAGAGGATACGAAAATTAATTACTTAGAACAATATTATAATGAAATTAAAAGTGGAAATATAATAGCAGGGCTAGAATTAAAAACAGAATTGAAAAAGTTAATTAAGGATTTAAAAGATCCACAATATAAATATGACACAGAATATGCACATTTAAGAATTGAATTTATGGAAAACTTATGCTTACAAAGTAAAAAACCATTTTATAATAAACCAATGGAATTATTGCTATGGGAAAAGGCTTTTATTGAAACAGTTTATTCTTTTAAAGTATATGATGAAGATCTTAAACGATGGGTAAGGCGATTTAAAAATGTACTTTTATTGATAGCAAGAAAAAATGGAAAAACAACACTAATGGCAGCAGATGCTCATACTGATTTAAGAATTGGTGAGGGCGGAACAGACATAGTATGTGCTTCCAATGATGATAAACAAGCAAGTTTACTATGGAATGAAATAGACAATATGAGAAAAGCAATAGATCCACATTCAAAAATAACACATAGGAATATGTCAGAAATTTGTAACACGAAAAAGAATATAAAGATATTCAAGATGTCAAGTAAAACTCAAAATAAAGATGGTAGAAATATAGACAAAATGTATATGGATGAAAGTCACGATGCACCAAATGATGAAATTGCGGAAGCTGGTCAAAAGTCTATGTCAACAAAAGAAGAACCATTATTTATAAATTTAACAACAGAGGGATTTATTAATGATGGATATTTAGACAATGAATTAAAACATGCTAGAGAGGTTTTATTTGATGAACAGCCAGACATTCATTATTTACCATGGCTTTATACACAGGATAGCGAAGAAGAAGTGTGGCAAAATGAAGAAAGCTGGTATAAATCAAATCCTCGGTTTAGGAATAGTAAAGAAATGGAATTTTTTACGAGGAGAGATAGAAACATCTAAAAGATCTCAAACAAAAAGGATGCATACATTATGTAAAGATTTTAATATAAAACAAAATAATGCTCAAGCATGGTTAATGTACGAAGATTATAATTATGAAATGGAACCTTTTAATCTAGAAGATTTTAGAGGTTCTTTTTGTTTGGGTGCAGTTGATTTATCCGCAACAACTGACTTAACAAATGCAAAAATATTACTGATGAAGCCAAATGATAAAACTAAATATGTATATTCTCACTATTGGATTCCTGAAAGTAAATTAAAAGATAGTAATGATAAAGAGTCAGGAGCACAATACGAACAATGGGCAAAAGAAGGAATACTTACAATACATGAAGGAAATGAAATTGACATATCAAAGGTAGCTGATTATTTTTATTCTTTATACAAGGATTATAATATAAAATCCTATATTGCTGGATATGATCAAAGATTTTCAAAAGCATTTACTGATAGAATGGAAGATTATAGTTTAGAAACAGAAATGATTTTACAAGGCAAGGTTTTATCTAATGCAATGAAACTGGTAGAAGCAGATTTAAAAGATCAGTTGATTAATTATAATAAAAATCCAATGGATAAATGGTGCCTAGGAAATTCAGCAATAGAAATGGATAACCTAGGTAACATTATGTGTGTAAAAGTAAAAAAACAAGCTAGTAAAAGAATTGATGGTGCCGTAACTTTAATAATTTTGTATGAAGTGTATAGGCGATATCGTAATGAATTTCATAAACTTATCAAATAAGATATTTGGAGGTTAAAGAATGCAAGAATATAGAATTAAATATCAAAAAGGGTTTGATATTTGTGTTGAAATAATAAAAGCACATAACAAAGAAGAAGCAATTTATTTATTTTATACCAACAATAGAAATACAGATATTTTAGAAATCAAGGAAAACGAGGTGAGTGAAGATGGGATTGATTGATTTTATAAATAAATTTAGAAAAGTAAAAGAAAATACCAAATATGCAGATATATTAAACGGATATACTCCAATCTTTTCTCAATTTGGTCAAGATATATATGCGAGTGATGTTGTTCAACAAGCAATATCTTGTATAGTAACAGAATTAACAAAAGTGAATCCTTTTCATATTAGAAAAAGTGGAGGCGATTTCGTTCCGGTTGAAGAAAGTACAATTCAAACATTGTTAGATCAACCAAATGAAAGAATGACACAAAGCGATTTCTTTGAAAAAGTTTTTTGGCAGCTATTCTTAAATTATAATGCTTTTATTATTCCAACTTATACAAGGGAAATTAATGGAAACAAAAAATATACAGGATTTTATCCAATACAACCAACAACAGTTACTTTATTACAAGATCCAGAAAAAAATATATTGATTAGGTTTAAATTTATAAATGGATATGAAACAACATTAAGATATTCAGATGTAATACATATACGATATAGATATTCCATAAATGAATTTATGGGTGGTAATGAAATGGGACAACCTGATAATAAAGCATTATTAAAAACATTGGAATTAAACAACACTTTATTACAGGGAGTTGCAAAAGCTCTAAAAAGCTCTTTTGCTATCAATGGAGTTATTAAATATAACACTTTAATGGATGACGGAAAAATGGAAAAGAATATCCAAGATATTCAAAAGAGACTTCAAAATAATGAGAGTGGCTTTCTACCTTTAGATATAAAAGGAGAATATATACCATTACAAAATAAAATTCAGTTAGTAGATGCTACAACCTTAAAATTTATAGATGAAAAGATTTTAAGAAACTTTGGTGTAAGTTTACCAATTTTAACAGGAGATTTTACAAAATCACAATATGAAGCTTTTTATCAAAAAAGTTTAGAACCAGTAATAAAGAAAACAGGAGAAGCATTTACAATGACTTTATTTACTGCTAGGGAGAAAGGGTTTGGAAATAAAATTGTATTATATCCACATGAATTGATTTTTATAGATACAAGTCAAAAAATAGATTTATTTAATATGTTAGTGGATAGTGCAAGTTGCTATAAAAACGAACTTCGTACGGCATTTGGAATGAGACCACTTCCTGAATTAGCAGGACAAATTGCAATGTCAAGCAACAAATCAAATGCTGAAAATAATAAAGCAGAACAAGGAGAAGAACAACAAAATAACAATGATGGAGGTAATGAAAATGAATAAGGAGCTGATTAGAAGAAATTATGACTTTGAAATAAGAGCCGAAAAAGATGAAAAAAGAGGAAACATAATAGTAGGAAGACCTATTGTATATGAAAGTAAAACAGATATTGCTGGAATGTTTGCAGAGGTAATTGAAAAAGGAGCTTTAAAAAAGACCAATTTAGAAGATGTTAGATTTTTAGTTAATCACGATCAATCTAAAGTACCTCTTGCAAGATCAAGGAGAAACTCAAAAAATTCTACAATGCAATTATCTGTAGATGACGAAGGAATGGAAATCCAAGTTGAATTAGATACAGAAAACAACACAGAAGCTAGAAATTTATATAGTGCAATTGAGCGTGGAGA
>CATJWN010000019.1 GCA_949745595.1 uncultured Clostridia bacterium
GCATAAGTTTTTGTTTTATTGCCCATTATAATAGCATTATTTTCATCAGTAGTTAATGTTCTATGTATATTCATTTTTTTGTGTTTTAGGTCAATGTCATGTGTTGTAAGTGCCAATGTTTCGCCACATCTTAATCCCATATACATTTGAATAAGAAATACATTTTTATATTTACATTGCTTTAAGTCCTTGTTTAATAGATAATCTGTAAAAGCTTGTTGTTCTTCTACTGTTAATGCTCTAACTTCTTTATCTTCTTTTACACTTCTTGGCTTTATAACATTTATCATTGGATTTTTTAACATATAGCCTTTGTTAATTGCAATTTTAAAAGTTTGATTAAATTGTTGATATATTTTGTTTATAGAAGAATTGCTTAAATGTGTTTGAGAGTTTATGTAGTCTTGTAGTTCATTTGATGTTATTTCATCAATATTTTTACTGCCTATTGGCGTTTTTTCGATTTTTTCTATTGTTCTTGTTACTCTGCCAAACTGTGTAGGTGTTATTTGGTTTGTATCTAATTTCAATTTTAAATTTGCTTTCATAACTTCACAAAGTGGTATTCCATTATGTTCAATATAAAGTGGATTTTCTTTTTGATACATAATAGTATCTAAATACTTTTTAGCTTCTTCTTCAGTTTTAAAACTTTTTGTCTTAGGTTTAGTAATTCCCGTTTTTACATCATACTCTTTATATTGTGCGTTCCAACGCTTTCTTTGTTTATTAAAGAAAACTGTTCCCTCGCTATTTCCTTTTATTGCCATATTAAATACCACCTTTCTTATTCATTTTCCATAATAAATAAGCTGCAAGTGTAATGCATTTTCTTTTACCTATAGAAATTGTAGGAAAGTCATTTTGCTTAAATAAGTCGTAAGCCTGATTTATTCCGATATGTAAATCCTTTGAAACATCTTTTGCAGATAATATCATAAATGGATTTTTTAACTTGTTCAAATAGTTAATTACAATTATTTCATTTAATGCCTTTTTTTCTTCTGTATCAATTACTTTTACATTTTCATTTATATTATTCATTTTTTATACCTCAAATTATCTTTCATAATCGTTATCATTAAATCGTGTATTTTTGGCTAAACATAATCCGTCTAAAAATGCTTCAGCCTCGTTCCAAGTTTTAAAACAATTTTTGTAATCAACAGAATACCAGTCTTTGTTTGTGTGTTTTTTATTAACTAATGCGATAGCTTTGTTGTATGTATAATCACTTGAAATCCTTAATATTATTAGCTTTTTATTACTGTCAGAGAGCATATATTCATTTAGTCCATTTATACGATTTTCAATATCTTTTTTATTCATTATTTTTTATCTCCTTTTCCTAATAAAGTAGATAAAGTCATTTCAATATTGATAAGTACAGTTATTAAAGCTTTTTCAAAATCAGTAACATTAAGTTTACTGTTATATTCTCGTTCTGTATCTCGTTCATAAACCTTTGAAAAGTCTTTTTTATTATTCTTTTTAGTGTCAGTAGTGGTAGTATTACAAGTTTTGTTCAATAAATCTTGTGAATACCATATAATATCTTCTTGCGGTAGTCCTTTAAATTCACGACTTTTTTTATCAATATCAACTAAAATTAAATCGCCATAAATACTACTAAATGTCAAAATAATATTTGCTTTTTCATTTTGTATAAACTTGATATTGTTGCAAATGATGTAAAGATTTTCATAAGGAATAATAGTAAGATTTTTCTTAATAATAGCTTTTTTTAGTTTAAATACATTATCAATAATTCTTGTTTCAGGTGGTTGTCCTGTTTTTTTATATAAAACTCTAATAGGTGCATTATTTTTAGATTTATCAATAAGAGTTTTTGAAAACTTTTTCTTTTTCA
>CATJWN010000020.1 GCA_949745595.1 uncultured Clostridia bacterium
AAGATTCCAGGAAGACGACCTGGTAGATAGGCTGGAGGTGGAAGTACAGTGATGTATGTAGCTAACCAGTACTAATAGATCGAGGGCTTAACCACGAAAAGTTTTGCCTTCAAGGCATTTATTTATATATTTTTGAGTGTGCTGAGACTGTAGAAGCAAAGCTGATAGCAGTACAGAAACACATAGAATTTTCTGGTGATAATGACAGAGAGGAAATACCCGTACCCATGCCGAACACGGAAGTCAAGCTCTCTAATGCCGAAGATACTTGCGAGTTACCTTGCTGGGAAAATAGGACGTCGCCAGATTTATATGTAAAAAATCTCCGAGTAGGAGATTTTTTGCTTTTTTATTGCAAAAAAAAATGGATTAATATATAATGTATTTACTAAAGAAAAAGGAGAAGAGAGATGTATAGTAATCCGTATCAAATATTCGGTATTGATGAAACTATGGAAGCATACGAATTAAGAAGAATTTTACTTAGTTATAAAGCAGATGCAATGAAGCTAAAAATGCTTTATTCTGCATATTTTAACAAGGTTGGAAATATCACAATGCATTGTAATAATAAAAGTCAATTAGTAGAACAATTATTATGTAAAAGATATGAATTTGGTATGGATTTTGATCAAATTCCTTTAGGACAAGATGAAATAAGTGATTTCTTGAAAAGAGCTATTCATTATAACTCGAGCTCTAAGGGAAACAGAGGATTATCCACAATTACTGCAAAAGATGTAGAAAAAAGAATTGAAATGTTTGCAACTTCTTTTTGGCTAGTTGGAGAAATGGATAATAGAATAACAGAGGCGATAGATGCTTTTGACTCAGATACTAGAGAGCCAAAGGATGATTCTAAAATGATGGATGTACTCGTTGCATTAAGATACGGGGAAATTAAGGCAGGAATAGCGGAAGATATAGCTCAAAAAGCTAGTGCAAATGGTATTGTATTGGATGAAAAAGATTTTAGAAATTTAATTCTAACATCTGCTTCATATGAGCAAATAAAAAAGATATATGAGCAAATAGCTACAAAAGAAAAAAGAGACGAGCTTATACCAGAACTATATGTTATGAATAATATGACTGATATGAGCCAAATAACAGTAATGAGTGAAGATGAAGCAAATAGACTAATAGCTAAAGAGCACAAATATACTTCAGAATATTTTGATGATTTAGCTTCAAGGTTAGATGGTTCTAAAGATAGGGCAAGTGAACCATTTTTAGAAAATCAAAATCATGATTTTGCATGGGGGATAGTTTTAAATGAGCCAAGTACAATAATGGATAATGAAAAAGTTGATACTCCTATTTTTAAAGGTAGAATAAAAGTAGAGAGGATAGGATCTTTTACAGAAAAATCTCTATTTAAGAGACAAAGGTATATTAGAGAAACTGATATAGAAGTTAGAAGAAGAGCTAAAGCAGCACATAAAAAAGGAATGTTATCAAGATTAACAATGAGAAAAAGAGGTGAAAAAGGATCAACTGATACAAGAACCATGAGAGAACATTTCTACTCATACGAAGCAAGGAAGGAAATGATGGACAATGTTTGGAGAGTAACAAAAACAGGATTAGATGGAAAAGTATCAACACACATAATTTTCACTCCATTAGAATATTCTACTATAAGAGGTTCAGAGACACTACATGAATTCGTTAAAAACATTTATTTATCAGATTATATGTTAGGCATAGCAGCACAAAATGGAGGATACGCGGGCAGAGTGCATAATGATAGAGGAGGATTTTCAATTTCTAATAAATATAGCCTTGATGAAGTTGCTACTGCCATATTATTTACAAGTGGTCAAAGAGGCGATATATTAGATTGTAGAGATCCAAAAAATAAAGTAAAGCATGAATGTAAAACAATAGTTGACTTTATGAACCTTATAAATTCAAGAAATAGAGGAGAGAGGATTAAAAATGAGTAAAGTAATGTGGAAGCCTGGTACATTTGTATATCCAATACCAGCAGTAATGGTAACTTCAGGAGATATGGAGCAATCAAACATTATGACAGTTGCATGGACTGGTATTTTAAATACAAACCCGGCTTTGGTGTATATTTCTGTTAGACCAGAAAGATATTCTTACAATTTAATAAAAGAAAACAAAGAATTTGTAATCAACTTAACGAATGAAAAATTAGCCTTTGCAACAGATTGGTGTGGTGTAAGAAGTGGTGCAAAATTTGACAAGTTTAAAGAAATGAAGCTTACTAAAGAAAAAGCAAATTTCGTAAAATGCCCACTTATAAAAGAAAGCCCTGTTGCGGTAGAGTGTAAGGTTATAGAGGAAAGAGACTTAGGAAGTCATACAATGTTTGTTGGTGAAGTTTTATCAATAGACGCAGATGATAAATATATTGATGAAAATGGTGCTTTTGATATAAGCAAGTGCGATTTGATAGCGTATGCCAATGGAGGATATTATACTTTAGATAAAAAAATAGGAAAGTTTGGTTATTCAGTGCAAAAAAATAAAAAAAATTAGGAAAAAATTGCTAAACTTATTGACTTATCGTAGTATTTGTGGTAAAGTATTATAGCGTGTACAACGAAAGCACGTAAGTCACATCGTTAAATTTTAAATAAATTCGTAAACTTAAATGGAGGTGTAGTGAAATGGCAGCAAAAGGTCCAAGAGAAAATATTACATTAGAATGCACAGAATGTAAGAGAAGAAATTATATGACATCAAAAAATAAAAGAAACAATACTGAAAGATTAGAAGTAGTAAAGTATTGTAAATTCTGCAAAAAACGTACAACTCATAAAGAGACAAAATAGTAAAAATCCTTTAGGAGGAACAATTAAATGGCAAAGAAAAATGAAGATAAAGAAAACAAGAAAGTAGATACAAAAAAAGCGAAAAGTACTGATAAAGATAAAAAAAGTTTCGCAAAAGATTTTAAAGCAGAATTAAAAAAAGTTACTTGGCCAACTCCAAAGCAATTAGTAAATAACACAACAGCTGTTATAGTAAGCGTTTTAGTAGTAGCAGCTATTGTATTTGTATTAGATGTTGCTTTTGAAACAATGAATAATTATGGAGTTGAAAAACTAAAAGCCTTAGTTACATCTGAAACACAAAATACAGTTGACAATAACGAAGTTAATGATACAGCTGTTATAGATGGTTCAACAGATACTAATGAAGTATCTAATGAAACTACAACAGAACCAACTGTTGAAAATGCTGACACAAACACAACAGCAGATACAAATACAGTTGATAATACAGTAGCAGATACAAATACAACAAGTCCAGAAGGACAATCTGGGCAATAATTTTAAAGAGGGGGCTTAAAAATGTCTCAATATGCTAGCGAACCAAAATGGTATGTTGTTCATACATATTCTGGTTATGAAAATAAAGTTAAGACAGATTTAGAGAAAACAATTAAAAATAGAGAACTTGAAGATTTCTTTTTCAATATAGTAGTTCCTATGGAAGAGCAAGTTGAAATCAAAGATGGAAAAAGAAAAAGTAATCTAAAAAAAGTTTTCCCTGGTTATGTATTAATAAAAATGATAGTAACAGAAGAATCTTGGTATATTGTAAGAAATACAAGAGGAGTAACAGGATTTGTTGGTTCTGGAACAGACCCAATACCACTTACTGATGATGAGATAAGAAATATGGGATTTGATGAAGTTCCTGTAAATATTGACTATGATTTGAATGACACAGTACAAGTTGTTAATGGACCACTAGAAGGTTTCATTGGTGCAGTACAAGAAATAAACAAAGAAAAACAAAAAGTAAAAGTTTTAGTTTCTATGTTTGGAAGAGAAACTCCAGTAGAATTAGAATTTTCACAAGTTCAAAAAGTAAATTAAAGGAGGCGAAGATAGATGGCAGAGAAAGAAGTTGCAAATATAATTAAATTACAAATAGAAGCAGGTAAAGCAACACCAGCTCCACCAGTTGGACCAGCTTTAGGTTCATCAGGTGTTAATATTATGCAATTCGTTAAAGAATTCAATGATAAAACAGCTAATCAACCAGGAATGATCATCCCAGTTGTTATCACTGTTTACAAGGATAAATCATTCACATTTATAACAAAAGTTCCACCAGTTGCAGTTCTTATTAAAAAAGCAATAGGATTACAAAAAGGTTCAGGAAAACCAAATACTGAAAAAGTTGCTAAAATAACTAAAGAACAAGTTAAAGCAATTGCAGAACAAAAAATGGATGATTTAAATGCAGCATCAGTAGAAGCTGCAATGAGTATGGTAGCCGGAACAGCTAGATCAATGGGTGTAGTTGTAGTAGACTAATAAATAATTAGAAATGGGAGAGCTATAAAGCTCGTTAGTACCAAAGGAGGAAAAAATGAGTCAAGGAAAAAGATATGTAGAAGCTGCTAAATTAGTGGATACTACAAAACTTTATGAAACAGAAGAAGCATTTGGTTTA
>CATJWN010000021.1 GCA_949745595.1 uncultured Clostridia bacterium
ACACTTAATTGATAAACAAAAACTAACAGATATTTATGAAATAGCAGCAGATGTTGATAAAGATGGAGAAGTTACAATAAATGATTTAGCAGCAATGAAGCTTGCATTAATAGGGCTAAAAACATTTTAGAGATAAAATATACTTTTAAAGAGTAAATCCTATAATTTATAAGATTTACTCTTTTTAGTATTTTTAAATTTATGTATGAATAAACGCAATGATTACGGAATAAATGAAAATAGAAATTTACGAATTTAAATTTTGGTATTATATAATTTTTGTAACTTATAAAAATATAAAATTGTCAAAAACCTAGTTCCCTAGTATAAAAAAATTTATGCAATTTGTAATATAAAAAACATATAATATAAGTGGGAGAGGGAATTGACAGGATTTGACAAAGGAGCTATAATAAGTTATAGAAAGTTTAGGAGAAAAAGGAAGGTAAGAATTTTTATGAGAAGTAAGAAAAGTATTTTATTAACATTATCAACAATTATAATTGTTTTTTTATTCTTATTAACATCTAATGTTTATGGGTCAGAGGGTAGCGCAGACTATATCTATTTATCAGATATAGATTACATAGCTAGTCAATCTAGACCTGGTTGGGGAGAGATTTTAAAAGACCAAGCCAATGGTGGAACTAAAATATCAGTAAAAATTGAAAATATTTTTTATCCTTTTGATAAAGGTATGTGGGCACATGCTACCTCAACTTTAGTGTATGATATTAGTGCATATAAGGATGATTATGATTATTTTACTACTTATATGGGATTAAATCAGACAGCAGCAAGTTCAAGCAATGGTGTTAAATTTTATATTTACACATCTACTGATGGTAAAACTTGGAATTTAAAGACAGAACAAAATCCAGAAGTAGTAAAACCAGGAGCTAATGCACAATATGTAAAAATTGACATTAAAGATGCTAACTATTTAAAATTAGTTGCAGATGCTAATGGTTCTAATGGTAATGATCATTCTGTATATGCAGATGCTAAATTAGTAAAAGGAACATATAAAGAACCTGGGGAAGATTTAGCAATTTCTGTAGAAGAATTAGATGAAAAGATCAAACAAATTGTAGCTTCTAGTGAAGACTTAGGAGCTTTAGAGAATAATACCGAATATGAATATACTCTCTTAAAAAGAGAATTATTAAAAAATATGGGCAATTATGCATTAAAAAGATTTTTAAGTGAATGCCCAGAAAATCAAGAAGTATTTATTTGGTTAATGGGCAGTAAAGATAATTATGAAAATCTTAAATTATATATTTTAGGTGGCAAACCAGATGGGGATAGTTATTATAGTTCATTATCAATACTTGCTCAATTATATAAAGAATATTCTAGTGATTTTACTAATACAGAACTTTTAGGTAATCCAACAAATCCAAATATGACTTATGGAGATTTATATAAGAAGATGGCAATGTCAATTGCTTTAACACATACTCAAAGAGTAGGATTATGGATGCAGTCAAGTATAGAAGTAAATCAATCAGAGCCACTTAGACGTTATGCAATATTTAAGTATTTACATAAAAATGGTGGAATGAGAATGGCAGCAACTATGGATATGACACATATGTTTGAAGATCTACACCTTCAAGAAATGCGTTTAGTTTTGTATAACAATATAGATGATGAAGAAATATTATGGTTAAATAGATATACGCAAGACAACATAGATGCAAATCCAACAAATGTGTGGAGATATCAAACGCCACATCCATATATAGCTTATGTATGGCCAAATTATCAAAATGCAGTATACTATGCTCCAGAAAATACTAACTATTTTAATGAATTATTTGCAATAAATAAAACAGATAATAATGAAGGTAATGAATTAGTAAATGCGGATGGACAAAAAACTGGTAAGATAGGAATGTTTGATTCGGAATTTGTTATACCAGGTGGAGCCAATATTCCAGAGTATAGAATAAAAATATCAAAGAGTGTTACAGGTGAACCTTATATATATAAATTATGGATGAACTTTAGAAACAAATTTGGAACAGGTTGTGTTTGTGGTGGTATATCAAAATCAGGTCATTGTATACGTGGAGTTCATGGAATACCTGCAATGGTTATAGGACAACCAGGACATGCTGCACTTTTGTTTTATAGTAAAGATGCAGAAGGTAGAGGATATTGGAGAATTGACAATGACGTATCCGGATGGACATTATCTGGAGGAGGCGGAAGATTACTTCGTTGGGGAAATGGTACTTATACACAAGGATTTAGTAATGGTGTATATATAGAATTGGAACAAGCAGCTGTAAATGATTATCAAAATTTAATGAAAGCTCAAAAATTAATTATGCTTGCAAATTTATATGTAGATGATCCTGTTAAACTAGAAGAAATATATAGAAAAGTAATAGAAATACAATCTATAAACTTTGACGCTTGGATTGGATTAATTAATGCATATAAAGCAAATGAAGCTAAAACAGAAGATGATTTCTATAATTTAGCAGAACAAATAGCAGAAAATTTAAAATATTATCCATTACCAATGTACAATGCAACAAATTTAGTAAAACCAGAATTGACAAGTGTTGGAGGTGCTTATAAATTTGCACTTCTACAAGAAAGAACATTAAATATAGCGAAGAATTTACCAAATAATACAGCTACTAGTTTTACAGTAATGCAACCAGGTGTTGCAAGATTAGAAGCAAATTATATATTGGGACAATTAGATACATCAATTGCAACATTTTCATTTGATGGGGAAGATGCTAATAAAATTGTTTTAGCAAGTAGATTTGATGGAAGTGGAGTTCGTTGGGATTATTGTATAGATGGAAATCCAACAGGTGGATTAGAGCATTGGCATGAAGTTGCATTTGATGCAAATGAGGAACATAAATGGCTATTAACACCAGAGGAAATCGCATCTATTACAGCAGAAAATGATATATATGTTCACATTGTTGGAGTAAATTATGATGAAAAAAACTTATATAAAATAGATATTAAAGAGTCAGCAGGACTTCCAAGTACATTATATGCAAATGATTGGGAAAATAAGATGATTGCAGCAATTCCATCAATGATGTGGAAGTTAAATGAAAATGATCCATGGACATTATATAAAGATGCTATACCTGATTTATCAGGAGATAAAACCGTAACAGTAAAAGTTGCAGCAACAGGAACTTATTTAGAAAGTAAAACAGAACAAACATATACTTTTACTACAAATACAGATCCAGATACAAGAAAATATATTTCAATTGATCATATAGGATTACATGCTTTTTCAACAGAAGCTGCTGGTCAAGGTAGACGTGCAAAAAATGCAATTGATGGTAACTTAAATACAAGTTGGCATTCAGATTGGAATGGAAATGATCCAGATAAATTTATAGTATTTAAATTTGACGAAGTTAAAAATTTAACAGCACTAGAATATTTTCCAGCTCCAGGTGGAAATGGAAAGATTTTAAGTGCACAAGTATTAGTAAGTATTGACGGAGAAGAGTGGACAGAAGTAGTATCAGGAACAAATTGGACTTATGCAAATACAAATGATGTTTCAACTAAAGTACTTGATTTTGATCCTGTAAAGGCTCAATATATAAAAATAGTAGGAAAACAAACACAAAATAGTTTTATTACAGCAAGAATGTTTAATTTATATGAAGATAAGACAGCAAGAATAGTTGGTACGTTCTCATTTACTGGTGATAAAGCTAAAACTATAGTCATAGATAATGATTTTAAAGGTCAAAGCTGGCAATATAGTTTAGATGGTGGAGCTACTTGGAAGAATGGAAATGGTGACGAACATCAATTAACAGATGTAGAAGTAAATCAAATTACAGCAGAAAATCAAATTAAAATGCGCTTTGATGGAAATTCAACAGAATATACAATAAAGATTAATAAAATGGATACTCCTACAATTGAGGCTTATTTAAATGATTGGGAAAATAGATTGATAGGAATAGCCGATAAAAATGGACTTGAGTGGCAAATTGAAGGTACAAATATTTGGACAGATTATGTTACTAAAGATCCAATAGTAGAAGGCGCTAAAAAATTATATATTAGATCAAAAGCTAGTTTAAATTTCACAGCAAGTGATCCAGTAGAATATCAATTTACAGAAGATGGAAATACACCAAAAGAAACATACATACCATTATCTCATTTATCAATACATGAATTTTCAAGTCAGTCAATAGATAGTAAGAGACCATACTATGCACCAAATGCTATAGATGGAAATCCTAATACTATTTGGCATACAGACTTTAGATATTCAATAGCGGGACAAAGAGCATTTATTACTATAAAACTTGATAGTATTAAATATATATCTGCATTAGAATATAAGCAAAAGAAATATGCAACAAATGATCCTATATATGCTAAAAATGTTTATGTATATGTAAGTGAAAATGGTAAAGATTGGATTGAAGCAGGAAGACTAGAGAATGTTTCACAAGATGAAGAGTTTAAGAAAATAGCATTTAATGAAAGTATATCAGGGCAATATGTAAAAATAGAGATTGAAGGATATGGAATATTTGCTTCTCTTGCAATGGTAAATCTATATGAAGATACTACAGTAAAAAAAGTAGGTTCATTCTCATTTGATGGAGAAGAAGCTAATAAAATAGTTTTAGTAGATGAATTCAAAGGATTAAATTGGGAATATAGCTTAGATGGTGGAACTACATGGAAACGTGGAACTGCAGATACACATACATTAACAGCAGAAGAAGCAGAGCAAGTAAATGGAGACGACAAGATAAAAATAAAGATTAATAATGTTGAATACGTAATAAATATTCAAAAGTCACTTACACCTGTCATATCAGCATACTTAAATGATTTAGAAAATAGATTAATTGGTATGAGTGATATAGATGTACTAGAATGGAAGATTGAAAGAATTGAAGGTAGAGCTAGAAATGCTAATGGCTGGACTGATTATTCAGAAGAAGAGCCAGTAGTAGAAGGAGATGCAAAATTATTAATTAGAAAGAAAGCAAGAGGGATATTTGCACCAAGTGAAATAGTAGAATTTAATTTTACAAATGATAATCAACCGGATACAAGAAAGTATATACCAGTGTCACAATTATCACTTGCAAAAGTTTCAGCAGAAGATAAGGCTCAAAATGGTGCAGCAGTAAATGCATTAGATGGTAACTATAATACAAGATGGTTGAATTCAGCAGCTGGTACAGATACAGAAAAATATATAGTAGTTAAATTAGATACAGCAGTGTATATAAGT
>CATJWN010000022.1 GCA_949745595.1 uncultured Clostridia bacterium
AGGAAAAAATGTTGCATTTGTTGAAGAAGATGTTTTGAAAAACTTTAATGATGCTGCAGATGGAGATTTCTTTGGAATGTATTGGGTTCCAGAAGAAGCTTACGCAATTAATAGTAATATGGAATTTACAGTTGTTGATTACTTCGACCATGACAAAAATCAATATGTAAAGAAAGCATTAGTAATAAATGATGGTAAGATTTTAGATCCAAAATACATCTATTTATTAAAGAAATCAACATCTACTACACCACAAGGGTAAGGGGTGCTAAAGTATGAAATATAAATTAATTATTGATGCAGAAGAAATGCGAGATAAGTACGATAGTTCAATTCTTTATAAAAAAGGTGATGAATTAATAACCGATGAAAAGGAAAGAGCTGATGATTTAGTAAAAAGAGGTTTAGCTCATATAGTAGAAGATGAACCAAAAGAGGAAAAACCAAAAAAGAAAACAACCTCTAAAAAATAATGGAGGTGATTAAATGCTAGATCAAGTAAAGAAACTTCTAGGAATTACAGGAAAGTTTCAAGATGAAACTATACAAGGATGGATAGATGAAATAAAACAATTAATGATAGATGGGGGAATTCCCTCATCTATTGTTGATGATGTGAAATCAGCTGGAGTAATTGCAAGGGGAATTGATGATGTATATTTCCAAAAAACTGATTTGTCAAATTATTTTTGGCAGAGAGCTACTCAATTAGCATATAAAGATGGTGATAAAAAATGAGCAGTTTTACATTAAATATAACGGATCCCATTCCACTTGTTTTATTAGTTCCAACTTATAAGAACATTAGTGGGGTTAACAAACCAATCTATCCAACAATTGAAGAATCTTTAAAGGCTAAAGATGAAAAAGGAAATAGCATTAATTTGTTCTTTGGAAGCTTCAAAACTTATGGTGGTACTGAAAGAGATGTAAACGGTGTTTACTCAATAGAAGATACTGCAAATATTGAGACTTGGTATAGACCGGATATAAAAGCAAACTGCCGAATTGCTAGAGAAGATGGAGCGACTTATGATGTTATAGCAGATCCTGAAAATATAAATATGAGAAATCAATTTCTTAAATTTAAAGTTCGTAGGGTTAAAGGTGGTGCTTAATATGGGTACCAAATTAAAGTTTGAATTTGATGGTTTTGAAAATCTCACAAAACGATTGGCAAATCTAGAAGGAGATGTTAAAGCTACAACTGAAAAGGCATTAAAAGAATGTCACAGGCAAGTTACAAATGATGCCTTACAAGCTATAAAACCTCATAGAGATACAGGAGTAACTGAAAAGTCACTCTATACAGAATCAAAAGTTGAATGGGCTGGAACACAAGCAAGTATTCCAGTCGGTTTTAGTATTAGTAAAGGTGGTATTGCATCCATTATGTTGATGTATGGAACACCTAGAATTCCAAAGGATCAAAATTTATATAATGCACTTAGTCCTAAAAGTAAAAAACTAGAAAGTAAAGTAAAACAAATACAAGAAGATATATTTTATGAAGAAATAAGGAGGTTAAACGGCTAAATATGAAAGATAAACTTATAAAAATATTGGAATCGTTTAATTTTCCAGTATTTCAACAAGGAACACTTAATAAAGACGATCCATATCCGGAGAGTTTTTTTACATTTTGGAATAATGACTCGGCAGATAATGAGTTTTATGATAATAAAGAAAACGCATATATTTGGGATTTTGATGTAAGTTTTTATTCAAGTGATCCAAACCTAGTAAATACAAAATTACTAGAAGCCAAGAAACTATTGAAACAAAATGGCTTTATTGTTCATGGCAAAGGCTACGATGTAGTAAGCGATGAACCAACTCATACAGGACGAGGAATAAATGTCCTAAAAATAGAAAAATAAGGAGGAATTAAATTATGCTAAGTAAAGAATTAGGCGAAGTAGTAGAATACAGAGGTATTGAAGGTTTAGTTGCTGCAGAAGTAATAAAAGACAACAACTTATCAGGAGAAGGCGAAGGATATGTAACAGGCGAAATATTTTCAATAGCTGGAATCGCTGAACTTTCAAAAACAACTGAAAGTTCAAATGAAAGTAAATATTATGATAATATGCCAGCATTAGTTATATCTTCAACTGGTGCAGATGAAGTTACTTGTTCAGTATCTGCAATAGATCAAGAAGTTTTAGCTAAGATTACAGGTCAACATTATGATGCTGAAACAGGAACATTAATAGAGGGCGAAAGAAAAAATAAATATTTCGCAATTGGATATAAAACGAAGAAAACAAATGGTGATGAAGTATATGTATGGAGATATAAAGGAACATTCAATATTCCTGAAGCTACTCATGCAACAGAAAATGATGGAACAGATGCTAATGGTCAAGAAATAACTTATACAGGTATTAAAACAACTCATAAATTTGCTAAAATTGGTGCTGGTGCAAAAGCAATCAATGTTGATTTAGGAAAAGACCTAGCTGATGTAACAGGATTTTTTGATAAGGTTACAACACCAGATGATTTAAAGAAAAAGACTGAAACACCTGCAGGATAATGCAGGTGTTTTTGTCGTGGAGGACAACGGGAATTCACGCTTTTACATATTGATCCTTTCGTATGTAAATTACTCCACAAATTATATTATAGGGAGGATTTTTAAATGGAATTAAAATTAAATATCTATAAAAAGAAAGAAGTTATAAAAACTTATAAAACTGAAACTTACGATTTAATGTTTGGAACAGTTGAGGATTTAATAGATCTTATAGATTTAGATAAATTAGACAAAGGAACAGATGCTGAAATAATTAAATTAGTTGGAAATATGTTAATGAAAGGAATTAATATATTTAAACCACTTTTAAAGGATATTTTTGAAGGTTTAACAGATGATGAATTAAAAAATGCAAAAGTATCTGAAATTGCTACTGCATTAGTTGAAGTTGTTAAGTTCTCAGTTTTACAGATAAAACAAGGTTCAAATGGAAAAAACTAGATGAGGGTGATGAGAATATCACCCTTTATCAAATATTTTTTGAATTAGAAATGTCAATATGTGATCGTTTCCCAAGTTTATCTCCATTTGATATTAGACAGAAAAAATTCCATGAAGTTTTTTTATTAATTAGAAGATTAAACATATACAACAAAAATGAAAGTAAACCAAAAAGAATCAGAAGACCAGCTGGAGATACATGGTTTTAGAAGGAGGGAGACAAATGCCAAAAGGTGAAGATATAACTACCAAATTTAAAGTCGATATATCCGATTTAAAAAAAGGTATAACAGAAGCAAATAAAAATATAAAACTTGCTAATGCAGAATTTAAGGCAGCAAGTGCTGGGATGGATGACTGGACAAAATCAAGCGATGGTTTGAATGCCAAATTAAAACAATTAGGATCTGTATTAGTTGGAGAAAATAAAAAGCTTGACAGTTATAAATCCCAATTGCAAGAAGTAGAAAAAGCGGAAAAAGAAAATGGAAAAAGAGCAGATGAATTAAAAGCGAAACTTCAACAATTATCCAATCAAGGTGTTTCCAAAACTTCTGATGAGTATAAAAAGTATGAAAAGGCTTTAAGCGAAATTGAAAAAGAACAAACTGCGAATGCAAGTGCAGCAGACAAATTAAGAATAACAATTCTTAATCAACAAGCTACAGTAAACAAAACTGAAAAAGAAATTAAACAATATAGTAAAGCACTTGATGAAATTGAAAGTGGCTCAAATGAGGCAAAGACATCAAGTGGAAAGGCAGCAAAAGGACTAAAAGATGTTGGAGATGCAGCACAAAAAGCAGAGAAGAATAGTGATAGCCTAGCTAGTAAACTAGGTGGAGGACTTAAAAAAGGTTTAATGGGAATTGCAACTGCAGCAGCTGGAGCAGTAGCAGGATTTTTAGCAACAGGTTCGGCAACACAAGATACCATGGAAGATATGGGTAAACTTGAGGCTGCTTTTACAAGTGCAGGACATTCTACAGAAACAGCACAAAAATCTTTTCAAGGTATGGTTGGAGTTTTAGGAGAGACTGATCAATCAGTTGAAGCAGTAAATCATTTAGCAAAACTTACAAAGAATGAACAAGAACTATCAAAGTGGACTGACATAGCAACAGGTGTATATGCAACATTTGGTGATAGTTTACCACTTGAGGGACTAACAGAGGCAGCAAACGAAACAGCAAAGGTGGGACAAGTAACTGGACCACTAGCAGATGCTTTAAATTGGGCTGGAATATCTGAAGATGAGTTTAATCAAAAATTAGCAAATTGTAATAGTGAGCAAGAAAGAGCAACATTGATTACAGAAACATTAAGTAAAACATATCAAGGTGCTGCAGATGCATACAAAGAAGTTAATGGAGATTTAATAGCATCTAGAGAGGCTACTGCCAATATGAGTACAGCAATGTCTGAAATGGGTAGAGTAGCAATGCCAATTACAACTGCTCTAAAAAAAGGTGTTACAGATTTGGTAATGACGATGATACCTCGGACTTGAACAAATAGGTGAGGGCGTTAGAGGATTAATGCAGGGAACTGCTGGATCAGCAGAAATGTTAAAGAGTGGAATATCTGTAACTTTAGATATGTTATTAACAAAATTAACTGATATACTACCAACAGTTTTAGATATTGGAGTTCAAATAATAACATCTTTAATACAAGGTATTATTAATGCTCTTCCACAAGTAGTTCAAACTATTATAAAATTAATACCACAAATAACACAATCATTATTAAGTATGTTACCACAACTTGTAACTGTCGGAGTAGAATTAATACAAAGTATATTAACAGGACTAGGGCAAATGATACCAGAAATCTTAGTACAAATTGTTAATATAATCCCACAAATAGTTCAATCTCTCGTTGATGGAATCCCACAATTAATTCAAGGAGCGATTGATTTTTTTATGGCAATTATAGATGCAATTCCAACGGTTATTAAATCTATTTTAAATGCTTTACCTCAAATAATAAATAGTATAGTAAATGGCTTAATTACAGGAATACCACTTATAATTGATGGAGCAATTCAGTTGTTGATGGGAATTATAGATGCTATACCAGATATTATAGATGCACTTATTGATGCTTTACCAACGATAATACAAGCAATAGTAAATGGATTAATAAATGGATTAGATGCAATTATTAATGGAGCAATTCAACTATTAATGGGAATAGTACAAGCAATTCCACAAATAATACAAGCTTTGATACCAGAAATACCAAAAATTGTTATGACAATAGTACAAGTGTTAATTGAGAATTTACCAACTTTAATTGCTGGAGCAATTCAATTATTTATGGGACTTGTTACAGCGATTCCACAAATATGTATTGAACTCTTAAAAGCAATACCTCAAATAATAGTAGCAATTTTTCAAGGTTTAGCACAATTACCTGCACAATTAGGACAATTTTTTCAACGGAGCATGGCAGGGAATACAAAATGTTTTTGCAAATGTAGGTAGCTGGTTTAGTCAAAAATTCCAAGAAGCTTGGAACAACATTGTTGCTAT
>CATJWN010000023.1 GCA_949745595.1 uncultured Clostridia bacterium
ACCTGATTTCCGGCAACGTCAAAAACGATTGCGTAAAATAAGTATTTTGAACACAAGTATCATCAGCAAAGTTGCAATAAATCAAGTAATTTGCCACATGTTTTGTCTTTTAGTATATGTTTTTCAAATTCATAAAACTCATATTTTATGACTATTTATATCAACGCTTAGTAGTATGAAATAAGTCTGTCGAAATTTGCAAAAGAATATAATTTTATGTAGTTTTGCAATCGTACTTGCAAAACTTATTGACATTTTCTTTGTAAAATGTTACTATATAATTGGAGATGGTAAATATGATTATAAGAGAAAATTATTTGAATTTATTAATTGAGGCAAAAGATACTGAATTTATAAAGGTTATTACAGGTGTTAGAAGAAGTGGAAAATCAACGCTATTATTAATGTTTAGAGACTATCTTTTAAACAATAACGTAAGTGAAGAAAATATTATTCACATCAATTTTGAATCTGCAGTATATGATAATATAAAAGATTATAAAGATTTATATGATGAAATTAAAAGTAAAATTTCTAATAAAAAAACATACATCTTGTTGGACGAAGTGCAAAATGTTGATAAATGGGAAAAGGCAATAAATTCATTAAATGTAGATTTTGATGTGGACATTTATATAACAGGTTCTAACGCATATCTTTTATCAAGTGAGCTTGCTACATTGCTATCAGGTAGATATATTGAAATAAAAATGTATCCATTGTCTTTTAAAGAATTTTTAAAATTTAATAATTATGACGAAAATAATTTAGAAGATAAATTTAATGAATACTTAAAATATGGTGGTCTTCCCGCAATAACACAAATTAAAGATAAAAACCTTTTGGTTATGGCTTATTTGAATGATATATACAATACGATTGTGAAAAAAGATATAATAGAAAGAAACAGCATAAAAGACATTGCACTTTTAGAAAATATAGTAAAATACCTTTCATCTAATATTGGAAGTCCTATATCAGCAAATAAAATAAGTGATTATCTAAATAGTAACAAAGTTGTAGAAAAATCTAATCACCAAACAATTGATAATTATTTAAAAATGTTAGAAAATGCATTTATAGTATATAAAGCTGACAGAAGTGATATAAAAAGTAAAGCTCTATTAAAAACTTTAGGTAAATATTATATAGCAGATACAGGTTTAAGAAATACAATATTAGGTTTTAGAAATATAGATGAGGGACATTTGCTAGAAAATGTTGTATACTTGGAATTATTACGAAGAGGTTATAAAGTTAGCATAGGAAAAACATTAGAATATGAAGTAGATTTTGTTGTAGAGAATACTGAAGAAATAAAATACTATCAAGTGACTAAAAGTTTATTAAATGACGATGTTAAAAATAGAGAAATTAGAAGCTTAGAAAGTATATCTGATAATTATGAAAAGACAATCTTAACAATGGATAAAACAATAAATAAAGATTATAATGGTATTAGAGTTAAAAACATAATAGACTTTTTATTGCAAAAGTAGTATAAAATACTTACTCAAATGTTAGAAAACTTAAATAAAAAATGAAATTTATCATTGTATTGATAATTTCATTTTTTTATTTTAGTTAACTTTAAAACCAATAGAAATAATCATGTCTAAGTTATAATAGAAAATTTTCTTATAACGCTTCTACTACCTCTACATTGAACATGTGCAATTTTCGCACATATGGCAATTATTGGAGATTACGTAAATTATCCAGTTGATTTAGGACTAACTACAGCTGAGCACACTTTGGTAGATGGAACCATTCCAAAAACAGATTGGAGAGTGTTCTATCAAGATGATACTTACACATACTTGATTGCAGCAGATTACATACCAACGAGTAAATTCCCAACAGGAGTATTTGCAGAAATTTCTGGAAGCTACACTTGCTATTGGTCATCAGTACCAACAGCAAGAACAGTAGCTACAACTTATAAAGACCGTTTCTTATGGTATAGTTTGGGAACAGTAAGTACAAGTAATATCAATTATAAGTGCTCAACATATTTATTAGATTCAACATTATGGACAAGCATGGTAAATAGCACATATGCAGATGCAGCAATAGGCGGACCAACATTGGAAATGCTAGTAGCAAGCTGGAATGCAGAATATCCAACTCAAAAATTAAAATTTGGAGTAAATAGTACAGGATATACGGTAGGAAAGACACAAGAAAGAGTAGGAAGTAGTAATTTAAGCATAGCAGTATATGAAGTATTCAATAACCTGTTATACTTTCCACATAGTAAATCTAGAAGTACAAGCTATTGGAACAATTGTTGTGGATATTGGATGCCTTCTCCATCTGTTCAAAGTACTGACTATGTTTGGAGAATGATTTGTGATGGTAGAATATCTACTACTAAATATAATGGCGGTCATGCAGGCATCTGTCCAGTAGTTATGCTAAAATCAACAACAAAGCTTACAAAAGATTCAAATGGAATATGGCAGTTATCAAATTAATATTATGAAATTATATAATATATAAAATAACAAAAAGAAGTTTAGATATATTAAAAGTCTAAACTTCTTTTGCTATTTTTAAAAATTTCAAGTTAATTTACTTAGGAATCACTATAAAAATATGCCATATTATAAAAGTCGAATATCATATAATCTCCACCAGATCCGTCTCTATAGGTAACAATATTCATATGATCAACTCCAGAGACAGTGCACATTTCATACATACCACTAACTGTGTTTGGGTTTATAGAAGGGCCGAAATATCCTCCAAATAGATGAGATTCATATGGTTCGTAATAACTACCATTTGTCCTACGTGCAGATACTCCGCCAAATATATCCACTTCCAGAAGAATTATTACGATGAACGTATCCGCTCCAAAGAAAAGTTATTGGTTGGGCACCGTAAATCTCTTTTCCTACTCCATACCACTCGTGAGTGCCGTTACGGGCTGTACATACAACTCTAAATGCTTTTCCGTACGGTACTTGCACTAATAGCAGTTGTATTAAATCCAATAGCTGTATGCGCTCCAGCTTCAGTTAATAAAATGCCATCTTTAACTATATAATCTGTTCCAGTATAACGTTCTTTAACAATTTCGTTTCCTACTTTATCTTCTACTACACAGCTTACTACATAAAATAAGTTTTTATCTAAGTTAGTAGAAATACTTCCTAAAGCAATATCATTTTTTTCTAAAACAACAAATTCTTCTTCGTTATTTTTTTGTTTTACATATACTTTTACTGGTTTATCACCTATTCCAGAAAGTGTATCATTTGCAGTTACAGTAATTTTTAATACATCTGCACCATTTTCTTCTGTCCATTCTGTTTTCATTTCAGCTGTTGGCGCTGTATTATCAAAATTAAATCCTTCACTTCTTAGACAATGAATTACACCAGTTTCAGTTTCTACTAAAACCCATAAATAATATGTACCTGTTACTTCACTATAACTTATTGTATCACCAGATGAGAAAGTATTTACATATGCTGTATTTGCTGGTTCTGCCATACTATTTGTCCAACAATATTTTGCTTTTGTAAATTTATTTGATGGAATTTGTATTGTTACTGTTGTTGAATGTTCTTTTTTCCAAGTTGTATTTCCATTTGGAGAAAATTCTACCAAACTTGATGTTTCTATCTCAAGTGCATTTTCTGCACTTCTACTGCCGACCTGATTTCCGGCAACGTCAAAAACGATTGCGTAAAATAAGTATTTTGAACACTGGCGTTGTCAAGAAAAACGAAATAAATCAGATGCTTCACTATGTTTTTTGTCTTTTAGTATGCGTTTGAATAAAATGAAATTATATTGCAGTTAAAAACGAACTATCCTTATTAAACAAAAAGTTTAACAAGGATAGTTCACATTATGCAGTGATAAATTTCTTTTTTATATAAACATAATCATAAATAAAGGATAGTGTTCTATTCCTAAATCGTCAACATATATGTTAGTGTCTTTCTCTAACTTGATATATCTTGAGACTGTTTTATAATTGTTTACTATTGATTGCAATGATTTTGATTGTTTATTGTTGCCCGATTTTACTTCTAACGCAGTTACAATGCCATCAATGTTTAATATAAAGTCAATTTCTAACTGACTCTTCTTTTCATAGTACATTATATTATCATATCTAGTTTGAATTTCTTCTGCGCAAACATTTTCTAAGATAGCCCCCTCGTTTATATATAACTCGTTGTTTAATATGTCTTTCTGTATTCCATTTTCATACATTGCCATCAAAAGCCCTGTATCTCTAACATATATCTTAAAACAGTCTATACGCAAATTTGATTTTAGTGGAGCTGCTGGTTCTGTAAGATTGTAACAATAATTAATTATTCCGGCATTTTTCAACCATTCAATACTACTACTATATTTTCTTTCTCCAACGTTTTTTTCATTATCTAAAATATTTACATATGAAAACTTTTTGTTTTTCTGTGCTAATTGTGCTGGAATACTATCAAATGTATTGATTACTTTCTGCCTAATACTTGTTTCTGCATATTTTATAACATCTAACTTATAGTCTTCAATCATAGATTTTTGCAATGACATTACATTTCCTAAGCTTTTATTTTTTATATATTCATCAACAATTCTAGGCATTCCACCTACTATCAAAAACATTTTAAACTGTTTGTTTAATTGTTCTAATATATACTCATCAATTTTTGTTTTGTTTTTATAGCATTCTCTTACTTTTAAAATTAATTCTTCTTTTATTCCAACCGCCCATAAAAATTCTTCAAAATCAAGAGGATACATATCTACAATTCTTTCGTATCCAACTGGATATGACGTTATTTCTTTATAATACAATCCTAATAATGAACCTGATGCAATAACATCAATTCTTTTATCTATTGCAAAACTTTTTAATGCCACTCTAGCATTTGGGCAGCTTTGAATTTCATCTAAAAACAATACTGTTTTACTAGATTTAATTTTTATATCAGGAAATGTTACTTCTAATTTCATAATGATAGTATCTATATCTAAATCACCTTCAAATATATCTTTTAGCGTTGGAGACAATTCAAAATTTATATAAATATAACTTTCATAATTCTTCTTACAAAACTGTTCTATAATAAAAGTTTTACCAACTTGTCTTGCACCTCTTATTAATAAACATTGTTTATTTTCTTCTTTTTTCCAGTCTAGTAGTATTTTCTCTATCTTTCTTTTTAGCATAATTATACCTCCATTACTTATATTATACATCTTTTATTAGACTTATGCAAGTTTTTACTTGAACTTTTGAAGCGAATTTGCAATTTTTTACGGCGACTTGCATAGCTACAGTGCAAGTTTTCAGTACGACTTTTGTTGTATCAATAATAGTTTTATATATTCTAAAGCACGCACTAAAAGACAAAATGTATGCGTAAAAGCTAGACTTATTGCGACATTTTAGACAACGTTCATGTTCAAAATACTTATTTTACGCAATCGTTTTTGACGTTGCCGGAAATCAGGTCGGCAGTAGGAGTGCAGGAAGTGCACTTGAGATACAAACATCAAGTTTAG
>CATJWN010000024.1 GCA_949745595.1 uncultured Clostridia bacterium
AAAAACATCCATACTGGTGCCGATGGTGGGACTCGAACCCACATGGTTTCCCGCACGATTTTGAGTCGTGTGCGTCTGCCAGTTCCGCCACATCGGCATTATTCAAATACTTAATTATAATAGCATAAAATATTCTTTTTGTCTATATAAAAAAAATATTTTTGTATTTTTAATAGCAATTAATTAGTGCTTGAAATTGCTTTTTTATGTAAATTATGGTATAATAAAGGCATATTTATGGCACTTTGTGTCGTTTTATTATGTAAGATTCTGAAAACAACTTTCTTTTCAACCTAACCTTTGTGTTAGTTTATATAGTTCCTATTAACAATGCATGTAACTATCAACCCTGTTGGACTATCACGAGTTTTCTCGTGCAAAGAAAGGACAATCATTATGAGTAAAAAAGTCAAGTACACCATTGCCACCATCGCAACTTTATTTGTGGGCTACCATACCATTTTTTGTAGCCTCGTTCCTGAGTGGTATTGGCTACTTATTTGTCTCAGCGCAATTTGGGGCACTTTCTGTTTTGCCATTGCGGAAAAATCCTACCACTTTGGCCCGGATTTCAGCTTCAAAAAGTACCCCATGACATTTATCTTTGCAAGCATTACAGTTATTTCAGAAATCTTGGCAATTATTCAGATAATACTGATAATGCGAAATCGAACATTTTAAGGAGTGCCCACCACACTGCTAATCTTGGCTATGTGGTGGGCATTTCCGCATTATTCCTCATATAAAAACCTCAGCACCATGCACAGCTAAAGCTGTGGGTTGGTACTCGAGAACCTTGTTGTTTCACAATAAAGCAAAAAAGCAGGTTTTGATCCCTACTTTTTTGCTTCAATGCGATAAAATCCGCCTCCAATTGAAGTGAAGCCTGCTCTCTCCATTCGCCTTTCACAGCTCTTGTAGACTACACAGACATCAATGGCTTTGATACCATTCTGACTTGCTAAAAGCTGAACTGCTTCATTGAAATCACCTTGATTTTGATAGTTTTTTGTAAAACCACAATAGGCAAGCTTCCACCTATATGAGCCACAATTAAATAACTCAAAAAAGCCCATCACTTGTTTAGTGTTTTCAAGAAGATAAATCCGGTGTTCTCTGAAGTTCTCTAAATCTCGTTTGAACTTCATCTCAGTTCGCTCTAACTCATCATGAATCCTCTTTAAAGTTTCCTCATCAAAGCAAAACCAATCCTTCGCATCTTCTTTTTGAGGTTTTATATCACTTTTCTGTGGTCTGTATAGCATATCTGCTTCATCCTCAACAAAAAGTGTTTTATATACCTCAAAGTCGGATAATTCTGCTCGCCGTATTTTCATACGAACTCACCTCGACTCTTCAAATTTTGTACTGCGTCATTTATTATATCACAGTTAACATAAATTTACAAATTTTTACTAATTTTCTATCATTTGAGAATAGTTAGTTATGTCTGGTGTTTCTATATCTTTATCTGTTACTACCTTCTTCTCATATGAGTACTTTATAATTGTAAAGCAAAATAAACTGGTGAAATTTCCTTGTTCCAAAACACTTGCATAACATCAAGTTCAGCATCTGATATCTTTATCATGTTCAGCCCTCCTTTTAATTTACAATCGTAGTTTATGGTTATATTTATTAATAAAAAAAGGAAGCAATTTCTCACTTCCTTCTATTTTCTTATCTCTTTTAATACATATTCTGTTTCATTAGGCTCATAAACAAAAGTTACTTTATTTACTTTGTGTAAATCTTTTTTAGCTATGTTACCTACAATTTCGTTCATATCAACTATGCCTTCTTCATTTGCCAAATCGTCAAACTCTGTGAATCTTCCTAATTCTTCTGAAAAAGTTTTTGTATCATAATCACAGTTTGCATAAACTATGTATTCAAAACCTTCTGTCTCTATCCCATCAAGCTCGCCTTTTACCATTTCATCACTATAAACCACAAATACATAAGGAAGTTCAATTTCAACCTTTCCTCTAATCTTTGAAGTAGTTGGCTCAAGAAGTTTTATATAGTTTTCATTAATGCCATCACCATATTCGTGATTTATTACATAAGTATCATTTTCTGGAGTATAGGTCACTTTACAGCTACTTGTAGGTTTAGAAAAATCTTTATCTATACTATACATATCATTAGAAAAACTTGCCTTTTCATATTTTACATCTTGACCGAATATATCTTTAATATACCCATCTAAAACACTAGCTGGTATAGAAACTGGCTCGCCTTCTCCTACATAAGAATCATACCAATCTTCTTTAGTTACTTTAGCAAATCCAAGTCGTAAAATTTGTTCGTTTGAAAACTCTTTCAAGTCTTCCTTTCCTGCCAATACTGAAATAATATCAACACTTGGAAAGGCACCCGTAAAAGGTAATAATTTCCCTGAATCATACTCAAGTGTTGTATCTTCCTCGCCTTCTAACTCATTGCTATTTGCAAGTACATCCTCTGGTAATCCATTGTTATTGGAATTTACAGGAACTTCATCATAAATAGACTGTGCTGTACCATCATCCCTAATATACATATAGAAAAATGCACTAAATATAACTACTACAAGTATTACAATTATTGTAAGTAAAGCATTTAAAACTTTTTTATTCATTTGTTTATCTCCTTAAACTAAGCAGTCTCTTTGTTGTTCTTTCCATTTGTTTTTGTCTTTTTGTGTATCTTAAGCGGTTCTTTTTTCTTGTTTTCATCAATTACAATCTCTGGTGTAGCACCATTTTCAACACACTCTTTTGTAATTGTACACTTTGCAATTTTAGGGTTTGAAGGAATATCATACATTACGTCTCTCATGATCTCTTCAATTATTGATCTAAGACCTCTTGCGCCCGTATTTCTTTCAATTGCTTTGTCTACAATAACTTCTAAAGCTTCTTGTGAAAATTCTAAATCAACGCCATCTAATTCTACTAATTTCTTATATTGTTTTACCAATGCATTTTTTGGCTTAGTAACAATTTCAATCAAAGCTTCTCTTGTTAATCCATCTAAAGTAGCAATAATTGGCAATCTACCAACAAATTCTGGAATCATACCAAATTTCAATAAATCTTGTGGCAACAATTCTTTAAAGATTTCTGTTTTATTGATGTCTTTTTTACTCTCAATAGAAGCTCCAAAACCAATTGATTTCTTACCTAATCTATCTTTAATTATTTGCTCTAGACCTTCAAAAGCTCCACCACAAATAAATAGTATATTTGTAGTATCAATTTGTAAGAATTCTTGATGTGGGTGCTTTCTTCCGCCCTGTGGTGGTACAGAAGATTTTGTACCTTCTATAATCTTAAGCAAAGCTTGCTGTACACCTTCGCCACTAACATCTCTTGTAATAGATGGGTTTTCAGACTTACGAGAAATCTTATCAATCTCGTCTATATATATAATTCCATGTTCAGCTTTTTCAATATCAAAATTTGCTGACTGAATTAATTTCAAAAGAATATTTTCAACATCTTCGCCTACATATCCTGCTTCTGTAAGCGTTGTAGCATCTGCTATTGCAAAAGGAACATTAAGCACTTTTGCTAAAGTTTGTGCAAGCAAAGTTTTTCCACAACCTGTTGGTCCAAGTAATAGGATATTACTTTTTTGTATTTCCACATCATCTATTAAGTCTGCATTATTTATTCTCTTATAATGATTATATACCGCAACAGAAAGTGTCTTTTTAGCTTCTTCTTGACCTATAACATACTCATCTAAAACTTTTTTAATTTCTGCAGGGCTTGGTATATTAGCATTTTCATCTAATTCTACATCATTAAAAACTTCTTCGTCTATTATATCTGTGCAAAGTGAAACACATTCGTCACAAATAAACACTCCTGGTCCTGCAATTATCTTTTTTACTGCTTCTTGTGGTTTTCCACAAAAAGAGCAACGTACATTTTTATTTTCGTTTTTTGCCATTTATTTCTCCTTCTCTTATATACAAAATTCAATAAAATGGTACTTATTGAACTTTATCCTCTTTTATCCATTATAGCATCTATTAAACCATACTCTAACGCTTGTTGAGCAGTCATGTAATTATCTCTTTCTGTATCTCTCTCAATTGTTTCTAAATTTTGACCTGTTCTCTCGCTTAATAATTTATTTAATTTCTCTCTTGTTCTAACCATATGGTCTGCATGAATTTTAATTTCTGTTGTTTGCCCAGAAATTCCGCCACCACCAATTAATGGTTGATGAATTAAAATTTCTGCATTTGGAGTAGCATATCTCTTTCCTTTTTCTCCTGAAGCTAAAAGCACTGCCCCCATACTAGCTGCCATACCTACGCAAATTGTAGATACTGGACATTTTATATAGTTGATTGTATCAACAATTGCCATTCCATCAGTAATAGATCCACCTGGACTGTTAATATATAAATGTATTTCTTTATCTGGGTCCTCTGACTCTAAAAATAATAATTGTGCTACAACTAAGCTAGCAGAAGCTGGATTTACATCCTCTGCTAAAAATATAATTCTATCTTTTAATAATCTTGAAAAAATATCGTAAGATCTTTCTCCCCTACTTGTTTGCTCAATTACATAAGGTACTAAACTGTTTTCTATCATTTTCTATTCTCCCTTTCATTTACATTTATTTTCATATCACAGTTAAATATATACTAAAAGTATCTTTTTTTCAATACATATTAAGAAAAAACTTGTTTTTTTATAATCTATTTTTCGACAAAAAAAGAGCGCCTATAATGGCGCCCAAAGTTTTAATTATTCGCTTTTTTTAGTTGATTTTTTTGTAGTTGTTTTTTTAGCTGGCTCTTTCTCAGCTTTATCAGTTTTCTTTGATGTTTTTTCTGTTTTTGGCTCAGCTTTCTTGCTTGAAGATTTTGCAGTCTTCTCAGCTTTTTCTTCTTTCTTTTCTTCGACTTCTTTGATTTTTGCATTATCAATTATGTAGTTTATAGCTTTTTCAGATTCTAAACTTTCTTTTAATCTAGCATTTAATTCTTCATTATTTTTAAGTTCTTCTATGTCTTTAGCATACATTTTAGCTAGTTCTTCAAGTTTAGCTGTAATTTCTTTCTCTTCTACTTTTATTTTAGCATCTTTAATAACTGCCTCTAATACTAATTTCATTTTAGCAGAATTTTTTCCAGCTTCTTCGTTATCTTTTCTAAAATCTTCCATTGTTTTTCCAATCATTTTAAGATATTGGTCAAATGTAACACCTTGATATTGTAATCTTCTATTCATATCATCAGCCATTGCATCAATTTCCATATCAACCATTCCTGATGGAATTTCAACTTTAGCATCGTCAGTAACTATCTTCATAGCAGCTTCTTCTAATTCTGCTTTTCCTTTATTATCTAGTTCTGCTTGTAACTTTTTCTTTGTATCTGCTTTTAATTCTTTGATTGTGTCAAACTCACTAACATCTTTAGCAAATTCGTCATCTAATTTTGGTAATTCTTTCTTTTTAATTTCATGAACTGTAACTTTAAAAATAGCATCTTTTCCAGCTAATTCTTTAGAGAAATAATCTTCTGGGAATGTAACTTTTACATCTTTTACTTCGTCAATTTTCATACCAACTACTTGGTCTTCAAATCCAGGAATAAAAGAACCACTTCCTAATTCTAATTCATGATTCTCTGCTGTTCCGCCTTCAAATTTAACTCCATCTACAGAGCCTTCAAAATCTATAACAGTAATATCGCCTTTTTTAGCTGCTCTATCTGTAACTGAAACCATTCTAGCATTTCTTTCTGCCATACGATTAATTTCATTATCTACAGCTTCTTCTGTTACTTTATATACAGTTTTTTCTACTTCAATTCCTTTATATTTTCCTAGCTTAACTTCTGGTTTTGTTTGAACAACTGCAGTAAAAATCAAATCTTTTCCTTTACCAATTTGAGTAACATCAATATCTGGTTTGCTTACTACTTCTAATTTTTCTGCTTTAATAGCTTCGTCATAAGCTGATGGTACTACTTCATTAAAAGCATCTTCGTAAAAAATTTCTGTACCATAAAATTTCTCAACCATAGCCATTGGTGCTTTCCCTTTTCTAAAACCAGGTATATTGAAGTATTTAGCATTTTTGTTGAAAACTTTTTTGATAGCTTCATCAAATACTTTTGCCTCAATTGTAAATTCTAGTTTTAATTCATTTTTGTTCTCTGTCTTTTCTACTTTAACACTCATTATATATTCCTCCAAATAATTTATTATCATTATACATAAGCTTATATATTATATCACAATTTATCCAAAATGCAAGCTTTTTACTTAAAAATAGGAAAAAGAAGCAATTTAGAAAACTAAACTGCTTCTTCAATAATATTATACTAATCACCTAAGCACATACCTAAGTCTCTTGCTACTCTAACTAGATCATCATTTAACTCAACTTTTCTTATATTACTTTCTTTAGTATTGCCTGATGCTGCTCCAACAACTTTATTGTTTCCAACAACATCTTCTAAAGTAACATATCCCATCTTACCATCTTTGTATGTAACTAATACATTGAAAATTCCTTCCATTGCAAGTTCCATAGCTTTTGTTCCATATTTTGTTGATAGCACTCTATCAAAAGCACTTGGTGTTCCACCTCTTTGTACATATCCTAAAACTGTGCTTCTTGAAACCATACCAGTTAATCTTTCAATATCGTTTGCTACTTTATCTCCGATTCCACCTAATCTAATATTATCTAAACCGGAACCATCGTTTAAGTTCATTTTTACGACCATTTCGCCATCTTTTGGCATAGCACCTTCAGAAACTACAACTATTGTAAACTCTTTTCCTCTACTTCTTCTTTCGTTAATTTTTTCAACTACTTTATTTATATCATAAGGAATTTCTGGAATTAAAGCAACGTCTGCTCCACCTGCTATTGCCGATTCTAAAGCAATCCAGCCAGCATATCTTCCCATAACTTCAAGTACCATTACTCTATGATGTGATTCTGCTGTCGTGTGTAATCTATCAATTGCTTCTGTTGCTACTGAAACTGCTGTATTATATCCAAACGTCATATCAGTATGAGCAACATCATTGTCAATAGTTTTTGGAACGCCTATGAAATTTACACCTTTTAATGAAAAATCTCTACTTGATTTTTGTGTTCCATCTCCGCCTAAAGCAAAAACGCAATCAAATCCAGCATTTTTAATATTTTCAACACATTTATCTGATAAGTCTTTATATTCCACACTTCCATCTTCATTTACTACTTTATAATTGAACACATTTGTACTATTTGAAGTACCAATGATTGTCCCACCTTTGTGTAATAATCCAGAAGCATTTGAAGCTAGGTCTAATTTCACATAATTGTTTTCTAATAAACCTTTATAACCTTCTATAAATCCATAACATTCTACACCATTTGTTCTAGCTGTTTTTACAATAGCTCTAATAACAGCATTTAATCCTGGAGCATCTCCTCCATTTGTTAATATAGCAACTTTTTTCATTCTATAATCCTCCTTAATGGCAAATTATTCAACCAAATTAGATTATATATTTTTAATCACAAAAATACAAGTAGTTTTCTTTATTTATTTACAAAATTTGTTTCATAAAAATAGACTGACTTATTATAAGCCAGTCTATCATTAATTTTAGTAATTCTCAGCTTTAATTTCGAAAAATGCTTTTGCATGATTGCAAACTGGGCAAACTTCTGGTGCTTGTTTACCAACACAGATGTGTCCACAATTTCTACATTTCCAAATTTTATCTCCATCTTTAGAGAATACTAAATCACCTTCAACATTTTCTAATAATTTTTTATATCTTTCTTCATGCTCTTTTTCTATTTTTCCAACAGCTTCAAATAAATAAGCTATTCTATCAAAGCCTTCTTCTTTAGCCTCTTTAGCCATTCTGTCATACATATCTGTCCATTCGAAGTTTTCTCCTTCAGCAGCTGCTTTTAAGTTATCAGCTGTTGTACTGATATCTCCACCATTTAACAATTTAAACCATAATTTTGCATGTTCTTTTTCATTATCAGCTGTTTCTTGGAATATAGCAGCTATTTGCTCATATCCTTCTTTTTTAGCTTTGCTAGCAAAATAAGTATATTTATTTCTTGCTTGTGATTCTCCTGCAAAAGCCTCCATTAAATTTTTCTCTGTTTTTGTACCTTTTAATTCTGGCATAATTTTACCTCCTAAAATTTTATTTTTTATTTTTACAAGATTTACAAATACCATATATTGTAAACTCGTTTGAAAACTCTTCTAGCTCTGTTTGAGCTTTTATGCTACTTGAAATTTCATCATCTAACAATATTTCAAAATCATATACCTTACCACAAACTTTACAAATAGCATGACTATGTGGTTTGCAAACATAATCAAACTTATCGGGCTTTCCTGAATTTGAAATTTTATTAACTAGTCCTTTTTCTACTAATAAATTCAAGTTTCTATAAACTGTTCCTCTACTAATATTAGGGTTTTTAAGCTTCAAATTCATATAAATTTCTTCTGCTGTTGGATGCAATTTTGTTTCTTTTATGCAATTAAAAACTTCTTCACGTTGCTTAGAATATTTCTCCATTTTTACTCCTCTTAATAATAGGAATAATTCCTATTTAGTATTCTATCATATTATAAAAAAAAAGCAAGTACTTTTTGTACTTACTTTTAAAAATTTATTTTTCTCTTTCACGTGACTTTTTACCAAATGGTATCAAACCTCTTAGCATTTCTAATGCTGATTTTCTATCCTCATTAGTTAAAGTAGCTTCAGTTCCTTTGGCTTGTAATTTTTGAATATTATCCCAAGTTTTATGTTTTTGATGTTCAGCTCTAAAATCAAATTCTTGATATCTTCTTCCTAAAGAAGCCTTAACTTCCTCTGTTGGATGTTCATATAATTCAAAAACTCTTCTCCACTCATAATCATTTCTGCTAGCTAAAAATTGTGCACCAAGTTCCATACCAACCATCTCACTTAGTGGAATAATTCCCCTGCCACCGTTTCTTAGTTTTTGTATAGATTCTTGTTTTATCTTTTTGCTCGCTTTATTTAGCCAAATTTCTCTTTTAAATCTGTCTAAAACATTATTTGAAAGAGGATTTATTGCTTTTCTCATGCTCTGGTCTGCATAAGTTCTATCTAAAATTGTATTAAACTCTTCAATATATTGCTCAATTCTCTCTTTTTTATGTCCTTGTGCCTGAACTTCGACTTGGTCAACTGCACCAGTAGCTACTGCTCTTGCAACGGCTATCTCACCTTCTATAGTCTCCTCAAAAGCTTTTTCACAAGTTCTAATTGTATACTCAAAATCTCTTGGACTTATACTAGTTAGAAAAGCTATAAAATCACTTGTAAGCTCATCATTTTGATGTTTTTTTAGTAAAGCTTGTGCTTTTTCCATATCTGAATGAAGTTCTGTTACATTAGAACTCCTTACATTCTTACTATCTATAAAACCATTACTAATTAAAAACTTGCTAGCCGAACCCATAAATTTTTCCATAGCGGGAACATACTCCTCATGGTCTTCTTTCATAACAGTATAATTTACCATAAGTTTATTATTTATATCACGAATGCTGTGCATTAAAGCTGACATTTCTGGTGACATACGAATATTATTTCTTTTAGTATGTTTCTTAACATCTGCAATGAAAATTCTTTGAAGTTCTTTTGCAAAATTATCATATTCTTCTTCAGTTTTACAAGCTAGTAATCTATCTAAGCTGTCATTCGTCATACCTAAAGCTTTAAAAACTTTTCTATATTCTTCATAAAAATTATGTTCTTCTCCATCTATTGTTGCTTTTTCTAAATTACAACCATTTCTAAAAATGTCTACCATGTCAAAAGGAATATATGAAATTTTATCTGTTAATCTCATTAAGCTTCCTTCTGCAGTTGCTGGTATTAAAGTTCTATCAAAACCTTTTTTAGTATAGCACCCCATAAGCTCTTCTTTATATCTTTTACGTGTTTTCGTAAAATCAGGGGCATAACTATATTCTGATCTTTCTCCATTGTGACCATTTATAGCATCAAATATAAGCCATAAATCATTTTTGATTTTCGCAAGTTTCTTATCAGAAATATTAGGATTTTGTGCTTTAATTTCCTCGCAAATTTCTTCTGAAACATCATACTTAATATCTAGTTTTCTAGCACCAATTGCATTATGTACATAGTTTGGCATACCATAAGTATCTTTAATACTTGATAACCACCATTCTCCACTATGGCCTAAGAAAGTATGACCAATGTCATGGTGCCTTGCCATAACTTTTATAATGTCTGTGCTTAGCCAATCAAAACCATCCGCAATTTCCACAGCTATATCTCTACAATTTTCTGTATGTTTTCTTCTAGTAACAGTTCCTTTGACTGGATCTCTTAAAAGCTTAAACATCATAGTTCTATTATCATCATCTGTGTTATATCTTTCAAAAGCTAAATCAATCATATCAGCATAAGGTTCTAGCCTTGCAAGCTGAATTCTCTTTCTTAATGAACCTACTTCATCTCTTAATCTTTTGAATGGATTGTGTGAAACTCCACTAATATCTCTAACTTTCATAAATCTTCCAAAATTCCTTTCAAAATATAATCACTAATTCTAATTATATCACACTGTTTACATAAAGTAAATTGCCTTTATGCAAAATTTACAAATTTTCCCTATATTTTCTTGCAAAATGTCAATATTTGTAATATAATAATTACGTAATTTCTTTTTGGAGGAAAGTCATGAAAGTCTTTATATCTCATGGTGATATTATTTTAGACAAAATTTATAATTATAGTTTAGAACTAATTGCTAAAGACGGTGGCGGATGCAATTGGAATGATTTATATAACCTTAGTTTAATGGGAGAAAAATGCTATGCTGTTGGCTCTATCGGAAACGACGATGAGGGCAAACTTGCCATAGCTTCTTTAAATAAAGCTGGTGTAAATACAGATAGTGTTATTATAGAAGAAAAAAACACAAACATTATGAATGTAATTATCCCTAATAAAGATTTAGAAGACGATTCAATTATCCATAGCTGGTACAGCCCTATCACTATGGATTTTACTATGCACTTTTCTAAAAATTTACCAGTAACACTTCCAAAAGAATTAGAAAAAGAGGAAAAATATATTATCCTTGATAAATTCTTACCTGTTAACTTAGAATTTATTAATAATATTCAAAATAAAAAAGTATGTTTAGATATTGGTCACATAAGGTTTTTCGAACATTTTACACGCCAATATCTTTTAAATTTCTTTAAAAAAGCAGATTTTATACAACTAAACGAAAATGTTATATCATTACTTTTTGAAAGATTACATGTAAAATCTTTAGTAGAACTTTTTGAAGTTTTAGAGCCAGATTTGATGGTACTTACTAAAGGCAAACGTGGAGCTGAATATGTATTTAGAGAAAATGGAGAAATAAAAGTATCGTTTGAGGCACCTAAAATTATAGTTGACATAGTAGATAGCTCAGGAGCAGGTGATGCCTTCTTCTCTACCACTCTTCGTGAATATGCCTATACTGATAAAATAGATTTAGAATTTACAAAAAAAGCCTTCGAGCTTGCAAATAAATCATCACGTGAAGTTATCCAGCAAGTTGGAAGTAGAATAAAAAAATAATTTATTTAAGGAGGAAATAAAAATGAAAAATGTTGATGTTGCTATTGTTATGGGAAGTGATTCTGACTTACCTATAATGAAAGATGCCGCAAAAGTGCTTGAGGATATGGGAATTAGCTATGAAATTAAGGTTTTATCTGTTCACAGAACACCCGAAAAAGCCATTGAGTATGCTAATAGCTTAAAAGAACGTAAAGTTAAAGTTGTAATTGGAGGTGCTGGCGGTGCTGCTCACTTACCAGGTATATTTGCTGCAATAGTTCCAGTTCCTATAATTGGTGTTCCAATTCATACTAAAACTTTAAGTGGAGTTGATTCTCTATACTCTATAGTTCAAATGCCATCAGGAATTCCAGTTGCGACCGTTGCAATAAATGGTGCAAAAAATGCAGGTATTTTAGCTGCTACTATCTTAGGTACAGGAAATGACGAAATTAGAGAAAAAATTATTGCATACAAAGCAACACTAGCAGAACAAGTTACTAAAAAAGATGAAAAATTACAAAGTATTGGTTATGAAAAATACCTTGAAGAACAAGGTAAATAAAATATAAGGAGTGTGTTAATATGAAAAAAATTAGTAGTGGAAAAGTTCGTGAAATTTATGAGGTAGATGATGACAAATTATTATTAGTAGTTTCTGATAGAATCTCAGCTTTTGACTATATTCTACCTGCAATGATACCAAATAAAGGAAAAGTTTTAAACAAAATATCTGAATTCTGGTTTGATTATGTTAAAGACGTTATACCAAACCATATAATTTCTACTAATATAAAAGACTTTCCAGCTGAATTCCAAACACCTGAATTCGAAGGTAGAAGTATGTTAGTTAAAAAATTAAAAATGATACCAGTTGAATGTATCGTTAGAGGATATATAACAGGTTCTGGTTGGAAAAGCTACCAAGCAAACGGTACAGTTTGTGGTATTAAACTTCCAGAAGGCTTACAAGAATCTGAGAAACTACCTCAAGCCATCTTCACACCTACAACAAAAGCAGAACTTGGAACACATGATGAAGATATAGCTTTTGATAAAGTTATTGAAATGCTTGGAAAAGATTTAGCTGAAAAATTAAGAGCTAAAACTATCGAAGTTTATACTAAATGTGCCGAATATGCTAAAACTCGTGGTATTATTATAGCTGATACAAAATTCGAATTTGGTTTAGACGAAAATGGTGAACTTGTACTTGGTGACGAAGTTTTAACACCAGATTCTAGCCGTTTCTGGCCAGCTAGTGAATATGAAGTTGGTAGAACACAAAATAGCTTTGATAAACAATATATGAGAAATTGGATAAAATCTACTGGATATGATCCTGAAACAAAAGATCCTATCCCTCAAGACGTTATTGACACAACAGCATCAAAATATATTGAAGCTTATGAAATCTTAACAGGAAAGAAATTTTAATAAAAGGAGAAATAAAATGAAAGCATTAATAAGCGTATCAGACAAAACCGGTATTGTTGAATTTGCTAAAGAATTAGAAGCTTTAGGAATTGAAATTATTTCAACTGGTGGTACTTATAAAAAATTAAAAGAAGAAAATGTAAAAGCAATAGAAATTTCTGAGCTAACAGGTTTTCCTGAGTGTTTAGATGGCAGAGTTAAAACCCTTCATCCAAAGGTACACGCTGGTATTTTAGCAATGCGTGCTAATGAAGAACATATGAAACAAATAAAAGAATTAGATGTTGATACTATTGATTTTGTTGTTGTTAACCTATACCCTTTCAAAGCTACAATTATGAAAGAAGGAGTTACAAGAGCAGAATGTGTTGAAAATATTGACATTGGTGGCCCTACTATGCTTCGTAGTGCAGCTAAAAATTATCAAGACGTAGCTGTTGTAACAGACCCAAATGATTATGCAAAAGTATTAGAAGAATTAAAAACAAATGGTAGTGTTTCGCTTGATACAAAATTCTATTTAATGCAAAAGGTATTTGAACATACTGCAAATTATGATAGTATGATTTTCAATTATATTAAAGAGCAAAGAAATGATACTTCTTACCCAGAAAAACTTTCACTAACTTTTGAGAAAGTTCAAGAAATGAGATATGGAGAAAACCCTCATCAAACTGGTGCTTTATATAAGGAAACTGGTAAATGTGTTGGCTCATTAGTTACAGCTAAACAATTAAACGGAAAAGAATTGTCTTTCAATAATATAAATGATACAAATGGCGCATTAGAATTATTAAAAGAATTTGAAGACCCAACTGTTGTCGCTTGTAAACATGGTAACCCTTGTGGTGTTGGAAGTGATGAAAAAGATATTTATAAAGCTTGGCAAAAAGCTTATAATGCAGATAAAATGTCTATTTTTGGCGGAATTGTAGTTACAAACAGAGAACTTACAGCTGATATTACAAAAGAAATGTCAGAAATGTTCCTAGAAGTAATTGTTGCTCCATCATATACAGACGAAGCTTTAGAAATTCTTAAAACCAAGAAAAATGTTAGAGTTTTATTACTTCCAGAAATATCAATTAAACAACCTGAAAATTCTTATGACATTAAGAAAATAAACGGTGGTATTATAGTTCAATCAATTGACAGCAAAATATTTGATGATTACGAAGTTGTTACAAATAGAAAGCCAACTGATAAAGAATTAGAAGATATGCTATTTGCTTGGAATGTCGTTAAATACACAAAATCAAATGGTATCGTAGTTGCTAAAGATAAGCAAACTGTTGGTATAGGACCAGGACAAGTTAATAGAATTTGGGCTTCTAAACAATGTTTTGAACATGCAGAAGAACTAATAGGAAAAGATGCAACACAAGGTGCAGTTTTAGCATCTGATGCCTTTTTCCCATTTGACGATAATGTTGAAGCAGCACATCAAGCAGGAATTACAGCAATTATTCAACCAGGTGGTGCAATAAGAGATCAACTTTCAATAGATAAATGTAATGAATATGGTATGGCAATGATATTTACTCACATGAGACACTTTAGACACTAGAATACATACAAAAAGGTAGCTTCAAAAGCTACCTTTTCTTTTTTTATTTCATAGTTTCAAACTCTAAATCTTCCTTAGTATATTCTTCTGGTTTTAATCCAAATCTCGTTCTCATATAATCTAAAACAATAGTCATACTTGCTAATGCTAAAAGTCCAATTACCAAAAAGGCATTTTCAACTATTAATACTTTTAGCAACAATCCACCTAAAATTGAAAAAATACTTGCTGCAATTCCACCAATAAACTCATATATAAAGGTTATCTTGTTTCTCATTTCTTCCTTAGTAAAATTCTTCAAATATTTAGCTTCTAATATATACCATATAGAAGTACTTATTTTCTGCATTGCACACATAGTTAAAATTATTGGAATTATATTTCCACCTTCTAATAAACTAGAAATTGTCCCTATAACTATACAAGCACCTATATACATTAATGATATAAAAGCTAATGTTCTATTTTTAAATTTCTTTTCTATAGGTCTTTTTAATGAAAGCGAAATTCCACCAATCAGAGTAAGTACTGCAAATATCATTGAAAATTGCTCTTCTGGTATACCTATGTTAATAAGCAAATCACTATTGTATGTATCTATAATCTCTATCAAACTATAAAATACTATTTGAAATAGCATAAATGATCTCATCCTCTTGGATGTCAATACAAATTTAAAAGATTGTTTTAAATCTTGTTTATACTCTTTTAAAGTACCTATTAATCCTGCATTCTTATTCTCATCTTTCTTAATATCATATATATCTCTAAATCCAAAAGACAATATTGTAGAAATAATTAAAAATATTAAACATATAATCAAAGGCAAATAATTATTCATTACAAACAAATAACCTGCAGTTAATGATGCTATTCCATCAAGTATATAATACCAACTTCCGCCTTTAGCATCTAACTTTGAATATAAACCATCTCCACCTTTGGTTGCTACAGAATCATATAATAGGTTTGACTCCGCAATAGTTTTTATATCATAACCTAATGAAAATATTAAATCTGCTATAATTATACTTATTGCTCCTGGAATGAACATCAAAGCTAGCACAAAAAATATTAGCATTATATTCCCTAAAATTATGCTCTTCCTTTTACCAAGGAAATCTGTAATCGCTACTGCTGGTATTTGCATTGATATTCTAAAAAACAAATAAAATCCATTTATTATTAAAACTTCTGAAGCTGTTAATTTTTTAGTAATTGTATAAAATAGAAATTCTATCGAATAAAAAAACAATAAATCCCATGAAAACATTTTATATATTGGATAAAGTTTTGCATTATTTCTTCTTATTTTACTTAATTTACTTTTCATAATTTTTATACATTAACTTCTGTGCTTACACCCTCAATTAAATCTCCATACTTTTCAAGTACAGGATTTACTCTATCTGCAATAAAGTCATCTACTTGGTGCATAGCTCTACCACATAGATTTTCTGGGCTTAAAGCTTTTAGTATCTCCTCTTTTGTTAATCCGAAAGAACTATCGTTTGTAATTCTATCTACTAAGTCATTTGGTCTACCAAATTCTTTTACTTCACGTCCAGCTTCCATTGAATATACTCTTATTTTCTCATGTAATTCTTGTCTATCTCCACCCTTTAACACAGCATTCATAATGATTTCCTCTGTGCCCATAAAAGGTAGTTCTTGCATTAAGTTTGTATGAATTACATTTTTATAAACTACTATATTACTACTGATATTAGCATAAAGTATAAGTATACTATCTACTGCTAAAAATGCTTCTGGTACGCAAATTCTTTTATTTGCTGAATCATCTAAAGTTCTTTCAAGCCATTGTGTTGAAGCTGTCATTGCAGGATCCATTGAAAGTGCTAAAACATGTCTTGATAATGAGTTAATTCTTTCACTTCTCATTGGATTTCTCTTATATGCCATTGCAGAAGAACCAATTTGACCTTTCTCAAAAGGCTCCTCTAATTCCTTCTCGTGTTGTAATAGTCTCATATCATTAGCAAATTTTGATGCACTTTGTGCAATTTGTGCAAGTATATTTAGAACTCTACTATCAAGTTTTCTAGTATAAGTTTGTCCTGATACTGCATAACATTTATCAAAGCCCATCTTTTTAGCAAAAATATCATCTATTTGTTTTACTTTAGTTTCATCTTTAAATAACTTCATAAAGCTTTCTTGTGTACCTGTTGTACCTTTAGAACCTAAAAGTTTCATGTGACTTTCTACAAATTCAAGTTCTTCTAAATCCTCTATTAAGTCTTGCATCCATAAAGTTGCTCTTTTTCCAACTGTTGTAAGTTGTGCTGGTTGGAAATGAGTATATCCAAGACATACTACTTCTTTATTTTCTTCAGCAAATTTCTTTAAATTATTTATAACTAGTACTAATTTTTGTTTAATTAATTTTAAGGCTTCTGTCATTAATATAACATCAGTGTTATCTGTAACAAAGCAAGATGTCGCACCCAAGTGAATTATGGGTTTAGCCTCAGGGCATTTAATTCCAAATTCATAAACATGTGACATTACATCATGTCTGCACTCCTTCTCCCTCTCTGCTACTATATCATAATCAATATCATTTATATGAGCTTTCATTTCATTTATTTGCTCATCTGTAATATTTATGCCTAACTCTTTTTCTGTTTCAGCAAGTGCTATCCAAAGTTTTCTCCAAGTAGAATATTTATTATTATTTGACCATAACTCATTCATTTCCTTACTTGGATAACGTCCACTAAGTGGTGTAATGTAGATATTATTATTGTTTTCCATTTTTCTCTCCTATTTATAATAATTTACTCCTGACTCAAATAATTTCTGAGCTTTATTTCCAGGAATATTTCTCATACAATCATTTACAACTCTTTCTGAGTGTCCCATCTTACCTAAAACTCTACCATCACGACTTGTTATAGCTTCAATAGCATAACTTGAACTATTTGGGTTATAGTCTACATCATAAGTTGGTTTCCCATCAAAATCAACATATTGGCAAGCAATTTGACCATTTGCTACAAGTTCCTTCATTTCACTTTCAGTCACAACAAATCTTCCTTCACCGTGTGAAATTGGAATATTATATATTCCACCAAGTTCAGCCTCTGCAAGCCAAGGTGATAATTTTGAAACAACTTTCGTATTTACCATTCTTGATTGGTGTCTACCAATTCCGTTGAAAGTAAGTGTAGGCATTTCTGGCTTCATATCAATAATTTTTCCATAAGGTACTAAACCAAGTTTAACTAATGCTTGGAAACCATTGCAAATACCTATAATTAGTCCATCTTTCTCATTCAAATGCTTTTCAATTAAGTCTTTAAGTTTTGGATTTCTAAATACATTTGCGATAAATTTTGCAGAACCATCTGGCTCATCACCAGCACTAAATCCACCTGGTATCATAATAATCTGGCTATCTTCTATTGCTTTTGCATAAGCTTCTATTGACTCTGTTACATCATTTGGTTTTACATTCTTAAATACAACTGTATTTGCAATTGCTCCTGCATCTTCAAAAGCTTTAGCTGCATCATATTCGCAGTTTGTACCTGGAAATACTGGTATAAATACTCTAGGTTTTGCAATTGATACTTTTCTTGTTATAACAGGTGTTTTATCAGATAAAACCTCTTCTATCTTATCTGTTATAGGTTTTATTTTAGTTGGAAATACTTTTTCAAGTGGGTTTTGCCAAATTGTGATTAACTCTTCTAAATCCATTTTAATATTTCCAAGTTCAATTACTCTCTCATCAGTAGTTCTTCCAAGCTCTACCAATTTATCATTTTGAACATCTTCGGCAAGTTCAATCACAAAAGATCCATACATAGCTTCAAACACATCTGGAGTACCTTCAAACCTAAATCCAAGTTTATTTCCAAAGCAAGACTTAGAAACAACCTCTGCTAAACCTCCGTGTTTAACTGTTGAAACTGAAAGTGCCTTTCCACTTGTAATTAAGCTATGAACTAAATCATAATTCTCTTTTAAATCATCAAAATCTAAAACATAGTCCTCTGCCATTTTAGTTTGCAATAAAACTACTTTTGAGCTAGCTTTCTTGAACTCATTTGAAGTAACTTTATTGATATCTACTGTACCAACTGCAAAAGACACAAGTGTTGGTGGAACATCAAGCTCATTATATGAACCTGACATACTATCTTTACCACCAATAGCTGCAATATTTAACTTTTCTTGTACATAATATGCACCAAGTAATGCACTAAATGGTTTTCCCCATCTTTCTGGACTATTTCCAAGTTTCTCAAAAAACTCTTGTAATGTAAGCCAAGCTTTTTTATAGTCTCCACCAATAGCAACATACTTAGAAACTGACTCTACAATCGCATAAATAGCTCCATGGAATGGACTCCATTTTGCAATCTTAGGATTGTATCCAAAAGTCATTATTGTTCCTGCATTTGTATATCCTTCTAAAGTAGGAATTCTTGCTGCCATACCTTCTGATGGTGTTAACTGATATTTACCACCAAATGGCATTAAAACCGTATTTGCTCCAATTGAGCTATCAAATCTTTCTACTAGTCCCCTTTGTGAACAGCAATTCAAATCTAATAAAATTTCTTTCCACTTAGCTTCTATATCTTTAATTTCTTTTTTAGCAAAATAACTTTCTTCATAGTTTGGTTTATCAACAATTACTTTTGCCTCTTTTACTGTGCCATTTGTATCTAAGAACTCACGACTTACATCAACAATAAGTTTCTCTCTCCAATACATTTTTACTCTTGGCTCAGCTACTACTTCTGCAACAACTGTTGCTTCAATGTTTTCTGTTTCTGCAAGTTCTATAAATTTCTCTACATTTTCTTTAGCAACTACTACTGCCATTCTTTCTTGTGATTCTGATATTGCAAGCTCTGTACCATCTAGACCTTCATATTTCTTAGGAACTTTATCAAGGTTTATAACTAAACCATCTGCAAGTTCTCCAATAGCAACTGAAACACCGCCTGCTCCAAAATCATTACATCTTTTTATTAATCTAGTTGCTTCACTATTTCTAAATAATCTTTGTATTTTTCTTTCTTCTGGTGCATTTCCTTTTTGTACTTCTGCACCACAAGACGTTAATGACTCACTGTTATGTGCCTTTGAAGAACCTGTTGCTCCTCCACAACCATCACGTCCAGTTCTACCGCCAAGTAAAACAACTTGATCACTTGGCTCAGGTCTCAATCTAATTACATTCTTCTTAGGAGCTGCTCCAATTAAAGCTCCAAGCTCTAGTCTTTTTGCAACATATCCCTCATCATAAATTTCTGCAACTTGTCCTGTTGCAAGACCAATTTGATTTCCATAAGAACTATAACCTTTTGCAGCTTCATTTGTTAATTTTCTTTGTGGTAATTTGTTTGGTAAAGTGTCTGCAACAGAAGTTCTTGGATCCGCACAACCTGTAACTCTCATTGCTTGATAAACATATACTCTTCCTGAAAGCGGATCTCTAATTGCTCCACCTAAACAAGTTGAAGCTCCACCAAAAGGCTCAATTTCAGTTGGATGATTATGTGTCTCATTTTTGAACATTATCAAATATTCTTCTGGTTTTCCGTCTACCAAAATCTCAGCTCTAATACTGCAAGCATTAATTTCTTCTGATTCATCTAAATCTTTTAATATTCCTTTTTTCTTTAATTCTTTAACAGCTACTGTCGCCATATCCATTAAGCAAACATCTTTTGCTTTTTTATTCTCATATACAAATGCTCTACTTGCAATATATTCTTCATAAACTTTTTGTAATAAGTCCCATTTAATATCTAATACTTCTAATTTTGTTAAGAAAGTTGTATGTCTACAATGGTCTGACCAATAAGTATCTATCATTTTCATTTCAGTCATTGTTGGATCTCTTTTTTCTGTATCTCTAAAATATTTTTGGCAGAATTTCAAATCTGCTAAATCCATAGCAAAGCCATATTTTTTATAGAATTTCTCGCTATCCTCGTCAGTCATTTCTGTAAAACCTTCGATAATAGCAACATCTTCTGGTACCAACATTTGTTCTTCTAAAGTATCTACTTTTTCTAAGCTACATTCTCTAGAATCTACTGGATTTATAACGTATTTTTTTATCTTATTTACATCTTCATTACTTAAATTTCCAGAAAGCACATATATTCTTGCGAACTTTGAAATTGGTCTATTTCCTTCTGTTATAATTTGTAAACATTCAGAAAGCGAATTTGCTCTTTGGTCAAATTGTCCTGGTAGTGCCTCAACTCCAAACACCTTATCATTTGGAGAAAATTCATAATCTCCTACAAAGCAATCGTCCACTTGTGGTTCTGAAAAAATAGTATTTTTAGCCGTCTCCAAAACTTCGTCTGAGATTCCAGCAACATCATATCTGTTTAAAATAACAAGATCCTCAATATTATTCATAAGTAAGTTTTCTTTTAAATCTGCTAAAAGTCCCTTAGCTTCTACATCAAAGCCTACTTTCTTTTTTACATAAACTCTCTTAACCATAATTATTTCCTTTCAAAATTAAATTTTTTATATATTAAGATTAATTTCTTTGTTTCCTGCTACAACTTCACCAATAATGTATGCTTCTTCGCCTTGCGCTTTAAGTACCTCTAAAGCTTTTGGTACATCTGCTTTTGGAACAATAACTGCCATACCAATACCCATATTAAAAGTATTGTACATATCTCTTGTTGGAATATTTCCAGTTTTTTGTATTAAATCAAATATTGGTTTTCTGTTATACGAATTCACATCTATTTTCAATGCTACACCATCTCTTAACATTCTTGGCATATTCTCATAAAAACCACCACCTGTAATATGTGAAATTCCTTTTACATTTACATTTTCAATTAGTGAAAGTGCTGGTTTTACATATATTCTAGTTGGCATAATCAAAGCTTCTCCTAAAGTCATACCAAGTTCTTCTTTATATTCTTTAAGATTTTCTTCATTTACATCAAATACTTTTCTAACTAGAGAAAATCCATTTGAGTGTACTCCAGAAGATGCTATACCAATAACTTTATCACCTATTTCAATTTTACTGCTATCAATCATTTTCTCTTTATCAACAATACCAACAGAAAATCCAGCTAAATCATATTCATTTTCTGAATATAACCCGGGCATTTCAGCAGTTTCTCCACCAACTAATGCGCAGCCTGCTTGTCTACAACCTTCTGCAACACCTCCAACAATTGTTGCTACCACCTCTGGTATATTCTTCCAAAGTGACATATAATCTAAGAAAAATAAAGGTTTTGCTCCACAACATACTACATCATTAACACACATTGCAACACAATCTTGTCCGATTGTATCATGCTTATTCATTAAAAAAGCCAATTTTAATTTAGTACCTACTCCATCTGTACCTGAAACTAAAATTGGTTCTTTCATATCTTTTAAATTTGGTGCAAAAAGCCCTCCAAATCCTCCAAGGTCTGAAGCAACTCCATCAATATATGTACTTTTTACAGCATTTTTTATAAGCTCCACAGATTTGTAACCAGCAGTTACATCCACTCCAGCAGCTTTATAGCTTTCGCTAAAACTTTTTTCCATATCATTTATCTCCTTTTAAAATTACACAATTATTATATTATAAAACAAGTACAATATCAAGCTTTTTCGGCATTTTTTTACACATTTTTTATCATAAAAACAATAAAAGAATTTTCTCATAATATTGCCTATTAGAAAATTCTTTTCATTAATAAATTAATCTTTATTCAAGCTTACCATAAACTCCTCCGCCACCTTCTACGATATGCATTTTTCCATCACGTGCTCTTATAATATTCTCGGCAATCTTTTCTCCTACAACAGCTTCTATATCATCATCAGATAATTTGTGCAAAATTGTCATTTCAGTACCAAAGTGGTTTAATAGCTTATCAATAGTTTTCTTACCAAGTCCGAGGTATAAAAGTTAGTGGAATTTGATATACATAAGGTGGTCTAAAACTTGGACTCTTAGTATCTTTCTTATCTTTTATAATTTCAATTCTATCAAAAACTCCCATAGTAATATTTTTACTATCGCAATCTGGGCATTTTGTAACTGGTGCATCTCCGAGGTATTCTCTTATCACAAGTCTCACAATATGTTCTGTGATATTTGCCAAGTTTTGGATCCATACCATAATTAGCAAGTATCTTTCTTCCATCTTCTCTTTTTAGAGCCTTCAAAAAATCTTTAAAACTAATACCTTCCACTTGAATTCTATTGTATTCTCTTGCAATTTTAGGAAGAGAGTGTGCGTCTGAATTTGTTAAAAAGCTCTTAGTTTCAAGTTCTGAAATTTTATCTGCTAAGAATGTATCAGAACTCAAACCAAGTTCGATAGCCGGAATTTTCTCATACTTTTCTTTAAATATTCTCTTTAAAGAAGACGTACAATTTCCATAAAAGCTCTTATGTGGTGTAAAAGCATGCGCTGGAATAAGTACACCATTATACTTCTCTACAATATCAATCAAATAATATGCTGAAATGTCGGCTCTTTGTGAACTTAAAGTTATATTTTTTATATGATGGCTCATTTCTTCTGAAAAACCTTTAATATCTTTTAAACTTGGAAAATAACACAAATTATGCGCACTTCCAGTTTTCCCATCATCATTTACTTCATTTGTTTCGATTTCACTTCCTAAGATAATACAAACTTTATCTTTATAAATAATTCCACCATCTTCTATCTCATATGCCTCGCCATTTTTCAAGAAACTCTCAATATCTTCTATAACATAAGGTGAAGCACAATCTATAATTCCTACAAGATTTATTCCCTTTTTTTCAACACATTCCTCTGCAATATTAGCAAAATTTAGGCTTCTTGCTGCAGTAATTTTTATTGGCTTGCCATTTTCACTTCTACCTATATGAACGTGCATATCTGCAAATATTTCGTACATTTATTTTCTCCATTTCTTATTTTCTATAATTACTTTAACATAACTTAATATTTTTTGCAAATACCAAAATTTACCAAGCTTGAAAATATTATGTAAATATGGTATAATATATATGTATTTCGTGCTTTAAGCACAAAATTTGTCAAACATGGGACAGTCAGGAGGAAAGTACTATGGCAAATGTAAGAAATTTTGATTGGGGAACATCTCGGAGTACAATGATACCCGGCACAAAAATGGTCAAAGAAAGACAAGTCTACTGCAAAGGAACCTACACCATCAAGCCGTTCACAACTGTTCCGCTGGAGCTGCACACAAAGGACGCCGAGTTCTGTATCATGCAGACTCCTGGAATGCACGCCATCGTGATTAACAGCTTGGACAGCAAGTTCTACAACGCCGCCAAAGTCATGGAGGAGCTGTTGAAGTCCAAACGGATGGACATCGGCGACACCATCGACTGCCCTAAAGGGTGTGGATTGGCGATGTACAATTCGCTAGGGCTTACCGGAAGTGTCGAGTTTCAGAAGTATTACACCAATACATAACCAATCAAAAAGCAAACGAATTGAATTGCAAAAAATTGGGAAGCGCCTATGACGAAATAGTTTTGTCAAGGGCGCTTCCCGCTTTATTTATTAAAACAAAAGAAAAAAGATAGGCACTTACCTATCCTTCTTCATATAAAAGTAAATCTGTAAGCCGGGTTCTGTCGTGAATAGTCATTTATCTAGAATATATATTGCTATATATTTCAAGCCACTCAAATCGAGAAAA
>CATJWN010000025.1 GCA_949745595.1 uncultured Clostridia bacterium
AGTAATATAAGTCAAATACCTCATAAAATCATCATAAAGAAGATCAAGTTGTTTTTCTACATAAGTTCTATTCTGCTTAGGAATATTTTTTAAAATATTTTCTCTAAAATTATCAAATTTAATTTCATTTTCTCTATCCTGTCTATCTGCATAACACAAATAAATTTCTTCTCTAAAATCAAACCATTCTTTTAAAATATCATTTTCATTTACTTCTCTAAAATTCACCATATTCAATTCCTCCTACACATATAAAATATCATTAAAAACAATTTCTTCAGCTCTATTTTTAATATTATTCATAGCTTGAACCCACTCCATCTGATGATGTTCTTTTAAATTTTCATTAACATCTTCTTGCTCAGCAAATTGTTTTACAAGCTGATTTACTTTATCAGTAGCACTTTTATCTATCTCGATTAAATGTTGCTTTAAAGTACCATTTATAAGCAATTCAGTATATAAGCCTTTTTTATGTTCTTTAACAAAATTTAATCTTAAGCGACCATATTTTCCAATAGATTTTTCAGGTTGCTTAGGCAAATATAGATTAGGAATTAAATAATCTCCTTCTCTGTGATAAGTAATTTCATTCATTTTCAAAACCTCCAAATTATAAAAAATTTAAAATGTCCCCAATTTGCAAATGCTATTTTGAACCTCTTGTGCGACAAGACTTTCCAAAACCTGGGGACACGATGGGGACAAAAACACCCAAAAATGACCTAAAAACGCACAAAAGTTCTTTAAATTAAAATAGCTACAAACGTTGATATTTAGATAAAAATTTAACTTTTCATTAAATTACAAAAAATGCTGCTTAAATTCTCATAACCCGAAGGTTTTAATTTATACTAATGTAAAAAATACGTATATTGGAATAATTTAAATTTTATGATATAATCATGAAAAATAAGTTAGTAGTTATATCAGTTTTGCTAACAAATTAGAGTTTCGTAAGTGATAATGTATAGTAACGAGTTCAAAAAAGAGTTGATAGATGATTATAATTTGATTTTATATTGAGAGGTTATTAAATAGAAAATTTTCTTATCTGGAAAACGAATGGATAAAAGAAAAAACAAATTAAATATTTACCAGAGATCAAAGATGAGAATATAGACGAAAATTGAAATGAAAAATATATCGAAGCAAAAACTACAAAATGGGGATTGAATAATGTTTTTCATATTTCTGAAAAAGATGCTGTAAAAAGAGATAAATTACAAGCCGATAATCATACATGTAGAATAGGTGGGAAATAATTAAAAAAAGAAAAGATTAAAGCAAAGATAGAAAATATTAAATTTTAGGAAAAAACAATTAAATTGATGAAAGGAGGACCGATATGAAAACAATTTTTATAGAATATCCAAAATGTTCAACATGTAAGAAAGCAAAAAAATGGCTAGAAGATAATAAGGTTCAATTCATAGAAAGAAATATTGTAGAAGACACACCTACAGTAGCAGAGTTAACGGAATGGATAAAAGCAAATGGACAAGATATAAAGAAATTCTTTAATACTAGCGGATTAAAGTATAAGGAGCTAAAATTAAAGGAAAAGTTAGTTACTATGACTGATAAAGAAAAGATAAAATTGCTAGCTAGTGATGGTATGCTTATAAAAAGACCATTGATAGTAACTGATAAAGGCATTTCAGTAGGATTTAAAGAAGAAAATTGGAAAGAAGTGTTATAGAAATATTGACAATATAAAATCTTTGAAATTTGAATTATATCTTGATTTTATTATTTTGTGTGATATATAATTGTATGTAGAACTAAAAATAAAGGAGGATTTTATTATGCAATATGTAGTATTACAAGTAGTATTGAAAGAAAAATTTATAGGAACAGGATCTGGAAACTTGACAGAATTAGAAAATGTAATTAATGAGCAAGCAGGAAAAGGTTATAAATTACATACTATCAGTACAACTTCATCTGGTAGCAAAGGTATGCTTGGAGGAGATAGAATTCAAGCAACACTTGTTTTTGAAAAAATATAAAAATTTTTAATTTAAAGATTATATAATATAAAAAGTTAAGTGCAGAGTAATATTTGCTTTGTAAATATATAACATTAAAACTTGATATGGAAATATTAATGGAGAATTCTATGAAATTTTAGAAGAGAAGTAAACCAACGGTATTTAATATTAGTAATAATGCCAAAGTACATAATATAAGGTTCAAAATATAAGGTTCAAAGAAAAACAGCTTCAAATTCTTTTGGAATGAAGAGTTATTTTTATGTGTGTGATGAAAGAATTTATGGCGAGAGATAAATATTAATAGTTGACAATATGTGAAAATCATGTTAAAATAAAATGCATAGAAATCAAAGGAGATTTATTTTTTATGATAACAAATTTAAAAGGTAACAAACATCATCATAGAAAATAGCTTGTGTCGAGAATTTAGGCACAGGCTCATTATGATGCTTGTGCCTTTAGTGTTTATAGCCTTAAGGTACAAAACCTTAAGGCTATTTTTATTTAATAGAAAAATTATTTAAAAGGAGAAATATTATGAAAAATATTTTAATAATAAATATACATCATCATAGAAAATAGCTTGTGTCCAAAATTTAGGCACAGGCTTAGAGCTGCTTGTGCCTTTAAAGTTTAAGACTTAGAGGTGCAGACCTTTAAGTCTTTTTGTTTTTAGTAATTACTATTAAATACAGCCTTGGCAATTTTATAAAATTTGAAATTCTATTAAATAAAAAACTTTGATAAAAATAAAATTTTAGGAGGATTTAAAAATGAACAAAAAAATAATGATTTTAGGTGTAATTGTGATTATAGGGATAATTGCAGGATTAATGTTTTTTAGAGCAGACAAAGGAGGAAAAGAAGAAAATACTTTAGTAATGGGGTTAGATGATAGCTTTCCACCAATGGGATTTAGAAATGAAAATAATGAAATAGTAGGATTTGACATAGATGTGGCTCAAGCGGTATGTGATAGATTAGGAATGGAGCTAAAACTTCAACAAATATCATGGGCTGCAAAAGAACAAGAATTAAATTCTGGAAATATAGATTGTATATGGAATGGTTTTGCGCTTAACGAAGAAAGAGCAGCAACTATGAATTTGACAGATCCTTATATAAAAGGAGAGCTATATTTTATATTGAAAAATGATAGTAAGATAAAAGATCAAGAAGAATTAAGAGGAAAGAAAGTTGGAGTGCAAGCAGGTTCTGTGCAACAATCAGATTTAGAACAATCAGATTTAGGAAAAGATTTGGAAATAGTACAATATAGTGATTTTCTAACAGCTTTTATGGACTTAGAAACAGGTGGTATTGATGCTGTATGTGCTTCAAGCTTAATAGGAAATTATTTGATTACTTCAAAAAATAAAGATTTTATAACAATGGATTCAAGAGATATATCAACATCAAGAGGTTGTGTAATAGCTTTTAAATTAGGTAATGACGAGCTAAAAGATAAAATTCAAAATACTTTATACGAGTTAAAGAAAGATGGAACATTAAAAGAAATATCTGAAAAATGGTTTGGAAAAGATATGATACTAGTAAAGGAGAAGTAATTTATGGGAATTGACGAAACAATAAATGTAACTAAAATTTTGTTTTCTGGCATTGGAGTAAGTTTGAAAATATTTGTATTAACATTAATATTTTCTCTACCACTTGGAGTTATTGTAGCTTTAGCAAGAAACTCAAAATTAAAACTAATTTCAACTATTACAAAAGCGTATATTTTATTAATAAGAGGAACACCAATAATGTTACAAATAATATTTGTATACTTTGCACCATATTATATATTTAATATGACTTATGATAGGTTTACAGCTATAATAGTGGCATTTGTGATAAATTATGCAGCATATTTTTCTGAAATATTTCGCAGTGGAATAAATAGTATTTCGCAAGGACAAAGAGAAGCTGCATATACTTTAGGATTTGATAAATTTCAGACCTTTTTCTTAATAATCTTACCACAAGTAATAAAAGTAGTATTGCCACCTATTTCTAACGAGGTAATTTCTCTTTTGAAAACTACATCTTTAGCACAGATAATAGGTGTTACAGAAATGTTTGCATTAGCGCAAAAACAAGCTAGTTATAATTTCTCTGTTATACCATTATGTATAGCGGGAGTATATTATTTAATTTTAGTTTTCGTGATATCAATAGTATTTAGCAAATTAGAAAAGAAATTAGATTACTATAATTAAATGAATAGGAGGAGAATATGAATGTATTAGAAGTAAAACAAGTATCTAAAAAATATGGCAAATTAGATGTTATAAAAGATATTTCATTGGAAGTAAAAGAGGGAGAAACTTTGGTAATATTGGGTCCTTCAGGATCAGGTAAATCTACTTTGCTTAGATGTATAAATAATTTAGAGAAAATTAATTCAGGAAATATAATTATAAATGGTGAAGAAATGATTAAAGAATATAAATCATCTAAACCTATTTATAATAATAAAGAAATTTTAAATAAAATAAACTTGTCAACAGGTATGGTTTTTCAAGATTTCAATTTATTTCCACACTTATCTGTAAAAGAAAATATAACTCAAGCTCTAATATCAGTACTAAAAAAAGATAAATTAGAAGCAGATGGAATTGCTTATGGATTATTGAAAAAAATGGATTTAATTAGTAAGGCTAATTCATATCCTTGCGATTTATCTGGTGGGCAAAAACAGAGAGTATCAATAGCTAGATGTTTAGCAATAAATCCTAAAATAATTTGTATGGATGAACCAACAAGTGCTTTAGATCCAGAATTAGTAGGTGAAGTTTTAAAAGTTATAAAAGATTTAGCAAAAGAAAAAAGAACAATGATAATAGTTACACATGAGATAAAGTTTGCAGAAGAGGTTGCAGACAGAGTTATTTTTATGGATGAAGGGAAGATTATTGAAGAGGGAAGTCCGAGTCAAGTAATAGAGAATCCCAAAAAGGAAAGAACTAGAGAGTTTTTAAAAAGGTATATTAATATAAAGGAGGATAAAATGGAGAAATTAAATAGTAATGAAGTTGAACCAAAAAAAGTTATAAAGTTTTTTGAAGAAATAAGCGAAATTCCAAGAGAATCTGGCAATGAGGAAGGAATAAAAAATTATCTAATAAAGTTTGCTAAGGAAAGAAATTTGGAAGTTTATGAAGATAAAGATTACAATGTAATAATAAAAAAAGAAGCAGCAAAAGGAAAAGAAAACAATGAGCCGATTGCACTTCAAGCCCATACTGATATGGTATGTGAAAAAAGAGCGGATATAAGACATGATTTTGAAGAAGATCCAATTATATTATATAAAGATGGTGATTATATAAGGGCTAATGGCACAACTTTAGGAGCTGATAATGGAATAGGAGTTGCTCAAATATTAGCTTTACTAGATTCACAAGATATGAAAACACCAAAATTAGAAGCAATATTTACAGTACAAGAAGAAAGTACAATGATAGGTGCAATTAATATTGATTTAAGTAAGTTACAAAGTAAAAAAATAATATCTTTAGATGGAGGAAGAGAAGGCAAAATATTAGTAGGCTCTGCTAATTGTTTAGAATGGAAATCAAGATTAGAAAAAGAATATATTAGTGTTCCAGAAGAATATACTAGATATGAATTAAAATATGATAATTTTAAAGGTGGTCATTCAGGTGGAAATATTGGTGATATAAAAAGAGGAAATCCAATAAAATTAGGAATTAGTATATTAAAAAAGATAGAAGATGTTTACATTGAAGAAGTATTTGGAGGAAGTCAAGTTAATGTTATTCCTAGAGATTTTGATATAAAATTTTATACTAAACCATCTAAATTGCTAGAAATAGAAAATTTAATTAATGAACAAAAAGAATTCTATGGAAAAGTAAATATTGAGATAAAAGAAATTGCAAAAGGAGAAAGGTGTTTTTCTGAAAAGCTTACAAATAGAATAATAGATTTTATTTATAATTATGAAAACGGAGCATTAGAATATGTAAATAATAATGTTATATTATCTTGCAATATGGCAGAAATAAAAGAAGATGAGAACTATGTAAATATAGGATATTCAACTAGAGCCAATAACTTAAGTTTAAGAAATAAATATTTAGAAAGATTAGATAAACTAGTTAAAAAGAATGGATTAGAAATATTTTGGAGCCAAGAATTAAAAGGAGTAGAACAGGATATAAATAATGATTTAATTTTGAAATGTAATGAGATTTATAAAAAAATATATAGTAGAAATTTAGAGAAAATGATCACACAAGGAGTTGTAGAAGGTGGATTTTTCCTAAGCAAAGTAAATGACTTACAATATGTTTGTATTGGACCAAATACTGAAGATGTACACAGCCCAAATGAAAGAGTTTCAATTACTTCACTTAAAAATACTTATGAATATTTACAAGAATTATTGATTTCTTTTTAACTTTATTGAATGATATATTGACAAACAAAACTTATTAATATAGCATAAAATAATTATCATAAATAAGTTAAGATAGAGGAGGAATAAATGAGCATAAAGGTAGGAAATACACCAATGATAAAAATAAAATATATGTATAACGAAAAAGAAAGTTATATCTATACTAAGTTAGAATCATATAACATATCAGGCAGTATAAAAGATAGAGTAGCATATTATATGTTAAATAAAGCGTATGAAGAGGGAAAATTAAAAAAAGGCATGGAAATTGTTGAGGCGACTAGTGGAAATACGGGAATATCACTTGCAGCAATTGGAAGAGCCATGGGAAATCCATCACATATATTTATGCCAGATTGGGTAAGTAAAGAAAGATTAAATTTAATGAAAATGTACGGAGCGAAAGTAACGTTAGTATCAAGAGAAGAAGGAGGATTCAAAAAAGCAATTTCTTTAGCGGAAGAATATGCAAAGGAAAATAAAGCATTTTTAGCAAACCAGTTTTCAAACCAGTATAATGTGTTAGCACATTATGAAACAACTGCTAAAGAAATTATAGATACTTTAGGAGATCAGATTGGAGGATTTGTATCAGGAATAGGAACAGGCGGTACTTTGATAGGTACAGCAAAAAGACTTAAAGAGTTTGATAAAAATATAAAAATATATGCAATGGAACCAGATAAGATGCCAATGTTATCTAAAAATAAAATAATAGCTAGTCATAAAATAGAAGGGATAGGGGACGACTTTATTCCAGATATTGTAGATAAAACTTTAATTGACGAAATAATAATAGTAGATGATGATGATAGTATAAACATGTCAAGAAAAATAGCGCTGGAACTTGGAATAGGAGTTGGAATATCATCAGGAGCAAACATGCTTGCAAGTGTAATAGCTAAGGAAAATAATAGCAAAGCAATTGTAACAGTATTTGCTGATGACAATAAAAAATATATATCTACTGATTTAAGTAAACAGGTAGATAAAAATTCCAGATTCATTTCAAATCAAATAGAATTATTAAATTATGAATTTTTAAATATCTAAATTAAAGAAATTTCATATTTACAATTATTGATATAAATTGAGAAGAATAGATACTTTTTATAACGGATTTTCGTAAAAAAATCCAAAAAACTATTTACAAAAAAATAAAGATATGCTAAGATTAGAATATCGAACAAAGTACATGTACACAATATATTGAAAAAAATGTAAGAATATGATATAATTAGTGTAGTGTAGAGAGAAGAAGGAGGATTTTGTTATGATAAAGAAAGTTATGAAAATAGTAGCAGTTTTGTTAGCAGTAGCTGTAGTAGCATCTTTAGCAGTTAGCGTATCTGCAACAGATATCGATTTAAATCAATTTAATGGTATGACAGATTCATCTGGTGCAAGTACAAGTGTTACAAAAATTATTGGTGCTTTAATTAACATCATTCAAATTATCGGTAGCGGTGTTGCTATCATTATGTTAATTGTTTTAGCTATCAAATACATTTCTGCAGCTCCTGGTGATAAAGCAGATATCAAAAAACATGCTGTTGTATACGTAGTAGGTGCTATCGTATTATTCGCAGCAACAGGTATCTTACAAATCATCAAAAACTTTTCTACAAATGTTAATGCTGCTTAGTAGTTTTGATGTAGTAAACAAGAGATTGAATATTAAAAAATGCACACTTAGGTGTGCATTTTTTGTAATTTTTTAAAGAATTAGGTAAAAAAGGTATTGAAAAAAGAAAAGGCTTAATATATAATATATTTAAGAGATATGCGCAAAAGGAGGAAAACCTATGAAAATAAAGGGAATAATGAAAATTGCGCTAGTGGTGTTAGTAATAGCCATGATATTTAGTAGTATATCTTATGCGGACAATTTTGATTTCAGTGCGATAAATAATCAAACAGCAGAAGACAGTATAAAAACACCAATTAATGAAGCAGTTGGTGCAGTTATGGGTGTAATAAGAATTATTGCTACAGGTGTTGCAATAGTTATGATTGCTGTAGTAGCAATGAAATATATGATGGCAGCGCCAGGTGATAGAGCAGATATGAAAAAATCATCTATACAATACGTAATTGGTGCTATAATTGTGTTTGGAGCTGCAAATATTTTAAAAGTGTTAGTTGATGCTTTTTCAAATGTAGCACCACCAGTAGGATAATACATATTTTAGGAGGAAATGAATATGAAAAAATCTAAAATTATTAAGGCAGTTATTATAGCTTTGGCTATGGTAATGGTTATATCAAATGTAGCTTTAGCAACTGACTATGCTTCTTTGATAGATACTATGAAAGATGCTCCAGGAGATGACACTTTAAATAGTAGTGTACAAGGTATTGTTGGAGCAATTATATCAGTAACAAGAATTATTGCAGTAGGAGTTGCAATTATAATGCTTGCAGCAGTTGCAATGAAATATATGAGTTCAGCGCCTGGTGATAGAGCAGAAATAAAAAAACATGCTGTTATATATGTAGTAGGAGCGATTGTATTATTTGGTAGTGCAGGGATATTAAGTATTATTCAAAAATTTGCTGATAATATTTAATGTTGTAGAGGTTTATTATGAAAAGTAAATTATTAAAAATAGGTGTAACATTATTAACAATAATGATTACATTATCTAATTTAATAGTGTTTGCAGGCGATGTAGATATAACAGGTACTTTTAATGGAGAAATTCCGGGTGATCTTAATGGAGCAGCAGGGGCAACTAGAGAAATATTAGGAATGATTCTTGATATTATCAGAACTATTGGTATAGGTATTGCACTTATTATGCTTACATATATAGGTATCAAATTTATGCTGGCTTCACCAAACGAGAGAGCTAATATTAAGCAATATTCTATGAATTTTATTATAGGTGCATTTATATTAGTAGGTGGTGTAGGTGTTTTGACAATTATTAAAAACTATGCTGTTGATATATAGTATTTGCTTAAAGGAGATTAGTTATGAAAATAAAAAGTATTGTTAAAATTTTGATTATGGTATTAATATGTTCAATGGTAATTTCATCACTATCTTATGTGTATGGTGCATCTACTATGCAGGCAGTTACTGCAATGGATGAGATGGGAAGTAAAACTATTACAGATTCGTCAGGAGGTAAACTTGGTGGAATTATAAATGCTGTTATTGGTTTTGTGCAAATTGCAGGAACAGGTATTTCTATGATTATGGTTACTGTTTTAGGTATAAGATATATAATGGCAGCGCCAAGCGATAAAGCTGATGTAAAGAAACAAATAGCTCCAATGGTAGTAGGTGCAATTGTATTATTTGGATCAGTGAATTTAGTAAATATAGTTGCGAAAATTGCAATGTCAACATTGGATAGTGCAGCACAATCTGTTAATTAATGAAAAAAATAATAGTAAATATAGGGGTGTTTCAAAGTTTTTTGAAGCACCCTTTTTGTATATTATGGAAAATCTGTTAATTACTTACAAGGCAAAAGTTTCAGGAGTTAACAAACTTCAATGTTACATTTTAATTACATCTAGGTTTTTTTGCGAAAATTGTTGAAAAATTAAGTCTTTTTGAGTATAATGTATATAATGGACTAAATAGGTAAAAAAGAGGTGTGAACTATGAGAAAATATATTATTAAAATAGCAATAATTATGATAGTTTCAATAATTGCAGTATCTAATTTAACATTTGCTATTGATTTTGGTGATGCTGATGCATTTATTGGAAAAGGAGAAACGAATGCAAAGATTAGTGATTTGAATGAAGTAGCCAAACCATTTACAGCTTTGGGTAATGTTCTTAGATTTATTGGTGTTGGTATTGTTGTAATAGCAACGACATATATGGGTATTTTATATATGATTTCACCACCAGAAAAACAAGCAAAATTAAAGCAGCAATTGATAGGACTAGTAGTGTCAGCAGTAGTTATTTTCGGTGGATATTATATTTGGAAGATATTAACAGTTGCATTAGACAATTTAACAACAGGCTAATATAGATTAAAAAATACTAAGGAGGAACAACTAGATGGGAACATATTACATACCTAGAAATTATAAGGGTGAAACAAGAATTTTATACATATTTACAGTAAAATCATTAGTAACAACTGCGATAGGAGCATTAGTAGGTTCAATATTCTACCTAATCTTTGCAGCTATGGCAATGAAAATGGTTGGACTTATATTAATGGCTTTATTTGCAGTTATTGGTTGGGCAATAGGTGCTTTGAAAATACCAACTATTGTGGCAATACCTATTACTAAAAAAATTGGCGGTGAGCCACTTGGTGAAATTATAATGAGATATATAAAATTCAAAAAGAATAAAAAAATCTATATGTATTATACAAAGGAGGAAAAGTAGATGGGAGCAATTATTCCAGTACTTAAATTATCAATATACGTTATCATAGGTATAATGTTACTTTTAGTTTTATTATATTTCTATTTAATGAAACCAAAAGTAGAAAAGAAATCGAATGAACCAGAGCTTATTGAAGTTGATTCACAGATAGAAGAGGAAAAGGCTAAAAGAAAAGAGCAAGACTTTGGTAGATTTCATGGAGATTTAACTAGAGAATCAATTTTTGATTTTATGGAATTTGACGAAATTGTTGATGATATGATTATAAGAAAAAAAGGTACTCAATACATAATGGTTATCCAATGTAATGGTGTAAATTATGATCTTATGTCTGAGCAAGAAAAGATAGGCGTAGAAGAAGGTTTCGTACAATTTTTAAACACACTTAGATTTCCAATCCAATTGTATATACAAAGTAGAACTTTAAATTTAAGAGATATTATTGATGATTATAAACAAAGAGTAGATAGCTTGGCAAATGACATTGAGAAAGTTGATGTAAAGATTGCACAAGCACATGCGAAAAATAATAGAGCTTTGAAAGAAAAATTGGAGTTTGAAAAAAGAAGAAAAATCAATGTATTAGAGTATGGTATAGATATTACAGATTATGTTGAAAAATTAAGTTCTAACAAAAATGTATTACAACAAAGAACTTATGTAGTAGTTTCTTACTATACAGCAGAAATTGGTGGAGGACTTGATAAATACTCTAAAGATGAAATTGATAATATGTGTTTCTCAGAGTTATATACGAGATGTCAAAATATTGCCAGTGCTTTAGGAACATCAGGAATTACAAGTAAAATACTTGATTCAGAAGAATTAGCAGAATTATTGTATGTTGCATATAACAGAGATGAATCAGAGTTATTAACATTTACAAAAGCTTTAGATTCACAATATGATGCATTATATAGTTCAGGTAAAGATGTAATCCAAAAGAAACAAGAGAAACTAGATCAAGAAATAAATATTGCTGCAATTGACATTGCAACAGATAGTATCTTAAAAGCTGATAAGAGAAAACAATTAGAAGATTTACAAAAAATGCAAGATTTAGCTATTAAGAACGAGAAGATACAAGAGAAAGCATTAGATTTATTAGGAGCATATGAGGAGCAATTAAATCCAAGAGTATATGAACTTGCACAAGATGAAATTAAAAATCATGAAGCTTTAAAAACAAAAGAAAATCCTAAAAAACCTACAGAACAAGAAGTAGCTGCACAGAAAGTGGCTAGCGAAGCTCCAAGAAAGAAAATCATTAGGAGAAGAAAAACAGAAGAGTAAAATATAGGAGGTTGAAAAATGTTTGGTAGTAAAAAGACTGAAAACAGAGTAAACGAATTAGAATCTAATCCAGTTGAAACTAAAAACGGCATTTTCAAAAAAAATGAAAAAAATATAAAGGGTTTAATTGCACCGGGAGGAATTGATGCTAGTTATACCAATCATATAGAGATTGCTTCTTCAAGAACAAGATATGCAAGAAGTATGATAGTAGCTAATCTACCAAGAATGTGTACTTTCCCAGAGTTCTTAAGAGGAATGTATACTTTTGGAGATTTGAATGTTTCTGTATTTATAAATCCAATTAGTGAAGCAAGTTCACAAACAGATTTGAACAGAACAATTAATGAGTTAGAGTCTGAAAGATGCGTTGCTGTAGATAGAGGTGATATCAACAGAGAGAGAATTTTAGCACAAAAAAGAGCAGAGGCTGAAGAGCTTCGTGATGCTATTGCAGCAGGTTTTAATAAATTATATGATTCATCAATTATTGCAACATTATTTGCTTATAGTGTTGATGAATTAGACAAGTACACAGAATTGTTATCAAGCGAAATGTCAAAGAGTTTGATTGATATTAAACCAGCTTGGGCATTACAAGATGAAGCATTTAGATCAAATATGCCATTTTGTGATAATAAGATATCAAAATCACACACATTTGATAGAAGGGCTATGTCAACAGTTTTCCCATTCTTTATATCAGATGTAGGGCATGAAGATGGAATTCCTTTAGGATTTAACAAACAAACAGGTCTTCCTGTTTTATATAACAACTTTAGTTCAAAACTTACTAACTACAACATGGTTGTATTTGGTAAGTCTGGTGCTGGTAAATCTGTTACAATAAAAACAATTACAGCTCGTTCTTCAATATTAATGGGAATTGAGAGTTTAGCACTAGATGCCGAGGGTGAGTATGGAGTTGTTGCTGAATCACTTGGAGGAGTAAATGTTGTTATAAGTCCAACATCAAAGACAGTTATTAATCTTTTTGATATAGAGCCAGAAACAACAAAAGACGAAATTACAGGTAGAGAAAGAACTGTTCTAAACGTTGAAAATAAAGTAGAAGACGTTACACAAGGTTTACTTACAATGTCAAGAGGTAGTACAAAGAGTACAGAGGTTAATGAGCTTACAAAGCAAATTATATCTGAATCTGTTGCAGAAGAATATGCAGCACTTGGTATTAACTCAAATGTAGAGAGTTTATATCAACGTCAAATGAATGGTACAGTAGATATGACACAAAACTATTTAGGTAGAACAAAAAAAGATATGCCTACAATAGGTTCTTGGTACAGAAGAATTTGTAGAAAAGCTCAAGAAAACGAGAACCCTGATTATAGATTCCATTATAGTTACTTAGTAAAAGTTATGAAACAATATGTTAGAGAATATAATGGACAAATGGCTTATTTTGATGGACAATCTACTTTTGAATTATTAGACGGAGTTCCATTTATTAACTTAGATATTTCTCAACTTGAAGAGAGATTTGCAAGACCACTTGCACAACAAATATTACTTTCTTGGGTTTGGGAAAAATATGTAAAGAAAAACAGTGAAGATAAAGCTAAAGCTGCTAAAAAGAGGGTATTAGTCGATGAGGCATGGATGCTTCTTCCATACCCAGAGGCAGTAGATTTCTTAAATACAATGGCTAGACGTGCCAGAAAGAGAAATGTATCTTTAGCAGTTATTTCACAGAAATTCCAAGATTTTTATGAAAAACAAGAATGTCAAGCAGTTTTAACATCTGCTGAGACAAAATTGTTCTTATCACAGGATAAAGCAGAGATCGAATACTTAAGAGAAGTTTTTAAATTAAGTGAAGGTGAAGCAGGTTTCTTAGTAACTTGTGGAAGAGGTGAAGGCTTACTAAAAGTTGGTGGAGATTCAGCTATTATTGCAATTCAACCAACTAAGAAAGAATTTGAATTCGTTGAAACGAACCTTACAAAACAAGCGCAAATGGAAAAAGCAAAAAGAGAAGCAGAGGAAAATGGATAGTAGAGGAAGTTTATGAAGAAGAAATTAGTAGCTATACTACTTGTTATAGTATTAGTATTTAATTTCATATGTGCGTGTCCAGGATATGCAGGTGAACCAGATGATGAAGGTAGTATCCTTCCATCATCTAACGGAGAAGGTCAAGTTACTGCTGAGCAGGCAGAAGGTTTGATAAATAATGGAACGCCGACAAGTGGTGGAAGTATAAGTGTATCAGATGTCGTGATTGGATTTATATTTCAAGTGATAGCAATGATGCTTAATTCATTTCCAATGTCTATACATGTTATGCTAAATGCGATTACAACAAACCCAGATTCTTCAGAAAGCTGGTTTGATCAGGAGAGTATATCAGCATGGGCATTGCCAATACCATCAGCTTTAAACGCTGAGAAATTTTTTACAATTCAAAGAACTGTTTTTAATGAAGTAGCACTATTTAATAATGATATATTTGATTTGGATGCAACTTATACTGTAGGTACAGGAGCTCATGAGCAAACTATAAATCAATCAGAACCTATAATAAAATTAAAAGAGAGTGCAGCAGGTTGGTATTATACTTGTAGATTGCTTGCAATGATAATAAACTTGTTGGTACTTATGTATGTAGGTATTAGAATGGCTATATCTACTGTTGCATCAGAAGAAGCAAGATACAAGAAGATGCTTATAGATTGGGCAGCAAGTATGGTAATACTTTTCTTTTTACATTATATAATGTCATTTGCAATTATGTTAGGAAATTCAGTATTAGACATTATCTATAATTTAAGAGAAGGAATGGGTGCCGAAGGCTTTGAGATAACGATTATAGGAAAAGTTTATAATGCTATATATGAAAAATCTGGTATGCAAGTATTTATGTATTCATGTTTTTATTGGGTACTTATATTCTTACTTATAAAATTCTTTTTAACATATTTGAAAAGGGTATTATCTACTATGTTTTTAACAATTATTGCACCATTTATAACTGTTACATATCCAATAGATAAGATGGGCGATGGTAGAGCTCAAGCTTTTGATGCATGGTGGAAGGAATATATAATAAATATAGCAATACAACCAATACATGCGGCTATATATTTAGTATTTGTATTTTCAGCAGGAACGATAGCAGAAAAATCACCTTTTATAGCAATGATATTCTTATTATGTTTAGGAAGAATAGAGAAGATTGTTAGAAGTATCTTTGGTGTAGCAGATTCAATTTCAATTCATAATGTTAATGACGAAATGAAAAAAGGTGGAAAGGGTTAATAGTGTATGAAGGCTAACAACAGAAAAGCTAAGTTTATAGTTGTAGCAGCTATTATAATGTTAGGTATATTATTAATGGCTATTCAGATGGTATTAATCTTTGCTGAAGGTGATACGCCTGAAGGCACTCAGAATAATATTCAAGTAAGCACTGGAATAAGCGGTTCAAATACAAAGACTAATTCAATAAAAGAAATTATAGAAAATGCTGGTTCAAAATATATAAATCTAGAAAGAAAAGTGTATACAAATATCTATGCTAATTTTAAAAACGATTTATACGATAAAAATGGGAAAAGTAATGAAAAGTATTTTAATGATATTATAGCTCAAATTGTAGATTTAGAAAAAAATAGTTTTTACCTAATAGATAATGAAAAAAATATAAAGATATTTGTATTTTATGATAAAGAAAAAGAAAATTACAAAATAAAAATAAATGATGTTGATAATTTTTATGATGAAACTGATGGCGAAACCTATGTAGGTATAGAGAATACTAAAATTGTAAAGAGCGCGAACTTTGCTGTAATAAATGATTTATATAATTCATTATATCTACATGGAATGGCATTTGCAAATACAATTATTGTTACCTCTGAAAGAGAAGAGCTTTATAATGGATATTATAGATATCCAGCGGAACATATAATAGCAAAAATAAGTAATTCAAAAGTTTTAAATCTTATTTTTGATGAAGATTATGAAGAGCCTATTGCAACGTCTTCTATTTATGCAAATACAAAGTTAGAAGATATTGAGAAGAAATTTAAAAATACAAGTTATGGCAGTAGCAGAGAGGGATACTTATGTTATAGGACTTCATCAGAATATGTATTCTTATATGGTGATGAGGTATCAATATATCCTTATAAATACCAAGAAAATGAGTATTTTGATGAATATCTTTCAGACTACTGTGCAACTGGTGATTTAGATAAATTAGTTTTGGATTTTACTACTAGATGGTCAAGCTATTTCGAGTTTGAATATGATGCGGAAAATCAGAATTTGAAACTTACATTCCCAACTAGAGGAATTGCAATGGACATAATAGGAAATAACTCAAAAGGGATAACAATTTACAATAACTATTATCTTACAGATACAGTAAAAGAATTAATTAAAAATAACAAAATTACTTTAGAGTCTGATAAAGATTTACTTCTTATTACAGAACAAAAAAGAAGAGAAAGTATGAAATAATATGGAGTTTGATAAAAAACAAATTAGAGCAATTTTTATAACTGGTATATTAATTTTATTTATTATATTGACTTTCCTTATTGGTAGTATAATTGCTATTAGTAGAAGTAATCAAACTAATAACAATGTAAATATTACTGGTGGTTATAGTACGATTAAAGAATTAGTAGAACATTATGGTTGCAAATATAATAATGATACATATCGAGAAAATAGAGAGTTTCCAACAGAAGTAAATTTAGTTTTTCAAAAGAAACTATATGAAAATGATGAGAGTCAAGAAGAATACTTTAATACGATTATAAAAGACATTGCTAAATTTGTAAAATATACAAGCTTTCAAATGATAGATACAGAAAATGATATAACAATACAAGTAGTTTGCGCAAACGGAAGAATTGGTAAAACAATTATAAATGACATAGAAGATTATTTTATTTATAAAGAATCTGAAATGGAACTTACAAGATATAAAGAAATAGATACAACATCCTTAAGTACAGACATTGAGGCACTTAATTTCTTAATTCAAAATGATTGGTCAGTAGATGTAAATTTTGGAACAAGAGAAAGTATATTTAGAAATTATAATATACATTTTGACGAAGGCATAGAGTATAGAAAAATAGGTTCTAGTATATATAATGTTATATTTACAGACAGGTATCTAGGTCCAGTAGTTAATAATATTACAGTGGGAATGAGTTTATCTTCCATAGAACAAATTTTAGGAACACCTACTTTTAAAGATGATGATTTAGAAGTTATAGGTTATAAAGGTAGAGACATCTATGTTTTCTTTACTAAAAATGAAATCTCAGTTTATAAAAACAAAAGCTATAACTATGATGATTTTTGGGATTTAGTAGATGATTTCTTAGAAGATGATAACATGGAATTTAAAGATTTTATAAATGAGCTAACATATATTTGGAAAGATTATAGCGAATATTCTTATGCAGAAGACTATATGTTTATGGCTTTTCCAAATAGGGGAGTAGAAATTAAATTAAACTATGATGATGTTAGTGGAATAATCTTATATAACAATATTAGTGAAGATTTAGATACTACGAAAAAATATTTACAAAACACAGAATTTATTTCAAGATTGCAAGTAGATAGTGTTTTGGAGGCAGAAAAAAGAAGGTTACAAGCAGATAAAACTTTAGAAGAAGAATGTATTAATATAGAAAAAGAATTAACAAATAAGAGTATGCTTTTCTATAATAAATTAGAAAAAGATGATAGAGATATGACAATGAAAGTATATTTCTTATCTAAAAGCAACGAATTTCCAAGTAGAGAACTTATCAAAACAGTAGATACTTATGTGTGGATTTCAGATAATTATTTTGTTTATAGCATAGAGGGCGAAGGAATTTATCGTTTTGATGTAATAACAGGAGAAAATATACCACTTATTGAGAGGTCAGGAAGTCCATTTAAAATTGAAAGTTTTATGAATGATGTAATAACATATGATGGAAAAGAATTAGTTTTAGAGTTTTAGAAGAAAAGGAGAAAGTTATGAAACTAGCGAAACGTTTAGGTTACAAGTTAATAATAGTTTTATGTATAATAGCTACATTTTGTTCTTTTATAGCTAGTACACCAGTGCACGCTAGTAAAGTAAACACAAGTGACTTCTATTATTCTGGAACATCAAAAGGTAGTTACACAGTAAGTAAAGGATTAATAGATACAATTATTGAAAGTTTAGGCGCTATTTTAGATTATTTGCTAGGCATTATGACTATGGGCTTTAGAATGGTGTTTGTTGGTTGGACAGCCTTGTTTGAGAGATGCTTGACCTTGATAATACAAGGTTTAAGTGGTGATGATGTTGAAGTGGATGGTGTAAGTGCAACAGGATTGTTTTCAGCAGATGGCTGGATTACTTTAGATGCAATATTCTTTAATCATGTACCACTTTTAGATATTAATTTCTTTAGATTTGAAACAATTGAAGGTTATGATAACTTAGGTTTTGAATTAGAAAATGCAGAAGGAGAACCAGTACAAGGAGCTGAAACTCCACAAAATTCACCTAGAGTTATTTATACAGAAGAAATACAAAATGAATCTGGCGAAGTAGGAACTGTGCAAGTAAGTGCTGTTCAGGGAAGAACAAATAACTTAAATGACGATCCACCAACAACTGAAGAAAATAAAAAAAGTTTAATAATAGTATTTAAAGAAGCAATAGCTGGTTGGTATTATACTATAAGATTAATTTCTATTATGGTTATGCTTATATTTTTAATATATATTGGTATACAAATGGCCATTAAATCAACAGCAACAGATAAAGCTGTTTATAAAAAGATGTTAGCTGACTGGGTAGTAGGAATGTTACTTATATTTTGTATCCATTATATAATGCTTTTCATAATTACTTTTAATGAGGTATTAGTAGACCAAATTTCTAAACTAAGAACAGGCGCAACACCTCTTGCAGTATATGAATATGGCTTAAAAGAAAAAGCTCAAAAGCCAATAGAAAATGACGAATTAGAGCTTACTTTATATGATGAAGTAAAGACTAGAGCATATGACTTAAAAATGACTGTTGGAACAACAGGTATGATAATGTATATGGTTTTAGTTTATTACGCATGGAAATTTACTTTTATATATTTAAAAAGATATTTAACAGTGGCAGTTCTTGTAATAATGGCGCCACTGATTGCTGCTACTTACGCATATAATAAGGTACGATCAGGAAAAGCGCAGATTTTTTCAAGATGGCTTAAAGAATTTGCTTTTATAGTTTTATTGCAAAGTATTCATGCTTTAATGTATGTAACTTTTATGCAAACAGCATTGGCATTATCTTTAGGCTCAATTTCTTCATTTATATTAGTATTATTGCTACTTAACTTTATGTGTAAAGCAGAAGGTATATTTAGAAAGATATTCGGAATTGGAAATCAAGGTGCAGGATTATTAAATGATATAACAAACGGACCAGGATTAAGAGATACACTTAAAGCTGCTACAAATATTATGGCTGCAAAAGAAATTAAAAATCTTGCAGTTGGCTATACAAAAGGTGTAGCTAGTGCAATGACTAAACCAGCTAGAATGGCGGGAGAAGTAGCTTTTAAAGGACATATGGTTAAGAAAGCTGAACAATTGAATCAGATGGCTAAAGATTATGCTCAAGAAACAGGCAATTCATCAATTAAGAACTATAGTGATTATAAGAAATACATGCGTAATAGAAGAACACAAGCTAATGAAATTGGTAGTATGTTAACACAATTAGAAAGTGGCGAATTAAATATAGAATCAATGCAAAAGTATGTAGATTCTTTGCAAGAAGGCGAAGATATTACAGACATCAATGGAAACATTACTGGAGTAGTTACAGCAGAATATAAAGCAGAAATGCAAGCTAAAGTTGATAAATTAAAAGCTATAGCTAATATGAGTGATAAAGAGAAAGATGCTTGGAGAGCAGATTATAATAAATTATATAATAAAAAAGGTCAGCTTAAAGGATTGTCTATATATCTTTCAGAAAAGTGGGAAGATATATTTGATCCAAGTGTGTATACTGAAGCTGTTACAAATGAAAAAGGAGAGGTAGTTTCATATCAAGCTATTAAAACAGAAAGACAGGGCTTTAGAAAACTTGATAGTGTTGGTAAGAGATTATCAAAAAGATTAAAATTAAAGAATATTGCTAATATAAGCAAAGAAGAGAAAAAACATTTGGAAGAACAAGTTGAACATGTTAAAAATGCGATTGGTGGGTTTGCTGGAATTTTAACAGGTATACCATTATTAGTAGCAGAACCTTCTGCTGGTATGGTGGCAATGAGTTATGGTATAGGTCATTCATCTAAATTGTTATCTGGTAAAGGCAGAAGCTACCAAAGAGGTATATCAGGATATTCAATAGATAGAAACGGCAATTATTCTTTTAATAGATTTGAAGGTACAAGTACAAGAACTATAGCACGTGGTGCTAAAAAGATGGCTGAAGAGCAAGTAGCAGAAATTACAAGAGACCATATGAATCATGATATTAATGTGAGGAAGAGAGTTGAAAAAAATCATCCTAAACTAGCAGAGAGATTGAAAAAAGCAGCTAGGGATAATAGTGCAGCTCTTGGAACTGGTGCTGCTACAGTAGCAGGCTTTAGTGTGCTTGGTGCTCCGCCTGTTGCAATAGCGGCAGGAGCTATTGCGGGTGCGAGATTTACTGGTAGAGCCTTGAGAAATAGTAGAATGATGGATAATGCATGGGCAAGATATAACGAGAGTATGAGAGTTATTAATAAGGCTAATAGAAAAGCTTATGAGAAGAGACTTGAGAAAGGTCATATGGATGACTACATGGATGTCCTTGCAGAACGCTATTTTGAAATAGAAAAAGACGAATTTCATAGTGATGCTGTAAGACACGCAGAAGAGTTTGAAAGTGAATATAAAGCAGCAGTTTTAGCAATGGAAATGGCAATTGAAGAGAAAAGTAGCCAAGAACTATTAAGAGATAGTGGTTATGATGTTTCACTTGATGGAGAAGTTGAAGGTCATGATGAAACTCTTAAAATTTCTCAGACTGCAGAAAACCAATTAATAGAAAAAGCACTTGTTACATATGCAGTACAAACTGGTACTATGGATATTTCTAAGATAGTTGTTGATGACAAGATGGATAGAATAGAAACTATCTTGAAAACAGATTTAATGACAAGAGGGCTTGTTACTCAGGGCACAGATATAAAAGATGTTATTCAAAATTTAGATTCAAAAGTAAAAGATGCACAAGTAAAAATAGTTAAAGATAAGAGAAATGAATCAGCTGTTGAAGATAGATTAGCTGGAGATGCGATTGTTAGCTTGATGCAAGAGCAAGGTATTACTGATCCAACTAAAATTTCTAATGATCAAGCTATGCAAAAATTTGCTGAGATGTATCAGACTAAAACAGCTGAATCAATAAAATCAAGTACTCAAACAAATGATGTACTTAGTCAGTTAAATGCGCAAAAACCTGAACAAACAGAAGATGTGCCAAAAGCTTTTGATATAGATAGAATGAAAAAAAGAGCAACAACTGCAATTCAAGCTAGAAAAGCAAGTTTTTCAGATATGGCTAAGAAATCTATTGATGATAGTGTGGCAGCGCAGTTAAGAGAAACTATAAAGAAGAAACAAAAATTAGAATTAGATACACAGATATTAGATCATGAGGCAAAATTAAATAAGCAAAAGAAGACAGAAAGTACTGGAATATCAGAATTATTTTCTAATCAAAATGGTGGCGTAGACAGTTCAGCAGATGGATCTTCTGCTTTTCAGCCAAGTGGTGCAGAAGATATTATTAAGATGTTACAGCTTCAAACACAATTACATCAGGATAAAAAGAAAATGCAATTAGTTGATGCCAAAACAAGAGAACAAAAGAAGGAAAGAGCAGCTTTATATCAAGAAATATCTGCTAGTAGGGCAGAAGCTTCTTCTGATGGTTCAAGAAGAGTAGATAGAGTAGCGGATGGTTCAAGACAAGTAGGTAGAGCAACAGGAGGCTCACAAAGAGGAAGAGGAGTACAAAGAGAGGCTCCACCAGTAGCATTAAATGTTACTGAGATAATAGAAAATTTGAAAAGACAATAAATTTTAATAAGGTTGGTATTAAAAATGAAAAGAATTTTGAAAAAAGGATTAATTAGTATTTTAATAGTGCTAATATTAGTCAACTCAATATCAGCAAATACAGTTAATGTATCCTATGCTGCTTTTGGGTTGGGTGATATATTTAGTGGACTTATTGGCGTAATAACTTGGATACCAAGGGCACTTATGATGGCTGGATTAATGGGTGTAAACAAGTTAATAACCGCATTTGCTGCATTTGGATTAGATGGAATAGAGGGATATGGTTTAAATGATGTCATAGATCCTTTTGGTATAGCTGATGTTGCTTACTTAAGCCCATTTCATATATTTTTCAACAAAATAGCATTATTAGATGTTAACTTCTTAAATTTTAATAACTTGGAAAGTGGTGGAACAGTAGAAACCTTTAGAACAGCAGTTGCAGGATGGTATTATACAATGAGATTAATCGCGTGTATGGTACTTGCTGTAATACTAATCTATATAGGTATTAGAATGGCAATTTCAACAATTGCTTCTGAAAAAGCAATGTATAAGAAGATGTTAGTAGACTGGATGACATCACTTGCGTTATTATTCTTGTTACACTATATTATGTTATTTACATTTGCTTGTAATGAAGCATTAATTAAAGCAATAGAAGCTGTTTGTGATGAATCTAATATAACAAATCTTATGGGTACATTACAAAGAGAATCTTTTGGAATTCAAATAGTAGAAGCAGTAGCAGCAATGATTTTATTTGGTATTATAATTGGTCAGACAGTTTCATTCTTATTTGCTTATGTAAAACGTATGCTTACGATAGGATTTTTGATAATGATTGCTCCACTTATTACTATTACATATTCAATAGATAAAATCGGAGATGGAAAAGCACAAGCATTAAATACTTGGCTTAAAGAATTTGTATACAATATTTTAATCCAACCATTTCATTGTATACTATTTGCAGCTTTTGCAAGTGTTGCTATGGCACTTATTGAAGATTCAACAGGATCAGTTTTAGCAATTTTTGAAGATGCAAGTATAGGAGCATTAATTTTAGCAATATGTTGTATACAATTTATTAAAACAGGTGAAGAATTAGTTAAAAAGATATTTGGTTTTGGTCAAGCATCATCACTTACTACAATGGCAGCTGGTGCAGCTATGACAATGGCAGCAATTAATAAAGGTAGTTCAGCAGGTCAGGCAATTGGCTCTGGAGCAGCAAAGGCCAAAAACTTTATTGCAAATAATAGTGATAAAATTTCAAAAGCAACTGGAAAATTATCTAAAGCAACTGGAAATTTAACTAAAAAATTTGATAAATTTGAAAGAAATGCGGATGGAACCATCAAGACTGTAAATGGTCAAGCAGTATTAACTGCACGTGGTAGAAGAATTGCCGAGAAAAAGGCAGAAAAAAGAACAGATAAAGAAGCTGAGAGTAATAGATATTTAAGAGAAAGTCAAGATGGATATGCAGCAAGACATGATCAAAATTATATTAATATTGCAAATGAAATGGCTAATAAGAACATAAAAAATAAAGTATTAACAGCAAAAAATACTACTGCTGCTAAAATGAAAGAAAAGAAGGAGAAAAAAGAAGAAGCAAGATTTGAAAAATACAAACAATCACATCCACAGCCAGCAGGAATGAGCGATGAAGATTATAAAAAACAATATCAAGAAGATAAGAAGAATACTAAATTAAGAAAAATAGGTAGAGCAGTTGGAAGTGTTACAGACTCTGCTGTAGGATTCCTTGGCGAACATGGACAAGATATTGCAAAAATGCAGGCAGGATTTGTTATGGCTACAATTGGTATGGGTGCAGGAGGAATGTCTGGTGCACTTATAGGAGCTAAATTCGGAAGTGGTGTTGCACAAGGTTATATGGCAAATACTAACGAAACTTTACAAAGTGAAAATAGAGCTATAGCTGCGGCAGTTAAGCAATTAGCTGATGATCCTGACAATCTTGATATGGAAGCAAAGGTTTATGGATTATATGCTACAGCTCAAAATGGTGGATTTGATAAAGTAGAAGAAAAATTAGATAAGATATTAGATAAGATTTCGGGATTAACAACAGCACAAAAACAAGATTTTAAAAATAAATTTAGTATGCAGGTATTAAAAAATCCAGCAGCAATAAACAAAGAATATTTAACAGATATGGCTAGACAATTTTGTAAAAACGAAGACGGAACAGTTAATGAAGATGCTGCAACAGCAACTTTTTCAGGTTTGAAACAATATGCACAGTTAGCAACTGATGCAAAATTTGCTCAAAGTATAACGAATGCAACAAGTACAAGAACTATAGAGCAAGTAGCTATGGCAGTATCTTATGTTAATAATAGTACTACTATTAATAATAACAATACTGTAGAGCAAACTGTTAATGTAGAGCAAACAACATTTAATGAACAAGAAGCAATGAGAAGAGCAGAACAAGTAGCACAAGCGGAAAGAGATCGTGCTATGAGTCAAGCAGGTGCAATGCCACAACAGCATTCAAGGGATATACCACAACCAGATCAAGATAGTGATAACTAAAGAATAAAATAAATTTATTAAAAGGTAAATAAAATTATGAGTAAAAAAAGGCAAAAGAAACCTAATATGTCTATTGTATTTATAGCTGTTGTAGTAATATTAGCTTTACTAATAATTATAGCTATAAGTAATGCTATATCAGGAGGTAAAAGAGTACAGTATGAAGGAAAATTACCTTCTGATATAAAAGTTGATTCAGGAAGAGATGCAAATATTGTTGTAAACGAAAATGAATCAGAAATGTCACGTTTAAAAGGAATGACTGAAAGAGCAAGAATAGAATATTATGTAACAAAATTTATGGATTATGTTGAAGCAGAAGATTATGAAAATGCTTATGATTTGTTAAATAATGACTATAAAAATAATTATTTTCAAAGTAGAACAAAATTTGAAGAATATGCAGATAAAAACTTTTCAAAAATGATGGATATAGATTACACTAATTTTGAAAGAAGTGGCGATGTATACGTTATTTGGATGACAGTAACAGATGCTATAAATGGTGGTCCAAATTCAGGAAAAGAGTTTAATTTTGTAGTAAAAGAAAATGATTATAATGATTTTGAACTATCATTTAGTGCTAATTAGTTGGAGGTTTGTATATGCAATTACCAATAGAAGTAAGATTAAAAATAAGACATTGGTTTAAAAAGTATGGAAAAATATTGTTTTTTATAGTTGTAGCTTGGTCTGTAATATTTATAGTAAATAAATTTTTAGGAGATTATCAGACAGAAGAAGCGCCTAATACAACTTTTACTCCACAAGTATCTGTTATGTCTTCAAGTGAAAAGGTAAGCCAAAAGGTTCAAACTACTGCAGAAGATTTTATTGAAGCTTATGTAGATGCATGTAATCAAGGTAAATATCAAAAAGCTTTTGCTATGTTATCTGAAGAATGTAAAAAATATGAGTTTAAAGATGACGTAGAAAACTTTGCAGCACATGTATTAGAAAAAATGCCTTCACCTAAAAAATATAGCATACAAAATTATTCAAATACTAAAGGATATTATATATATGAAGTAAAATATTTTGATGATATATTAGCAACAGGTCTTACAAATTCGGAATATACATTTACGACAGAGAAATTAGTTTTATCAAAAAGCTCAAAAGGCGGTTTTGAAATAGCAGTTGGAAACTTTATTGAATATAGAGACATAAAGAGTGTTGCAGAAAATGATTTTTTGAAGATAGATATAAAGAATTGTTTAGTTAGATATAGTACAGAAACATATGAAATTCAATTAACAAATAGAAGTGATTATACAATTGTTGTAGCAGATAATTATCAGGAAGATGAAGTGGCATTAGTGCTTTCAGGAGAATACAGAGGAACTGATAATACAAATACAACAATAGTTTTAGCTCCAGAAGAAAGTATTACGGTAAAACTAGGATTTATGAAATTTATAGATGATAATGACGAGACACAAAGTATTTTATTTAATAATGTAAGAGTATTAGAAGAATATTCTGGAGTAGATGCTTCACAAGATATTAAAAAAGTAGAAATAGACAAAGCAATAGATAAATTTAGTATGAATATACCTGTAAAAAAGTAGCAGAAAAGAGGTGATAGAAGATGTATTTTTATGAAGATCCAGACGATACTGAAAGCGAAGAAACTATGGAGAACAATGCTTCAAATGCTGAGGAGGAATCTGCTCAAGAAGGTGCAGAAGAACCACCAGCAGAGGATGAAGGAGATTCAGGAGCTGAACAATCTGAAAGGCAAAGAGAAGAGGGAACTTCTAATGCTATTAATGATCTTCAAAACTTAAGAGAAAAAGTTAAGGACGGTAAAGCAGAAGGAAATGGCTCAGATAATGGCAATCAATCGTCAGGAAGTAAAGGCTCAGATGATGGTGGTAATGACAATGCGAATTCTAAAGGAAAGAATACAGAAGGCAATGGTAAGCCAGAAGATTTAAAAACTGGAACTAATAATCCAGCTCAAACAGCTAAAACTGGTGGATTGGATAAAGGCAATATTGCAAGTGCAGCTATGAAAGGAGCAGGAGAAAATGGAGTACAGGGTGCTGCTACAGAAGCTACAAAAGAGGTAGCCAAACAAGAAGCTAAAAAACAATTCATGAAAATGGGTGGACAGGCTTTCATGAATAGCTTGAGCGCCGCTATAGCACCATTAATTCCTTGGATAATATTAATTGTTCTTATAATTATAATAGTTGTTGGTATAGTAATGTTCTTTGTTGCTGTACCAGGACAAATTGTAGGCAAGTTCAAGGATTTAGGAAACAGTGTTATAAAAGCTTGGTCAGCAATGATGCATGGTGAGGATCAAGTAGTTACAACTTCTCAAATAGCCGAGGTTGCTGCTTATGTAGAAAAAATGGGCTATGATTTAAAAGGAGAAGGCTTTGTATCACAGGATAAAACTGCTGAAGATATACCAGAAACTATTGATAATATTAGTAAATGGTACAACGTAGATTATGATCCAGAGTTGGCAGACCAAGTAAAATCACCGCCTGATGGTCTTAAAGAAGCATCTGATAATGGTTTGTTGTATGCAGATGAAGTGCAAGGTGTTATAAGAAGAAGTGATACTGAGGAAATAGTAGATATAAATAGTGATCCAATATTTGCTTATATTGTTAGTGATAATCAATGTTATATGATTAAAAACCTTAATGCAAACTTAGATACTATGACAGAATCTGCAGGTGGAAGTATATTTGCAGCAGTAGCAGTATTTGCGGCAAGTTTAATAGGAATTTTAGTAGCGATTGTTCTTCCAGTAGGACTTATTCTGTCAGTAATTGTTGGAGCAGCAGTAGCAGCAGGAGGTTCTTATTTAGCTATAACAACAGCAAGTAATCCTGATTGGGGTACTGGTCTTATTTCTGTATATCATGAAGCTGGTATGGGAATTAAAGGCGATTACTATGATATGAAAGAAAAAGGATATATTGATTTAGACCCTAATACTAAAAAATTAACAATACAAAGAGGATGGTCAAATGGTGCTATTACATATGATGTAGATGGATGGTCAGGAAGATATGGTATGCCACTTGAATTTTTATTATCTGTACATCTAGCTACTCAAATGCCAGATTTAGCAATAGAGATGGCAACATCATTTAATACAGATGTAGAGGTATTACTACATGAAGTAAGTGGTACTGTTACAGCAGGTGTTTTAAAAGAAGGAGCTAGCGGTACTGGTGATGATGATTTTATCACTTATGCAACAATTGCAGAACTTGGAGATGAAGAACAAGGTATTTTAGGACATCTTTGGGATGGAATAAAGAGTTTAGGAAATGATGCAATTAGTTTTGTTGCTGGTGATTCACCTTTTACAGATGAGCAATTAAATTCATTAAATATAAATGCTAAAGTTTTGTGCACTTTATTTGAGCAGGGCTTTCCACACTCTGTGAGTTGTAATTGTTGTTCACATATACCTGGACATAAAAGTGTTCTTGGAGAAGGTGAAGAAGAAGGTTGTGATGCAAGTACAGACTTATATAATGATAGCGGAGATATAGATAATGACCATTATATTGATGATGCTTGTAGAGACAGGGCATTAAAAATTATTGCTGCACTTATTGTATGTAATGATAAAGAATGGGAATCATATACACCATATATTTCAAAAGTATCAGATCATTGGTTTAGAGATGTATATTTTGTAATGAATGAATCTGAGGGTGAACTTTCAAAAGGTGTAATAAAAGTAGATGAAGATTATTTCTATGAAACAAATGAAAGATGGACAATGTACGAAACTTGGGAAGAGGGAGATACTATTCCAGAAGGTTTTGAAGTAGGAGACTATAAATTATATGATCCTTCTAATATGAATACTCCATCTGATATGACTTTGGAAAAAGTCCAAGAGATAAATGAAAAAATTGCTAATGGAGATACTGATGTAACTAGATTAGTAAAAAAAGCAATAACAGATAATATGTCTAGTAATTTTGATGATGGTTGGTCTGCTTATGAATTAACAGATGCCACAACAGGAGATGATTTACCTTGGACTAAAATGACAGTAGATAAAGATTCTTCAAAAGGAGAGTTATTAGATCCAGCAGTTTATAAGGATGAAAATGCTGAGGATAAAGAAGGTATATTAATTTACTATAAAGAAATTAGGCCTGGAGATGTTAAACAAGTAGAAGATGGACAAAGGACAGAAACTAACCCTAAGATCAAAAAAATGTTCTTGGACAAAGCATATTATAAATATGATGGAAGTACTACTACAGCAGATGCTATAAAAGAAGATAGAGAAAAAACTGCAGATAGTACAGATGCTTATAATACAGATAGCGATCCAAGAAATGAAGACTTAATTGCAAAAGTAAATATTAATAAAGATTCTTTAGGCGCATTTTCTATACTAGAAAATACACATACACTTGATGCAGACTATATTTATAGGGACTTTAAAGAATTAATAGTTGAGTTAAACTATTTTGATAAAGAGGATTTATCAGATAAGATAGGCGAAGTAATGCAATGGCCAATACCAGAATGTGGTTCATCAGGCTGGCCAATAAGAAAATATGAAAAAGGTGAGACTTTCTATGGAACACTTATAAATTCTAAAGTTGATTTAGACTATATGAAGGATTTAGATGTTAAGAAAGCAGAAGCTACTTTAAGTCAACTAGGAGATGAAATTTCAGGTGATACTCCAGAGACAGATCCGACTTCTGGAATTAATGCTGGAAATGTACAAACAGATACAACTAGTGGACTAAGTACATCTGGAAGTTTAGCGACTAATTCAGGACTTGTAGGAGCTACAGGTACTGCTCCAAGTATATCAGTAGATCAATTTGTACAAACTGGTTATGATGTACATAAAATAATGGAAGATGGCGGTGGCTGGGATTATTGTGTTCTTAATGGTACTGACTGTACACATAAATATGGACATGGTTGTGGATTAAATGTAACAATTCAAGATGCACAAGCAAATCATCACAATACTTGTTGTGCAACATATACATCATGGGTATTAAAAGAGGCAGGTTTTGATTTATCTAGTCACCCAAATATGCATGGTGCTAAATCATCTTATGACTTCTGTAAAGATTCAGGATGGACACCAATTACAGATTATAGTTCATTAGAGGCAGGAGACTTCCTATTTAATAGACATGACTATAATGGTAGTGATGTAGAACAAATAGGACACGTTCAAATGTTAGGAAATGATGGAGAATGGTTAAATGCAGGTTCTGTAGAGGCAATTAATGATGCACCAAAGAAATATGAAGCAAAATTTATAATTGGTATGAGACCACCATTAAATGGGGCTGGACAACCATTTGAAGGTTATGAGCCAGATCAAGCAGTTGTAGCACCAATTACTGGTAAAATTGTAGAATATGGTGAAGTTACGAGAAAGAATGAAGAGACTGGCGAAGAAGAAATTACTGATTATATAAAAATTCAAGCAATAGACCATTATACTACTTCTGGAAAAGGAAAGACAGTACTTTCAGAATGTACTGACGAAGATAAAACTTATGAAGAAGACAATACAGATGCAAGCAAAAAAGAAGGATATGACTATTTCTATGAAGAATATAGAGGAATTGTAGACGGATGTGTATTATATATGGAAGGCTTTGACTTAACTTTGGATGAGACATTAGCAGCTAGTGATATGGAATCTGAAGAAGTTACACAATATCAAAGCAATAAAGTATATAATATGACTAATAATGTTAAAGAGGCACAAGCTTTCTGGAGAGAAGATGCTAAAGCAGCGGCATTACCATTCTTTAAAGATGGGGAAGACATTTATATTAAAGAAGGTACTGTAATAGGAAAAACACTTGCAGATCCAGACGATTTCCCACCAGAGATTGCAGTTGACGAATCAGGAATGCCAACTTCAGAAAATCCAAAAGGTAGTGGAAATTATATAAGATTAATTTTAAGGGATTTAGAAGATTCTATTATAGAAGATGTTGAATCATATTTCCCAATAGAAGATTCAAATATGAATAAAACGCAACCTTATCAAGCACAACCAGGAGACTTGGAATTATTAGCGAATTTATTACATCATGAAGGATGTGAAAGCTATTTTGCAACAAGATCAGTATTCTCAGGAAAACCTGAACAAGCAAGAGATGCTTCAAGAGTAACTGGGTATGTTTTACTAAATAGAGCAATATTAAATTATGGTGGACATGGAACTACAATTAGAGAGCAGATATTAGCACCAGGACAATATAGTACAGCTTATGATGTTACTGAAGGTGAAGCTGATTATTGTGATAAATGTTTAGCTAATGCAGAGTGGTGTTTGACTTATGATTGTAGTTCGGTAACAAGTCCTTCATCAAATACACCAATGCCAAGAAATGTTGTAGGACAGTCTGGCTGGTGTCAGTGTTCGAGTGATGTAGGAAAATTTAATTGCTGGTGGTGGGTTGATACTAATGGTGACGGAGCAAAAACAGAACATAGTGGAGCTGGAAGTGCATTTGATACATTCTATTGTATTAATTCAAGTTTCCCATCATCTTAAAATTAACTAATAGGAGTAGCTAATGAAAAATAAAAAATTAAAAATAGTTATTATTTTAGTAGTATTATTTATAATTGTTTTAATATTAAATGGTATGCTTTCATATATAGAAAAAAATGATGTAAAAGTAGATGAGCATAAAGGTGCTTTTAATACTGAAATTGTACCAATGTATGAAAATCCAAATGACGAAAAATATGTGGAAGAAAAAACAATTAAAAACTCTAATATTTCAGTTTTACAAGACTTAAAAGGAGGAATGCCAACAAGTACGGTAATTTCGAAAGTAAAATCAGTATTTGTTGACGAACTTCCTAAGGTATTAGATGAAATTAAAGGTTTTAATGATAGTAAATTAAAAGAATATTATGCTAAAAATGAGACTAATATTAGAACAGTTTTGAGAATAGATACAGAAGAGAGTTTTTTGAATATGGCTAAGGAATATTCAGCAATGACTAGTGATTTTAAAACAGATTATAAGGCCTGTGATTTTATAAACGAAGATGGATTAGGTTTTACATTTTCTTATGAAAATGGAGAAGAGGTTAAGTGTAAAATAATAGGTGAAAATGCAAATACAGTAATGTTTGAATTTTAAAATAACAAAAGGCATACTTTTATGGTATGCCTTTTGTATTGAAAAATATTAAAGCCTATGATAGAATACGTTTAGGTGATAGATATGTGGTTTTTATTTGTATGTTTATATATAGTTTTAGCAGTAGCATTTACACAAGCATATAAAGTTGTAACGAAAACTTCAAAAAGTGATGGAACATTAACAGTGTTATTAGAACTTATTGCAGGTACGAGTGTACTTATATTTGCTCCATTTTTTAGTTTTTCATTTCCAACTGATTGGAAAGTGTATGCACTTTTAGCAGTTGCTTGCGTTTTTTATGGAATTTCAGACAGAATAAATACGACTGTAAGGAGTGGGGTAGAAGCTTCAACTTTCAGTATTATAAAGCAATTATCAACAGTTTTTATGATACTTGCAGGTTTATTATTTTTTAAAGAGCCATTTGTATGGAAAAAAATAATAGGTGCTATTTTGATTTTGTTTAGCAATATTTTTATATTCTATAAAAGAGGAAGTCAAAAATTAGATAAATATGTAATACTTGGAATAATATCTAATCTTGTGTATTCAATAGCACTATTTTTAGATGTAAATATTTCAGACAATTTTAATTTAGCTTTCTATGTTGCGACTACATTATTAATGCCTTGTATATTTATTACTATTTTTGAAAAAGTTAAGTGGGAGAACATAAAAAAAGAATTTAAGAATGGAAATAAGAAAGCAATTTTTACGACTAGTTTATGCTGGGGCTCAATGATAGTAGTTCAGCTTAGAGCATATCAACTAGGAGAAGCAACTTCTGTTGCTCCACTTTGTGCTTTGACTGTAATAGGTAACGTGATAGTAGGTTATCTATTCTTAAAAGAGCGTGACAATTTATGGAAAAAGTTATTTGCAGCAATATTAATTTTAATAAGTGTGTTTTTAATAAAAGGGTGATAAGCCTTTTTATTTTTTTATAATAAAATTACCCCAAACTGTATTTTTAGCAGTTCTTTTAGTGCTTGGTAGAGTTTCAAAGTAATCAATAAGTTTAAGCTTTTTATCTAATTGATTTAGTATTTGTATCATTTCATCTTTAGTTAGATAATTATAGTATTTACCTTCTTTTATTTCATAACCTGTTCCTAACTTAAAGGAAGTATAAATTATTCCACCTGCTTTTAGGGCGTTTATCATTTTAATTAAAACACTTGACAGATTTTCTTTTTCTATATGTAATATAGAAGCACAAGCCCATATAGCGTCATAAGTATTGACATCTTTTAGTTCTTCAAACTTCATACAAGATACATCTTGATTTATATATTTGCTGGCTAATTTACACATTTCTTCTGAACCATCTATTGCTTTTACTTTATAGCCTTTATCAATAAAATATTTACTGTCTCGTCCTGAGCCACAACCAAAGTCTAAAATATATGCGTTAGCTGGTAAGTGTTTCAAAAATCTATCATAATTTTCTTGCAAGTTTCCTACTAATGTTTGTTCACAATATGCTTTTGCATTTTTATTATAGTATTCTAGTGTATCGTGTTTCCCTTCCTTTATCATATATACTCCTTTTTGCCCTAATTTACATAAATATTATAGCACCTTTTTGCGTATGTTTCAATCTTTTAAAGATAAATGTTAATGTGACTATGGAAAATTTATTTAAGAAAATTATAAAAGTATGTTGATTTTTTTATAGACTTTTGATATAACATAACAAATGTTTTGTTATGCCAATTTAAATTGAAGGTAATAGGAAGGTAAATATATGAGTAAAAGAATAACAAGTATTGCATTATTTGATAAAGATAGTTTAGGTAGATTAAATGAAAATATTAAAGGGTTAAATGAAGCTTTTTGTAAAGTTCCTTTTCGAGAAGAAAACAGAGAAAGTTTAGATACTTTGCCATATCATTTTACTTTTACAGTATGGGATAGTAGCCAAAAAGATATTGCAATGGAAATAATTAAAAAGATAAAATTCAATGAAATAGAATTAAAAATAATAGGAGTAAATGTTAAAGAAAGTTTTAATGATAGTTATAATTTATATTTTGAAATTGAAAGAAATAATGAATTATATTTATTGCAAAAACAAATTTATGATTTAGCTAAAATAGAAAAATATAATCCTGATAATTTTATTCCGCATATTACAATACATTGTGATAGAGATTATGAAAAGCTTGTTAAAATTAAAGAAACTGTAATGAACGATTTTATTAATTTTGAAGTTAGATTTAAACAAATTGGTCTATTTGAAATATATCCAGCAAAACAAATTGAAATTATATAATTTTAGATTAATGTGAAAGATGTCTTGCGTATCAATTATTAGAGAAAATAAAATTTCAACAAGATATATACAGTTGTAGCGAAATAAAAAATGACAAAATTCTAACATTTAGTTAAAGTTTTGTCATTTTTTGTCGTTTTGGAGGCGCCACCCGGATTTGAACCGGGGATCAGAGTTTTGCAGACTCGTGCCTTACCACTTGGCTATAGCGCCATGCCATATATAATTAAGATATGCAGAAGATTTTGTTAAGTTACAAAATCTAAACTTATTTATATAAAAATATAAAAAAAAATCAAGTCATAAATTTTAATTTATAATTAAAATTTATGGCTTGTTCTTTGGAGCGGGAAACGGGGCTCAAACCCGCGACCTTCGCCTTGGCAAGGCGACGCTCTATCAACTGAGCTATTCCCGCATCAACAAGCATTACTATAATACCAAAAATATTTTGAAAAGTCAACCATTTTACTTGACTTTTTATTAAAAATATTAAATAATTTGTATGAAAGAATTTTTAGGAGGTATATTTATGGAACCAGTAATTTTAAAACATCCATTAATTGATAACAAATTATCAATATTAAGAAACAAAAAAACAGGTACAAAAGAATTTAGAGAGTTAATTAGTGAAATTTCAATGTTTTTATGCTATGAGGCTTTGAAAGATGCAAAAACAGAAACAGTTGAAATAGAAACTCCAGTAGCAAAAACAAAAGTTAATAAAGTAAATGAAGATGATTATGCTTTTATACCAATTTTAAGAGCAGGAACAGGTATGCTTGATGGCTTAATTAAAGTATTACCAAATGCAAAAATCGGACATATTGGATTATTTAGAAATGAGACAACATTAAAACCTGTAAGATATTATTACAAAGTTCCAAAAGATATAGACAAAAAACAAGTTGTAGTATTAGATCCAATGCTTGCAACAGGTGGTTCAGCTATAGATGCTATAACAATGCTAAAAGAAGAAGGCGCTAAAAATATTAAATTCTTATGTATAATTTCAGCACCAGAAGGTATTAAGAAATTACAAGAAGTTCATCCTGATGTTGAGATATATACAAGCGCAGTTGATGAGAAATTAAATGAAAAGGGCTATATAGTACCTGGCCTTGGAGATGCTGGAGATAGAATTTTTGGTACAAAATAGTATAATTTTGGAAAAAATGCTGAATAATACTTTTATACAAATTATAAAGGAGAGACTAAATGTTAGTAGATAGTTTTGAAATAAAATCTGGAGTTAAAGCACATTTAATACAAAATGATATTTTTAAGACTAATATTGCTTGTGTAATTTTGACTACTCCACTTGAAAGAAATACTGTTACAACTAATGCTTTAATACCTTTTTTATTAAGAAGTGGTACAAAAAATTTACCAAGCCAGTTAGAGATTAATAAGAAACTTGAAGAGATGTATGGTGCCACTTTTGATTGTGGTATTGACAAAATGGGAGATAATCAAGTTTTAAAATTCTATATAGAGAGTATAAATGATAATTTTGCAAGTGAAAATAGTGAGATTTTAAAAGAAACAATAGATTTTATTTTAGAAATTGTTTTCAATACTTTAATAGAAGATGGAAAATTTAAAGAGGATATTTTAAGTATTGAGAAAGAGAATCTAAAACAAGTTATTGAAGGCAAGATAGATGATAAGGATATTTATGCTTTTGAAAATTGTATTAATTCAATGTATGGTGAAAAGGGCTTTGGTTTGTATAAATATGGATATTTAGAAGATGTAGAGAGTATTACAGCCAAAAGTTTGGCAGATAGCTATAAAAGACTAATAGACTCTTGCAAAATTGATATATTTATTTCAGGCGATTTAAAAGAATTAGATGTAAAGAATATATTAGAAAGTAATAGTAATGTTCAAAATTTATCAGAGAGAAAGCCAAATTATATTTTAAATAATGAATCCACAGAAAGCAAACAAAAAGTGGATAAAGTTCAAGAGAAAAATGAGAAGCTTGATGTTGCACAAGGAAAATTGGTAATTGGTTTAGATGTATTATCTAAGCAAAAAGACTTAGCTTGTGTAGCTTTAGTGTATAATGCAATTTTAGGAGATGGTGTTAATTCAATGCTTTTTCAAAATGTTCGTGAGAAGGCTAGTCTTGCATACTCTGCCAAATCAAAATATGTTAAGCAAAAAGGTAATATATTTATTAGATGTGGAATTGAGATTGATAACTACCAAAAGGCTTTAGATATTATACAAGAGCAATTAGATAATATAAAGAGTGGAAAATTTAACGAGGAAGATATAGAAAATGCTAAATGTTATTTGATTTCTGGAATCAAGTCAATTGAAGAAGAACAGGATTCAGAAATAGTATTCTATATCGGTAATGAAATTTCAAATGTAGATATGAGTTTGAAAAAATATATGGAAGTTATCGAAAGTATTACTAAAGAGCAAATTGTAGAATTCGCAAACAAATTAGAATACAATACTATTTATTTCTTAACTAATAAATAATTGAAGGGAGAACTTTTTAAAGTGCAAATTATTGAAAGCAGTAAAGTAAAAGAAAAAGTATATGTTGAAAAACTAGAAAATGGATTAACAGTAGCTGTTATTCCTAAAAAAGAAATACAAAAAAAGTATGTTATATGGGGCACAGAATATGGCTCTATTGACAATAATTTTAAAATAGATAAAACTGGAGATACAGTAAGAGTTCCAGATGGTATAGCACATTATTTAGAGCATAAATTATTTGAACAAGAAAATGGAAAAAATAGTTTAGATGTTCTATCTAGTTTAGGTGTTGATGCAAATGCCTATACTACTAATAATCATACAGCGTATTTGTTTGAAGCAACAGATAATTTTTATGAGGCTTTGGATGAGTTTATGGATTATGTTCAAAGCCCATATTTTACTGACGAAAACGTGGAAAAAGAACGTGGAATTATTGGGCAAGAGATAATGATGTATGATGATTATCCTGATTGGAAGTTATATATGAATGGCATGAGATGTATGTATAAGACAAACCCAATAAATATAGATGTTGCTGGGACGAAGGAGACAATAGCTGACATAGATAAAGAGAAGTTGTATACAATTTATAATTCTTTTTATAAGCCGGATAATCAGCTTTTAGTCCTTTGTGGAGACTTCGAGGTGGATAGTTTGTTAGAGGAGATAAAAAAACGTCTTAAAATTAATCCTGATAAGCAAGAAGTGCAAAGAATGTACCCTGAAGAACCTAATGAAATCGTGAAAAAATATGAAGAAGCAAAAATGGATATTAGTAAACCGATCTTTTTAATTGGATATAAGGATAAGCTTGAACCAGGTGAGATGGTAAAGAAAGATTTAGCAATTGAATGTATATGTAATATGATAATGGGAAAGAGCTCAGATTTTTATCAAAGATTATATAAAGAAGGTTTAATATCTACAGAGTTTAGTTATAATTATGAGTTTGCTAAAACTTATGCACACATACTTATTCAAAACACAAGTAATAATCCTAAAAAAGTAACGGATGAACTTAGTAAAGAAATAGAAAAGTACAAACAAACTGGTTTTGATGAAAAAGAATTTGACAGAATTAAGAAAAAAATGTATGGAGAATATGTAAAGTCATACAATGATGTGTCAAGTATTGCTAATAATTATTTAACAGATTATTTAAGAGAAATCAATACTTTTGACTTCGTAGAGGAAGTTTTAGTGCTTGATAAAGAATATACTGAAAAGGTCTTAAGAGAAGTTTTTGTAGAAGAAAAGAAAGTTTTATCAGTGGTATTACCTAATGACTAAAATTGTGTTTCCAAGTTTAAATTTAGAATTTAATTTATCTAAAATAGCTATAAAGATAGGAAATGCGGAAATTTACTGGTACGCTGTACTAATAGTGTCTGCTATAGTCCTATCTTTATTTTTGATATATTTTAGCAAAAGAAAATATGGAATTAAATATGAAGATTTTTTAGAGATATTTATTTTTGCATTAGTAGGTGGAGTTATTGGTGCAAGAGCTTTTTATGTTATATTTAATTTAGAGTACTATTTACAAAACATAAATCAAATATTTAATATACAAAATGGAGGACTAGCAATTTATGGTGGAATAATTGCTGGTAGTGTAATTGTGTATATAGCTTGTAAATTAAAGAGAATTAGCTTTTTAGATTTTGCAGATTATGTAGTTCCGTATTTAGCGTTATCTCAAGGAATAGGAAGACTAGGAAATTTTTTCAATGTAGAAGCTTATGGTGTAGAAACAACAATCTTTTTTAGAATGGGAATAGAAACTTCCTATGGATATTTAGAAGTACATCCTTGCTTTTTATATGAGATGTTAGGCTGTTTGGCAATTTTTATACTCTTAAAATTGCTGCAAAGAAAGCAGAGTTATAAAGGTGAAATTTTATGTTTTTATTTAGTTTTTTATGGAATAATTAGATTTTTTGTCGAAAGACTTAGAGCAGATAGCTTAACTTTTAAAGGAATTAAGGTATCTTGTATAATCTCTGTAATTGCTGTTACTCTAGGAATATCCCTATACATAAGAAATTCAATTTGTCGAAAAAAGTCAGATAAAGTCAACGAAAAGTAGGTGCAAACTTTGTCAAATTCTTGCTTTTAAAGACGAAATATGATAATTTAATATCAATAGATAATTATTTTATGGAAGAGGGTAAAAAATGTTAGAGGAACAAATAAATGAATTAAAGAAAAAATTGGATAAGAGCATTGAAGATGACTGCGAGTTTAGTATTATTTACGATTTAAGCATAGCACTAGATAAATTGATTGTACAGTACTATCAAAAAGATGCGTAAAAAAGAAGCAAAATTTTATTGCTTCTTTTTTTTATTTAATATATAATATGTGTGAATTATTAGATGTATTTAAAAGGAGAAAAAATGGCTGCAATAACGAATTTCTTATCACGTTTTGATGTTACTAGTTTAGTAACTATTTTAGATATACAAATAGCTTTAGCCTTAGTAATTATAGCACTTTTAATAAAAGGTGTCATAGCAAGAATTATTATAGGTATCGTGTATAAGATAACTAAAAATACAAAAAAAGCAAGAGAAAGTGAAATGTATTCACCTATAAAAAAAATGATTGTATTTTTAGCTATATATGTAGCTTTATATATTATCCCTAAAGGAGAGAGAACAGCATATATAATTACTGAAGTATTTAAAGTAATTATTATAATTTTTATTACAAAATTAATTACAACTCTAGTACATTCTGATTCGAAGTTTTTGAAAAAATTTCTAAAAAAAAGTGAAGATTACAAGGTAAATGATTTTGTATGTAAAATTATTAGAGGATTGATATGGCTAGTTTCTTGTTTTGTAATAATTAATGAACTAGGTTTTGCTTATAAGATTACAGGACTTCTTACAGGACTTGGATTTGCCAGTGCTATTATTGCTTTGGCAGCACAAGAGCTTGTAAAGAATTTACTTAGCGGAGCCTCAATTTTGACTGATAAACCTTTTGAACTAGGTGATTGGATAGAAGTTGGAGAGTATGCAGGAAATGTAATTGATATTACTTTTAGAAGTACACGTATAAAAGCACTTAATAATACAGTAATTACAATACCGAATTCTGTTATTACATCAGAATATGTTATTAACTGGAATAGATTAAGGAGTAGAAGATTAGAAATAACGTTGCCACTTCATTTAGATACAAAGAGTGACGAAATTAAGAAAATTGTAAAACAAATAAAGGTAGTTTTAGCAAGCAATCCCAATGTTATTGCTGATACAATACAAGTAAATTTTGCTGGAATTAGTGATTCTAGTGCAGATATTTATATGTTTATGTATGTTAATAAACAGCAGTATGTAGACTTTTTAAATGTTAAAGAAGAAGTTTTTTGTAGTTTACTGGCATTGATTGAAAAGGATAATATTGAACTTGCATATCCAACACAAACAGTATATTTAAAAAATAACAGCGAAGGAGAAATCAAATAAATGAGTTTAGGAATTGCTTTAGCGGGTGGAGGATTGAAAGGAATAGCTTATATAGGAGCATTGAAGGCGTTAAACGAGATAGGTGTTAAACCTGATTATCTATCAGCTACAAGTTCTGGTAGTATATTTGCAAGTTTTTATGCTATGGGATTTACTCCTGAGGAAATGAAACCACGTGCTGAAAAATACTATAAAATGCTTACAAATTTGGATAAAAAGCCAATAATAAAAGCTGGCATTACTTATGCAACTACTGGCATTGCTAAGATTGAAGGTATTATGCCAGGTGAGAGAATTTCAAATTTAGTTGAAGAACTTGCAAAAGAGAAAAATATATCAAATATGAATGAGCTTGATATCAATTATGCAGTTTGTACAGTTGATACAATTTCTACAAATGAATGTATTTTTTTATCAAAGAAATGTGATAAAAAAGATGAGTGTGTAGATTATATATATGATGCTCCAATATCAACAGCGGTAAGAGCTAGTATGTCTTTTCCAGCAATCTTTACACCTTACAATTATGGAAAATATAATTTTATAGATGGCGGAACGAAAGATAATTTACCAATCAAGATTTTGAAAAATATGGGAGCAGATAAGACTTTAGCTATAAGCTTTAGAATTGATGATTATACTCCACGTGAAGATATATTTGCAGTGCTTTTAAGAGCAGTAGATATTTTTTCTTTAGAAGACGTTAGAAATGCTCAAAAGATTGCAGACTTATGTATTGAGATAGATGCAGCCGGAACTGGACTTTTAGAAATAGATAATTTTGATAAACTTATCGAGGTTGGCTATGATACGATTATGAAAAATAAAGAGAAAATTTTAAGTTTGATTTAGGACGGAAAATAAACCGTCCTAAAATTTTAAGGAGAATTTATGAAAGCTTTGATAACAGGTGCTTCTTCAGGTATAGGCAGAGATATGGCAAGATATTTATCAGGTTTGGGTTACGACTTGGTGATTGTTGCAAGACGTGAGAATTTATTAAAAGAGCTAAAAAATGAATTAAAAACAAATATTGAAGTAGAGGTTGTTGATGTTAGTATAAAAGAAAGTTGTGTAGCATTATATGAAAGGCATAAAGATATTGATTTACTTATTAATAATGCTGGATTTGGAGTTTTTGGGGAATTTACTGAAACTGATTTAGATAAAGAATTATCACTTATTGATACTAATATAAAGGCAACTCACATCTTGACAAAATTGTATGTTAAAAATATGAAAGAGAAGAATAGAGGGAGAATTTTAAATGTTACTTCAATTGCTGGATTTATGACAGGACCATTAATGTCAGCATATTATGCGTCAAAAAATTATGTAGTAGAATTGTCAAGTGCTATTAATAAAGAACTAAAAAAAGATGATTCAGAGGTTAGAATTAGTATTTTATGTCCAGGCCCTGTAGAGACCAATTTCAATAACGTTGCGGGAGTGAAGTTTGCGGTAAAGGCTCTAAGCAGTGAGTATGTTGCAAAATATGCAATTGATAAAACATTGAAAGGAAAAGAAATTATAATACCAGGGACTCTGATAAAAATATTATATTTCTTAAACAAGCTATCTCCAAGAGCGATTGCGACTGATATAGCTTATCATTCACAAAAAGCAAAGAAAAAATAATAAAAAACTTTCCAAAATAATTACTTAATGATATAATACATTTATCAAATAATAGGAGTGATAGATTTGGCTAGAAACAATACTATGATGCAGTATTTCGAGTGGTATCTACCTAGTGATTCTACACTTTGGGGTAAAATTACAAAAGATGCAAAGCACCTAGAAAGTCTTGGAATAACGAGTGTATGGCTTCCGCCAGCCTATAAAGGTTCAGCTGGAACTAATGATGTAGGCTATTCAGTATATGACTTATATGATTTGGGTGAATTTAATCAAAAGGGAACTATCCCAACAAAGTATGGAACGAAAGAAGAATATATAAATGCCATTAGAGTGCTTAGAGAAAATAATGTAAAAGTTTTAGCAGACATAGTGTTAAATCATAAAATGGGTGCAGACGAAGCAGAAGAGGTACTGGCAATTGAGGACGATGCAAATGATAGAAATGTTAGTCTATCAAGTGCGATACCTATTAAAGCTTGGACTAAATACAATTTTCCACGGAAGAGGAGATACTTATTCTAATTTTAAATGGAATTGGACTCATTTTCATGGAGTAGATTGGGACGAGAATACTTCGAGAGCTGCTATATATAAATTTTATGGGAAACATTGGGACGAAAATGTAGATACAGAAAAAGGTAATTTTGATTACTTAATGGGAGCTGATATAGACCTTAATAATTTTGATGTTATAAATGAATTAAAGTCTTGGGGCAGGTGGTATTTGGATACTACAAATGTTGATGGATTTAGGTTAGATGCAGTAAAACATATTAGAGCAGAATTCTTCCCAGAATGGCTTGGAAAGCTAAGAACAGATACTAGAAGGGAGCTGTTTGCAGTAGGAGAGTACTGGTCTGCAAATATTGATACTTTACAAAAATACATCGAAAGTACAAATGGTTGTATGTCATTATTTGATGTACCGTTACATTATAATTTGTATAGAGCATCTATTAGTAATGGCGAATATAATATGAGTAGTATTTTTGAAGGTACGTTAGTAGAGAGAAATCCAGAAAAAGCAATTACTTTTGTAGATAATCATGATACAGAGCCAGGTCAAGCTTTGGAATCATATATTTTAGATTGGTTTAAACCACATGCGTATTCTCTTATTTTACTAAGGCAGGAAGGTACACCTTGTGTGTTCTATGGAGATTATTATGGTATACCAGAAAAAGAAGTAAGCCCAAAAGATGAGTTATTAGATACATTATTAAAAGTGCGAAAATATTTTGCTTATGGGAAGCAAACAGACTATTTTAATCATAGTAATATAATAGGTTTTGTGCGTGAAGGTGATGAAGAACATGCTGATTCAGGTTTAGCAGTAGTTATGACAGATAAAGAGGGTGGCTGTATTCAAATGAATGTTGGAAAAAGGCTAGCTAATACTGTGTTTTATGATTGTACAGGCAATTTAAGTGAAACAGTATATGTAGATAACGAAGGAAATGGAATTTTTTATTGTAAAGACGGAAGTACTTCTGTTTGGATAAAAAAAGGAAAATATGTAAATTAAAAAGCTCTGAGTTTTCAGAGCTTTTTTAATTTATACAACTTCAGATGTTTTTAATTCGTTATCTTCTTTTTTAGGTTTTTCGAAACTCATATTTAGAAGAATAGGAGCAATAAAGTCTACAATTAGTATTGCAATTAACATTATTGAGAAGGCTTCTGCTTTTATTAAAGCAAACTCAACTGCGGCTTCTAACATAATTAGTGCAACTTCTCCACGAGCAGACATACCGATACCTATGCGAAGAGCATCTTTTTTCTTATATCCGCAAATTCTTGCACCTAATCCGTTTCCAATAATTTTTGATGCGATTGCAACTGCAGCAAATCCAAAGATGAATATCCAAGAGTGAAAAGAAAATGCTAAGGATTGTAAGTTAAGTCCTATGCTAGCAAAAAATATTGGTTCAAAAAATAAATTAGAAATTGAGTCTACTTGTTTTTTGATGTGCTTAGCATTATCTGTAGCACCAAGTACAAGTCCAGCAATATATGAACCTATGATACCACTAATTCCAAAAGCTTCTGCAATGTATGCCATAAGTAAGGCATAAGCAATTGCATAAATTGGTGTGTCATCTGTTTTAAGTAATTTTTTTAATAAAGTAAATATAGTATATACTGCAAATCCGATTCCTACTGCTACAAGAGCGAATAAGAATATTTTTGCAAGTACAAGAATCAAGGTATTTATTGTAAGGTTTGAGCTATGCATAATCATAGTTAAGAAAAGTACTCCAAGTAAATCATCGAAAACTCCTGCACCTAAGATAGCAAGTCCAACATTTGATTTCATTTTCTTAAGTTCTATAAGAGATTCAATAGTTATACTTACAGAAGATGATGTTAGTACTAATCCAAAGATTATATTTTCAGTAAAATTATTAGTATGCAGAGTACTAAATAAAAATCCAAAAACTAATGGTACTATTGCACCTGCAAAGGCGATTACAGCAAATTTTTTTGTACCAGATATAAAGCTTTTAAGTCTAGTTTCCATTCCGGCTAAGAACATAATAAATATTACTGCGATTCTTGATAAAACATTTAAGAAACTAGAAGTATGCACTATATTTAGTACTGCTGGTCCTAATATTACACCTGCAAGTAGTGCTCCTAATACTTTAGGAATGTGGAATTTTTCTGTTATTAATGATAAAAATTTCACTAATAAAATGATTAAACCAAGTTCTAAAAAATATATATGTGTCATTTTTTAAACTCCTTCTTTTGTATTAAAACGATACAACAATTTTATCTCTAAATGAAATTTTTTTCAAGTTTAAAGTGAACAAAATATGTTAACATCTCATAAAATATAATGTAGACAATAAAATATGGAGGTGAGAGGTATGATAGATCCTCAAGAAGAGTTTTGTGGATGCAGAAGAAACAGAAGAAAATGTTGCCCAGAAATAATATTAGCTATATTAATTACTGTACTTGCTTTAGTAGTAGGATTAGTCGTAGGAGCACTTGTTGCTGCAACAATACTTGCTGCTTTGCCTGCACTTATTGTTCTTATATCTATATTAGTTTTATTGATAATCATAACTTTAATTTTAATAGCATGTGATGGAAGACGTTGTTGCTTCTAATAAAACCTCCGACTATTTTTAGTCGGAGGTTTATGTTTTAAATTTGTATAAATTCTTGTTTTAATCTAAGATATCCTAATTCTTCCCAATGATTATATGCTAGATTTAATCTAAATAAGACTGTTGGTTTAGCACCCGCCCTGTTTTTATCTACAACACAAGCGTAGTATCTTACATCTGGGTCAGAAGAAGGCTCTAAATCAAAACATTCTTGATAATCTTCAGTTAAAGAATATTCATATTTTGAAATAGTTTGATTATTTATTTGCTTAATTAAGCAAAGAGTATCTAATACTTCTTTTACGGTTTTACTTGCTGACATATCATTAATAGTTAAGTTAACTGGTAAAGTTGAGCTTTCTAATAGTTGAAGAGAAGAAGCAATAAATATTTTGAACTTTTGAGCGATGGTTGAAAGTATAGTAGCAGTTTTCTTAAGTTCTTCACCATTACCAATATCTGCTATTTCAGTTTTCATAGTATCATAGAAAGCATATTCGATATTTTCTTTGTAATAATAGTTTAGTATAATTTTTCTTAAATCTTCGTTAGAATGCTCGGAAACATGTATAAAATATATAGAATTATCAATTTGCTGTGCTACCCAGTCAGTTACCTTTATAGTTTGATTAAATTCTGTAGAAACGGTTTTTAAGCGCTCTGTAAATTCTGCATTTGTTTCTCCATCTTCTTTTAATATAAAACCATCTTTGTCAAGTTTTACTTTAGATTTTGCTTTTTCGTCAGGTCTAAAAAGAAGTTCTAGTAGTTCACCTTCTGTTTTTGAAAGCTTTTGACCGTGAAGTTCTTGCATTTTTTCATTATTTAAAATAGTAGTTATTAAACATAGTTTCATTTTATCTTCAGTCATTTCGTTAGAGATAATTAAGACTTTTTTCTTTTCTACAAAAGCAAGATGTGCTGCTAAATTAACAGTAAATCTACTTTTACCGGAGTTAGAAGGCATTGCATAAGCCATTGTTTCACCTTTACGAAGCCCTTTAAAAACTGTAGATAAGATGTTAAAAGGTATTTCAACACCATTAGTTAGATTGCTTTCGCCAGCAAGTAAGAAGCTCGTTACATTATCATTTAATACAGCTTGACTAAGTTTGTTTGTAACTGTTATTTGTTCTATAGCACTTTCAACTTCTTCAACAGACATCTGTTTATATAGTTTATAGCTTGCAATTTCTAGTATTTTGTCTTGCATTTTCTTTGTTGGAGAATTTAAGAAAGACTTTTTTAAAGTAAATAATTTTTTTAGCTCAGTATAAATTTGTTCTAGACTAAAGTTTCTCCTAGATACAGCACCTTTTAATTGTAATTTCATATCATAGGTTTGTGCATCTTCTATAGGTAAACTAAAGCTTTCCTTTGCTTGTGGTGGAGCATATTTTTCACCATCTTGGAAAAGTACAATTTTATATAAATTTTCTAAGGCCTCATTAGAAAAAAAGCATTCGTCGTATTTGAAATAATATACTGATATTCCTTTGGGATTATTAAATAGAAGTCCTAGATATGCGTATTCTAATTGTATATTTGCAAGTTGTGGTGGATTTAAAGCATCATCTATTTTTTGAGCAGCTTCTGATGGCTCTTCTTCTTTTTCTGGAACTTTTGCATCATCTTCTGAAACAATTTCGTTTCCATCTTCATCTACTTCAACATATTCATATCCATCTTCTAATTCACTATCTTCGTCTACTTCAACATATTCGTATCCGTCTTTTAATTCACTATCTTCATCAACTTCTACATATTCAAATTCATTATCATTTTCAAGTAATTTATTATTTTCTTTATCATTAGTATTTGATAGTTTTTCTTTATCATCATCAGTAAAAGACATATAAAAAAACCTCCTATGTATATAGTTAAATTATATATATATCAATTTTTTTTGTCAATTATTTGTAAAGACAAATTCGATATGCTATAATTGATAAAAAGGTACGAAAGAAGAGGAGTTGAAATTGTATGAAAAACGAATACAAAGCAATAGCAAAAATAGATGATGGAGTAAAAAAAGTTTTTAGTAGGTGTTTTAAATCAGAGGGATTCAGCATAATATGGAGTGAAGGCAACTTATTAATAGCTAAAAAAGGTGAAGATAATAATGTAGAGTACGAGAGAATTATTGCAAACCAAGTTAGAGAAAAAACTAATAAATGTGATAGTAAAGGAGTACTTTATTTAGATTTAACTCAAGAATTCTCTACCATTATGGATAATCTAAAAAATGAAAAAGGGGTTTTAACTGCTGAAAATAGGGTGTTTGATCCTATAGATGAGGCTATTAATAGAGCAATATATTAAGAACTTAGGAGTAATAAATGAAAAAAATTATAAAAATAGTTTTTTTGTTTATCATTATTTCAATATACATAAGCTATGTGATACCTTTTAAAGCTTTTTGTGCAGAATATTTAAAGGTATATTCTGAAAGCGCAGTGCTTTTAGAACAATCTACTGGCAAGGTTTTATTTAAGAAAAATGCACACAAAAAGATGTACCCAGCAAGCACTACTAAGATTTTAACTTGTATTATAGCTTTAGAAGAGTGTGACTTAAATGAAAAAGCAATAGCTTCAGAAGAATCAGTGTCAAGGTTAACAGAAGGATATACAAAAGCAAATATTGTACCAGGTGAAGAGTTTACTATCGAACAACTTTTACTACTTACGATGTTACAGTCTGCAAATGAGGCAGCAAATGTTGTTGCCGAACATATATCAGGTACTATAGAAGATTTTGCTGAACTTATGAATAAACGTGCAAAAGAAATAGGATGTTTGAATTCACATTTTGTAAATCCTAATGGAATGCATGACGAGAATCATTATTCTACAGCTTATGATTTAGCATTAATTGCAAGATATTGTATGCAAAATGAGAAGTATAGAGAAATAGTATTAACAAAAAAGTGTGAGATACCAGATACTGAAATTTGGAATAATTATAAAATAGAAAATAAACTAGAAGATGAACCTTATAGAGAATTCTTCAATACTAATAGGATGCTAAAAGAAGGAAATGAATATTATTATCCATATTGCACAGGTGGTAAAGCAGGTTTTACAACACCTGCAAAGAATTGCTTTGTGGCTACTAGCAATAAAGATGGCTTTGAATTAGTTTCAGTAATTATGCACGCAGAGCTAACTGATGATGAGAAAAGTGCAAGATATGTAGATACTATTAATATGTTTAATTATGGATATGACAATTATAAATTAGAAGATATCTTAAAGGAAGAAGATGAATTATACGAAGAGAAAACTTTGACTAGAGACGATAAGGAAGAGCAAGAAAAACTAGATTTAAGACCACTTGTGATGTTAGGCGTTGGAGTTATAGTTTTAATGATTGGTTTTTTTATGCTAAGGAGAGATAGGTATAAACCAGCTCACTAATTGTAGAAAATATGTACTGAAGTGAAAGGTTATAATAAATGGGAAAAAGACGTAGAAACAAAAAAATAAGTGTAATAGAGTTTTTATTTGCTTTATTTTTAATAGTAGTTTTTGCAATTTATGAATACATAAATCCAAGTACTGAATATTTAGGTCAAGTAAATGAAAATATAGAAAAGCCAAACGTGATAGTCGATTTATCAACTATCCCAGAATATGCTTCAAATCCTTATGTAGAGATAAATAATAGTGTTCCATATTTTACTAAAGCAGACTATACCATGAATGCTTTTGAGATGTATAGCGAATGGGACAGTTTAGGTAGAAGTGGGGTAGCTTATGCTAATATTTGTATGGAAATAATGCCAAAAGAAGGAGAAGAGCGTGGAGAGATAGGTATGGTAAGAGACTTATCTGGTTGGCAACAAAAGAGATATGATGACATTATTAAAGACAAGTATTTGTATAATCGTTGCCATTTAATAGGTTGGCAACTTGCAGGAGAAAATGCGAATAAGAAAAATTTAATTACAGGAACAAGATACTTAAATACAGAAGGTATGTTACCTTTTGAAAATATGGTTGCAGAATATATTAGAGATAATCCAAATAATCACGTGCTTTATAGAGTAACTCCAATATATGAAGAAGATAATTTACTAGCAAGCGGTGTGCAAATGGAAGCTATATCTGTTGAAGATGAAGGAGAGGGTATTTGCTTTAATGTTTATTGTTATAATGTGCAACCGGGCATATTAATTGATTATTCTACAGGAGAGAGCTTTGAAGAATAAAATTTCTTCAAGGCTTGATTTTTTATAAGAAACGATATATAATTGTCAATATTTAATTCTTTTTGCTATGTATCAATAGCAGGTTTTCCAAATATTAAAATTTCAAAATAAGGAGTGATAATGTATTGAATTTAAATTTAGAAAATGATGCTCTGAAACGGATTAAAAGACAGTAGATTCGTTAAGGAGTTTATTAATGAATTGTCAGAATATTTGAAAGGCAATCTAAGTTTTACAAAAGAGGAAAAACCTATAATAGAGGAATTTTTAGAATGTCATAACTTAACTACTGCAAGTAAAAACAGTATAATTAAAAAAGAGCGAGAAATTTTGATAGAGTTTGCTAATGAAAATTTTACAAGTAATATTATTTACTTTGTAAAAGATAACAAGAAATCCAAGTGGAAAAATAATAAGAAAGAGCTTGATGATAGTAAATATGCAGTTTTAAAAATAGAAGATGGAAAGATTGAAGAAATAGGAATTGATAAAAAAGATATGCCAGCCAATATAGGCGTAAATAGTGTTTTTAGTGTAGAAGATAGTAGATATGTATTGAATAAACTTGCAACAGAAAAGCTTAAGGAGAAACTAACTAATATGACAGAAGAGCTAGAAAGGAAGCAAAACCTTGCTTTAGAAGAACACAGAAAAGAGGGACATTTATACTTAGTTACAGAAGAGATAGGAGATAACCGCTTTTTATGGGATTTAACAGATAAACCTAGGAGTGAATTTGAAGAAGTGAGTGTTCCAAAAGAACTTTTAAGTCAGGCTACAGAAGGAATTGTACTTAAATATACTAATGGAAATTATGAGTACTATTCAGACGATGGCTTTGATAAGATGTATCGAGAGTAAAATTTGATTTTTGTTTGAAAAAAGTGTATAATTAAAGTGTAATGTATTGAAAGATCGTTACTTAGCAAAACTCCCCAAAAATTTTAAGGAGATGATGGCAAAATGGAAAAATGGCTTGAAGCTTTTGCGAGAGGTCTGCTTATCCAGAAGGATACAGAGGAAGGAAGAAAGACTGATCCGGCGAGCGAAGAGCAGATTGAAGCTTTTAAGGAAGCTTTGAAGGCAAACCTTGAGTTCCAAAGTACGTGTCGGTATCTGGGGGACACCATAACCTATGATTACCGGAGAGGAACTGTTCGAGGACGCAACAAGTGGGAGAACGTCACACAGACTGACAGCCCCAATGGCAATTTGTTCATCGTTTTGGCAGTAATGCCGAGGCTGCCGGATGGCGAGAACTATGCGTTTCCCACGCCAACTTTTATTACCTTCAGGATGATAGATAAGGCTGGCACTGGTGAGGATTTCGCAGTGATCAATGTCTGCGACTGGATTCAGCAAAATCTATAAGCAATACATTTTTCGGCCCACGAGCCCTGCTGTAAAAGGCAGGGCTTTTGGGTTCTATTATAAGAAAATTCCATAAAATTCTTATAATAGAAATAAATATAAAATGTAAAATAAATGATATATTTAAATCCAAGTTATATGATACAATAAATATATAACATATATTTTTAATTTAGGAGAAAAAATGCAAATAATTTTAGGTGAAAAGAAAGCGCCAAAAGTAGAGGATGCAATAGAATACATTTTAAATGCAGATAATAGAACTTTTAGCAAGATAATGAAAGAGTTTAAAAATTTTAAAGGTGATTTGGATATAAGGTATCAAGCCGAAATAGATGATCCTTATAAAACACAAGAATTAGCTAAAATTGCTGATTTGATTTTAACAATTAGACAGCTTGATAGAAGTCAATATACAGAAGAACAGCAACAGAGATTAGAGAAAATAGGTAGTTGTAGAAATTCAAAAGACTTACAAAAACATATTGAATATGCACATAATCTAAGTAGGGACGAGGCACGAGATATAGTTGCGGTATTGACTGGAGAAAAATCTTTTAATGAACTAGTAAAAGAAAGAGAACATCAGAAGCCGGCAAAAAGAGGTATATTTTCATTTTTTAGAAGAAATAAAGAAAAAGCTTTACCTGATCCTCAAATGTCACCTGAAAGAAAGTATGGGCATTTGATAAATTTAATTGTAAATCAAGATGTTTCTTTTGGATTTCCTATTGAAAACTTTGATAAAAAGAATTATGCTAAAGTTCAAACTATATTATTTGATGAAAGAGAAGGACGACAGCATCAGCTAGTAATAGGAAAAGATGTTGAGGCAGATTGGAAAATAAATCCAGAACTTAGAGAGTATGTTTATAAAGATATGCCTTTGCAATTAACTCCAGAAGAGCAAGCAGTTTGGATATATATGAAACTATGTAAAACTTTTTCTTATGATGATAAGCAGATTTTTGATGGTAAAGATTTTTCATTAGATAGGGCTTTCTTGGAGGGAGTAAGACCAGGAGATAAATTAATATGTTTTGATTTTTCTAGAATATATGCTAAATTTATAAATCAGGATTTAGGTGAAATTTTAGAAGCTAAAATAATTGGTAGTAAAGGACATTTTCTTGTTGAGTTGATTGGACAAGATAGTGTAATAACAGTTGAAGCTACTACAGCTCAAGGACATTCAAATGAATTTTATAAAATGCGAATGGGACTTCCAATAAGTGGTATTAAACCATCTTATGATCCTAATCAAAGATATTATAATGCAACAATGAAACTTACACCTCTTGTGTATGATGATGTTCAGACTATAAATAGCTATATGAGTATGTTAGATAATATAAGGGAACGAGAGGAAAGTGAAAAAAGTGTTTTAGAAGAAAATGATGTATCGAGCAAGATGGAAGCTTTAGTTCAAACGATGAAAGAACATGGAATAGCAGGAACAGAAGCAATGATGGGAATAATGGAATTTCGGAGCAATAGGCTTCTTTGGTGACGACACACAAAGAACTTGGATAAGACAAAATGAAAGAGAAGGAATGGCAGGAACAGAAGCCAGAAGTGCAATGGTTGTTAGCAAAACAGGTTGTCAGGAGTTTTATGTACTAAATAGCGATACAATGGAATTAGAAGTCTTGCCTAGAGAAGTAATAATTGCAAGATTTAATTCAGGTCAATATGCATATAGAGGAAGCAAACGCACGATAGATGAACTACAAGGGGAAGTTCCAGTGCCTGAAGATGAAAAAGAAGGAGAAAGAGATGATGACGTTAAGTGATTTGAAATTAATGAATGATACTTTAATTACTTATTATTCAGATGATAGAAGAAAAGATGAAAAAAAGGTATTGAAGCATAGTATCATAAAACAAGTCTTAAATACGGAGAGAATTTTTGAAAAGATAACTAGAGAAGAAGCAATAAAAATCTTAAGGGATCTTGAAATCTCAGAAGATAAATTAGAAGATGTATATAGAGAAGTAAGACAAAACTAATATAAAAGAGCCTACTAGATAGGCTTTTTTTGTTTAGATAAAATTTTGAATATTTTAAAAGATTGTTTATTTTTTTTGTATAAAGTTCATAATAACGAACTATTTTAAAGTGCTTGTTAGGAATATGAATAATAAGATTTTTAATTATAAAATATTATAAAACTATTGACATTGTTCTGAATTCGGTATAAAATAAAAACAGATGTATTATTCTGAATCAAGAACGATAGGAAGGAGAACTACAAAATGGCATATCTAACAGCAAAGCAATTTTCTGAAAAATGGGGAATATCAGAAAGAAGAATTATAAAGCTATGCAAAGAGCAAAGAATAAATGGTGCAGTAAAAAGAGGTATGGTATGGGAGATTCCAGAAGAAACGCTTAAACCTTCTGACAAAAGAAGTAATATTTATAAGTATATAAACATACCCAAAAGAGTTATGATTATAAATCCTAAAAAGGAAGTTCAAGAAGAATTAGAAAATTTATTAGCTAGGGAAGGGTATATCATAGAATGTAGTGACTTAAGTAAAATAAGTGATTTTGGAATTTTAGAGCCGTATTATGAAGGGTTAATATATTTTCCTATAAATAACTTAGATAAAAAGGAAGAAAACTTTATAATAAGTTTTTCAGAAAAGCTGAATGCAGAATCAAGTATGGTGATTGTTGATTACAAGAGTACAAATAGAAATAAAGTAGAGAAAAAATTAGCAAATAACTTAAAAAATAAAATAGGTTTGAAAATAAATACTTTGATTTTAGATATACCACAGGACAAAGAAGTTTTAGTTAATTATAAGGAAATTGCCGAAGATATCACAGAGTTATTGGTGAAATTTAAGAACACTACTGGTATGAGTATTGTGACAGATGGTGGTAAGATTGAATTTGATTCTAAAGGAAGAACAGAAAATTTAGAGATAGGAAGATTTTATAAGGCTATAAATAGTTATTTTAGGGAGTTAAATAAGGAATCACATTTGTGGTGCGCTTCAACAATGTTAGAAGATGAGTGGACAGAGTCATCACAAGAAATGAAATTTAGAGTTATAAATTTAGAAATGGCAAATAGAGGTGTTAATGTAGAGAGGATTTTTATATTTAGTAAAGCGAAAAATAAAGAATTTAAGAAGAATAAGACTTTAAAAATATATATGCAAAGTAATATAAAGACTATGTATGTTGATTATGATAAAGTTGCAAAAACCAATCCTAAATTATTAGAAATAGTTGCAAATGGTTGGGATGGAATTGATAAAAGAGCCTTAATAGTAGATTTACCAGAAGAAAGTAGTGAAAGAGGATATATTTCTAAAAATACTAAAGAAATAGAAGAAGCATATAATTGCTTTCAAGAGTTAAAAAAATATTCTGAGGATTTAAAGGAGATTTTGAAATGACAATTACATACATACTTTCACAAATATTTATAATAATAAACTACACTTTTTTAATAATAACGTATCAGTCTAAAAATAGGAAAAATATACTTATATATAATTTTTGTGCAATGATGGCTACAGGATTATCTTTCTTATGTTTATCGGCGTATTCTGGATTAGCTATGACAATTGTTGCTATCTTAAGAAATATTATATTTATGATAGATGAAAAGAAGAATGGAAAGAGCGACAAAAAAAGTTTAAAAGATTATATCATTTTAGCAGTTTTGTATGTTATATCTATTGTTTTTGCGATAATCACATATAACGGAATATTAAGTATGATGCCAGTGATTGCTACTATGCTTTACACATATTCTGTCTGGCAAAAAAGTACAAAAGTATATAAATTACTAGGAATACCTGTAGGTATAATATCTATAATATACAACATATATATTTTCTCAATCTTTGGAATTATATTAGAAGTTATGCTTGCAATTTCTTCTATAGTAGGGTTAATAAGAGAGAATAAAAAATTATTATTAGGAGGAAATTATGAACTTAATATATAAGAAGATTGATACAAAAGACAAAGAGCAGTTATTTAAGCTTATAGATACAGTATTAAGTGGTTTAGATAACGAAGAGTATTTTATTCCTTATGAACAATGGGAATTTGATAGCATGTTTGATGATAAAAATTATGCTCCACTTTATGGTGCTTATGATGGAGATAAACTTGTTCGGAATGGCACAACTATACGTTTCTCAAAGTATGCTTGCAGATTTTAAGAAAGAGTTTGAACTTGAAGATTATACAGTTTGTGAACTTGGTGGGAACTTAGTATTACCAGAGTACAGAGGAAATGGAATAACTACAAACCTTCAAAGATTAGAATTGGAGCTTGCTAAGAACTTAAATTTCGATTATATAATATCTATGGCACATCCTGACAATATAAGTAGTTGTAAAACTCTTGAAAAAGTAGGTTTGAATTTTGTAAAAGAAACTAGATTATCAAATGGATTTTTAAGAAAATTATATATGCTAAAACTAAAATAATTTTAATGTAAATAAACCTTGAAAAAAAGTTGTTTTTATTATAAAGTGATATTGAATAACTTGAAAGGGGAAAAATAATTTAATAAAATAAATTATTAGTTAGAACGATGGATAAAAGAACTGGTTATATAAGATATAGGAGTAAGAAAATCAATGTCGCTTTAATCCTTTTGGTATTTATAATATCGCTGATAGTATCAGCTATATATATTAAGTATGTAAAAGAGTTGATGTATCAAAATATATACAGAAACATAACTGAATTTAGTCAGCAAATTTCGACACAATTAAATTTGGCAATAACGACTCAAAAGAACTTTGTTAATTTAATGGTAGAGTATATAGATGCAGGACATATTAAAACAGAAGATGAGATTTTTAAGAGTTTTGCAAATGAAATAGATAAACATCATTTTACAAGATTAGTTATTTTAGACAGAGAAGGAAATGGTATTACAAGTGATGGTTATGAAGTAAAGAATTATGCTAATATTGACGAGTTTTTTGCACAGAGTGATGTATACTTATCTGAAAACAGACCAAGTACAGTTGCAGATAATCAAGTAAATATATATTCCAAAACTTTTAAATTAAATAATAAAGATAGAGTATTAATGGCAACTATTAATACAGTAGATTATAAAGAAATTTTACTTAGGAGATTGTTTGGAAGAGGTGGTACATATTTAATAAATAATGATGGAATAGTACTAATTGATTCTTTTGATAACATAAAAGAGAGCACAGTAAGCTTATATAATTACTTTGTGGCTCATTATAATATAACAGAAGAAGAACAACTTGAAAAGATTGAAAATATGAAAAGAGCAATTAAGCTTAGGCAAGAAGGAACTTTTGATGTAAAATTAGGCGATGAGACGTATTTTGTTCATTATGAAAAAATGAATATAAATGATTGGTATGTTGTAACGACAGCATCTGATAGTACGATTGCAAGTGAGCTTATTGGTTTTGTAATATTATCAATTATAATTTGTTTAGTTATAATTTGTGTTGTTACAGTTACATCTATTTATAGTATTATTTCAACTCAAAAAAGGAAACGTAAAATATTTAATCTTGCATACATAGATCCTATAACTTCTTTAGGAAATATAACTTTCTTTAAAGGAAACGGAGAGATTTTTCTAAAAGAAGAAAAAGATAAAAATAAATATATAATTACAGTTGATATAAATAAATTTAAAGCATTAAATAAAATTTATGGCTATGCCTTTTCTAATGAAATTTTAAAAGAGCTTGGACATAAAATAGAAAGCTTATTACCAGATAATAATATTACTTGTAGAGTTTCTAATGATATATTTGCTAGTATATTTATATATGAAGAAGACATTAAGAAATTGCTTAGTAAAATATATGAAGAAGCTTCTATGTTAAAAATAGATGGAATTAATATAAAATTGAATTTGTCAATAGGTGCATACAATATTATTCCAAATGAAATGGATATTAATAATGTATTAGATAAAGCATATTTAGCACGTTCTCAAGTAAAAGGTGTATATAATAATAGTTATTATTTATTTGATGAGAAGCTAGAGAATAAACTAATGGAAGAACAAATGCTAGAATCTGACATGGAAAAAGGTTTAAAAGAGAAAGAATTTGTAATAGTATATCAGCCAAAAACTTTTACTGCAAATGAAAAAATGTCAGGAGCTGAGGCACTTGTAAGATGGTATAAAGATGGGGAGTTTATACCGCCAAACAAATTTATTCCATTATTTGAAAAAAATAAGTTTATTTTAAAATTAGATATGTATATTTTTGATAAGGTGTGTCAAGATTTAGCTGAATGGAGAGAAAGGTTTGGTATAATGCCCAACATATCTATCAACGTTTCAAAAGAACATTTTGTAGACGAGAATTTTATTGAAAAGTACGTAGAAATTTGCAATAAATATGAAATAGAAACAAATCAAATTGATTTAGAAGTAACAGAAAGTGCAACTGTAGATGGAAATATAGATATATTAAAGATTTTAACTAAAATAAAGGAAAAGGGATTTACTATTTCTATTGACGATTTTGGTACAGGTTATTCTTCACTTAGTATGCTTCAAAGTATGCCAATAGACATAATAAAGGTAGATAAGGTATTTGTAGACAAAGCAGATCTAAATAGTGATAAAAATATTATAAATCATATTATATTCATTGCTGAAAGCTTAGGAATAAAAACTGTAGTTGAAGGTGTTGAAACTAAGGAACAAGCAGAATATATAAGGAGAATAAAAGGTGATATTATCCAAGGTTACTATTATTCAAAACCAATATCTAAAGAAGAGTTTGAAGAATATTTTAATAAGAATATGTAAAGGTTAAGTAAAAGAAGAACACAGGAGACTAATGAAAGTTCCTGTGTCTTTTGTGTTTATTGCAACATACCATTAACTAAAATACCTAAGTTTTTGGAATAGATACTGTTAAAATCATTAATTGGTAATGGGTTTGTGCCACTTCCTGCTTCGATAGTAAAGCCAGGAAGTCTATAATAGTAAACAAACCAGTCTTTTAGTCCAGCAAAACTTGATTCATAAGGAGTATTTTCAACCCTATAGCCAGAAACACGGGAGAAGGTGTTTGCTATAGTTAATGAATTTGCTGGTGCATAATTTTGAAATTGCCAGTAAATAACTTCTCCTTGTGTATGGTAAGTTAGCATTAAAGAAAATTTTCTTGACATAATGAAATTGTAAATGCTTACAGCTTCAGTGGCTGTTAGTGGTGCATATCCAACAAAGTCACGAGGCGCAGGTCTATCAAACCCTTGTGCGTATTTTATTTCTTTAGCTTGTGCCCAGCCAGCTGGGAATTGAAGGTTGATGTCAACTCCTGTGAGGTTGATTAACTTCCATATAAGAAAAATATAATTAGAAAAGATAAAAATATTTACAGTAGCAAGGTATCTTTTTACAAAAAGGGAAAAGTATGATAAAATATAAAAGTAAGATGTTATACAAGGAGAATTTATATAAAAAATGAAAAAAGTAAAAAACGAATCTATAAAAAATGTGTTAAAAAAATTATATAAAATATTAACTAAAAAACAAAAAGTATCGTTTATCATCATTGTGTTTATTATGATTGTTTCTGCTGGCTTAACACAAATAACTCCTAAGGCAATTGGATGGTTGACAGATGATATATTAACTAAAAGTGAAATATCATTTTCAAAAGTTATACCATTTTTAATCTTAATATTAGTAGTAAATGTTGCAAACGAAGTTATTAAGATAGTTCGAAGAGTTATGGTAGAAGATACTGCAACAAGAACAGAAAAACAGGCAAGAGGAATGGTAATAAGTTCTTTACTTATGGCACCGCTATCATATTTTAAAGAAAATATGACTGGAAATATACACGGAAGAATGAATAGATGTTTAGAGGGAACGGTAAAATTAGAAAAATTGTTATTTATGGATTTTGCGCCAGCAGTATTTAACAGTATTGCTGCAATTATAACAATATTTATAACTTTGCCATTTGTATTAGCTTTACCAATGATGCTTGTAATACCAATTGGAATATTCATAGTATTCAAACAAATAAATAGTCAAAAGGGTATAAGAGTGGAACTTTTAGAAAGTAAATCACAAATGGATGGAACTATTGTCGAATTAATAAATGGTATAGAAGTTATAAGAATCAGTGATAGTGTCGATTTTGAGACTAAAAGATTTGATAATAAATCGGAGTTTTTAAGAAAAAAGGAAATGAAACATCATAAAGCAATGGCGTTATATGACTGCTTAAAATTTGTTAATCAAGCATTTTTTACAGTATTAATAATTGGAATTTCAACATATTTAGCAACGAAAAATATAATATCTGTAGGAGCAGTATTAACAGCATATTTATGTTTTAATCAATTAATAAAACCATTAGAAGAATTACATAGAATATTTGATGAACTATCTGAATGTACAGTACTTGCCACAGATTTCTTTAAAATGGTGGAAATACCTAATGATTTTTCATATAGTGAAATATCATATAAAAAGGAAGAAATTAATATAACGCCAATTATAGATATACAAGATTTAATGTTTTATTATAATGAAGACAAAGATAAAGTAATATTAGACAAATTTAATTTATCTATAAATAAAGGAAGTTTCTTAGGAATAGCAGGACCGAGCGGATGTGGAAAGTCATCACTTATTAAAGCAATATGTAAATTAGAAAAAGGATATGGAAATATAATAATAGATTCTAAGAATATAAACACTTTAAATAGAAAAAATATATCTGAAATAATTGCTTTAGTTCCACAAAGTCCATTTTTAATAGCAGGAACAATATATGAGAATATATGTTATGGAATTGATAGAGATGTTTCAATAGATGAAGTTATTGAAGCTTCAAAGAAAGCATATATCTATGACTATATAAGTGAGCTACCAGATAAGTTTAATTCCATCATATCAGAAGGTGGAAATAACTTATCAGGAGGTCAAAGACAAAGAATAGCAATTGCAAGAATATTTTTAAGAAAGCCTAAAATTTTAATATTAGATGAGGCAACATCAGCATTAGATAATACATCAGAAAAATATATTCAAACAGAAATAGAAAAAGTACAAAGAGAAAATAATACTACTATCATATCAATTGCACATAGATTAACTACATTAAAAAATTGTGATGAAATTATAGTTTTGAATAAAGGGATAATAGAAGAAAAAGGAAAATATGACGAACTTATTGAAAAAGGTGGAATATTTAGTGATATGTATTATGGAAAGTTAAAATAAAAATACTGTTTGACATGTGGCATATTTTGTGGTATTATGAATATAATAATTAAGAACATCATTGTTTTTAATAAATGTGTTTGTCGCCGCCCCTTTGGCGAGG
>CATJWN010000026.1 GCA_949745595.1 uncultured Clostridia bacterium
AGAAGAAGCATTTGGTTTAATTGAAAAAATGCCAAAAGCTAAATTCGATGAAACAGTTGAATTACACGTTAGATTAGGTGTAGATTCAAAACATGCTGACCAACAAGTTAGAGGTACAGTAGTGTTACCAAATGGTACTGGTAAATCTCTAAGAGTATTAGTATTTGCTAAGGGAGATAAAGCTAAAGAAGCTGAAGCTGCTGGAGCAGATTTTGTTGGAGCAGAAGAATTAGTTCCAAAGATTGAAAAAGAGAACTGGTTTGAATATGATGTTATTGTTGCAACACCTGATATGATGGGTGTTATAGGTAGATTAGGTAAAGTATTAGGACCAAAAGGTTTGATGCCAAACCCAAAATCTGGAACAGTAACAATGGATGTTACAAAAGCTGTATCAGAAATCAAATCTGGTAAAGTTGAGTACAGACTAGACAAAAACAATATAATACATTTAGGTATTGGAAAGGTATCTTTTGGAACAGCTAAATTAGTAGAGAACTATAATGCAATTATAGATGCTATAATTAAAGCTAAACCAGCTGCTGCAAAAGGACAATATATTAAGAGTGTTGCTGTAACAACAACAATGGGACCAAGTATATACTTAAATCAAAAATAATAATAAATTTGAATATTAACCAAAGACAGTAGGTACAAAAGTAAATCCTACCGAGGTAGAAGAAGAGAGTAAAAGCTTTCTATGATTATACCTCGTGGTTAATCTTAGAAAGTTTTTAATTTTAGTTTTAAATTAATTTAATATAAAGTACGGAGGTGAAAAAAATTGGCTAGTGAAAAAATAATCAAACAAAAGGAAGAAGAAGTAAAGAAATTAGCTGAAAAAATGAAAAATGCTAGTTTAGTACTTTTAACAGACTATAGAGGAATTGATGTAGCTGATGTAACTGCTCTAAGAAAATCTGTTAGAGCTGTAAATGGTGAATATTGTGTTATTAAAAACAATATTACAAGAAGAGCTTTAAAAGAGTGTGGAATTGAAGAGTTAAATGATTCTTTAGTTGGACCAACAGCAGTTATTATAGCTAATGAAGAATACTTACCAGTTCTTAAGGCAATATATGCTTATGCTAAAACATCAGAATTTTATAAAATCAAAGCTGGTGTACTAGAAGGAAAAGCTACAACTGCAGAAGAACTAAAAGTACTTGCACAACTTCCATCAAGAGAAGAGCTTATCGCAAAACTTGCTGGATGTTTACTTGCAAATGTATCAAAACTTGCTGCTACACTTGAAGCAGTTAGAGTAAAAAAAGAAGCTGAAGAAGCAAAATAATTCACTTAAAATTATGATAGTAGACTATCGAAATATATAAAATATAGGAGGATATAAAAATGAGTGAAAAAATAGAAAAAATGTTAGAAGAAATCGACAGCTTAACAGTTGTTGAATTATCAGAATTAGTAAAAGGAATTGAAGAAAAATACGGAGTAACTGCAGCAGCAGTTGCAGCACCTGCAGCAGGTGGAGCAGCTGGAGCAGCAGCTGAAGAGAAATCTTCATTCAACGTAGTATTAAAAGATGCTGGCGGAAATAAAATCGCTGTAATCAAAGTTGTAAGAGACGTTACAGGATTAGGATTAAAAGAAGCTAAAGAATTAGTTGACGGAGCTCCAAAAACAGTTAAAGAAGGTGTTTCTAAAGAAGAAGCTGAAGAAATGAAAGCTAAATTCTCAGAAGCAGGAGCAGTTATTGAACTTCAATAATTTCCAAAACAAGCTTAATTTAAAAGTTAATGTATAAATATGTTATGTCGGCAATTAGATTTTCTTAGAGTTTGTACTTGTTAGAAAATATTATTGCCGACTTTTTCATTTTTTTCTTTTAAACTCTTGCACATAAATTAATTATAAGTTATCATATAAGAAGTAGAGGTGAATGAGGTGAAAAAGATAAAATCACAAAAAGGCATAACAATGATAAGCTTAATATTATATGTTGCAAGCTTTGCTGCAATTACACTAGTAGTTGGAGGGATAACTACTTTCTTTTATAGTAATATTCAAGTAATGGATGAAAGCATTGGAAGTAATAGTGAATATAATAAATTTAATTTATATTTACTAAATGAATGTAAAAAGCCGGGAGCAACTATATATGCAATACAGGGTACGAATAACACAGGGTCAAACCCTAAAGAACTTTCTAGCCTATCTAGTGGAGAAACAGATTTACAAGATTTCATTACTTTTAAGTCAGATAGCGGAATGAACTCATTTATTTTTGATTCTGAAAATAAAAATCTTTACTATAATTCAATAAAATTATGTCAGAATGTTGAAGATTTTCAATTAATATTAGACAAAACACAAGGAAAAGATATATTAACTGTACTTATAAATATTAATGGTACAGCCTTCCAAACGAAATATGTAGTGGGATCTTAAAGGAGTATAGAGGTGAAGAAATTTATAATTGCACTTAATATTATGTGGGAACATATTAAGAGCTTTGTATTAGCAGTACTAATAGGATTGGCAATAATTATAGCTTTGTGTTCTATATTGCATAATGTTTTTAAGATTAGAGAAATATACCAAGCAGATAGAAGTGGGTATAAGAATTTAATAACAGTAAGTGATAATAGAATGAATGCAAGGACAGCGGGATATGGAGATCAAACTGTAGTAATATTACCTGATGTAGGGGAGAGTTCGCCTATTGTAAGATATAAAAAGTATTCAGATGCTTTGTCTTCAAATTATAGAGTAGTAACTTTAGAATATTTTGGTTATGGTTTTAGTTTATCTGCAAAATCTGAAAGAACTAATATAAAATTTGCGCAAGAGATAAAAGGAGCCTTAGAAGCCTTAGGAATTCCAGGTCCATACATCTTTTTAGCTACAGGTACTTCTAGTATGTATGCATATACTTATTCTAATTTATATCCAGAGGATATTCAGAAATTAGTTATAGTAGATGGAATTTACCCAAAGTCACTTGAGGATGAATATACAAATAAATATGTAGATGATTATATGACTAATAGAAGTTTTACTTTCTTTGCAGAATTTACAGGATATGCTAGAATTTTAAGTTATGTTAGTCCACATACTTTCCATATAGATCAAATGAGAGATTTAGGATTCTCAGATGGTGATATAAAAGTATATAGAAAAATGATAGCAAATAGGTATTATACAAGCAGTATGAAAAAGGAGATAAAAGAACTAAAAAACAATATGATGCAGCTTCAAAGCTATCAATATCCAAATTATATGCCAGTAACACAAATACTTTCAAGCGGATATGTAGAAGAAGTAGATGCTTTGATTAAAGAAGGATTAACAAAAACTAAGCTAGAAGATTATGCAAAAGGGTTAATAACAAATTCTTCTATACAAACAGTAGAAACAATTGATGGAGAAAAATCAAATCTTTCGTTTGATAACCCAATGAAAGTTGCCGAAGCTATAATGAAATAATTAAAAAAGGTAGAGTTTTAAACTCTACCTTTTATGCGCTTTTAGAGCTTTTACTTACTTGACAAAAGTGCTAAAAAATAGTAAACTAATAAAGTATACATAAAATAGATAGAGGAGATTTATGAAAAGAAAATTAGTATTTGTTATAGATATATTCATTTTGATTTTACTTGTTATGTTATTTATATTTTTCTATACACCAAATGGTATAAATAATGAAACAGAAAAATTAGAAGTAATAGCAACTATTTTTCCAAATTATGATTTTGTAAAGCAAATTGGCAAGGATAAAGTAGAAGTAAAATTATTATTAAAATCTGGAGTTGAAAGCCATACTTACGAGCCAACTCCAAAGGATATGATTGATATTGAAAACAGTAGTATGTTTATTTACACAGGGAATGAGTTTGAACCTTGGGCAGAAAATATTTTGGAAAGTGTAAGTTCTAAAATTGAAGTTGTAGATACTTCAAATAATATTAATTTAATAAACAAAGAAGAGTTTGAAAGTCATTTTGAAAATTCTGAAATTGTACAAGAAGAGCATGAAGAACATCATAATGAAAGCAGTTTTGATAGTCATATATGGTTAAATCCAGAAAATGCTATTATAATGATTGACGATATATTAGCAAGTCTTTGTAAGATAGATCCAGAAAATACAAAGTTTTATACAGAAAATGCAGAAAGTTATAAACATGAGATAGAAAAACTAAATTCAGAATTTGAAAAAATAGTAGAGGGAGCTTCAAGAAATGAAATTGCATTTGCAGGAGAGTTTTCATATTCATATTTTATCGATAAATATAATTTGAGTTTTGTAAGTGTTTATAATAACTGTGGTGAGGGAGAAGATCCAAGTATTTCAAAAGTTAAGTCAGTTATAGATTATATTAATAATCATAATTTACCAGTGGTTTTTTATGAAGAACTCAGTGAAGGTACAGTTGCTAAAATGATTGGTGAGGAAACTAGTGCTAAGTCTTTAGTTCTTTATACTTTGCATAATGCAGATACTAGTAAAGATAGTTATGTAAGTTTAATGGAGAAAAATTTAGAAAATTTAAAAACAGCTTTAAATTAAGAAAGGAAGAATTATTTTGGAAATATTAGAAGTAAAAAATTTAAAGGTTTCATATTCAAACCACACTGCAATTGAAAATATAAATTTCAAAGTAAATGAGGGCGAGTATGTTTGCTTAATGGGAGAAAATGGTTCTGGAAAAAGTACTTTAATCAAAACAATAGTAGGCTTAAAAAAAGCAGATGAAGGTGAAGTGAAAATCAATATTCCTTTAGATAAACTATCGTATCTTTCTCAAACAAATTTGCAAGATTTGGATTTTCCAGCAACGGCTAGGGAAATTATAATGTTAGGTAGACAAGAACACAAAAAGCTTCCTTTTTATACATTAAAAGATAAAGAAATATATAAAGAGGTTATTAAGAGCTTAAAAATAGAGAATATACAAGATAAAAGAATTGGCGATTTATCAGGAGGTCAAAAGCAAAGAGTGTTTATTGCAAGAGCACTTATAAAACAGCCGAAACTTTTGATTTTGGACGAACCTGCTACAGGACTAGATTATAATATAACAAAAGAATTATATGATATTTTAGAGAAAAAAAACAAAGAAGAAAAACTAACAATAATAATGGCAACACATGATTTAGATGAAGTAGAACATATCAAGCCTCGTATAATTTGTTTGTTAAAAACTATAAAATATGATGGTGAGATGAAAGGATGGAAAGGATTGTAATGCAAGAAATAATTAGTTTATTATCATATCCATTTATACAAAGAGCATTAATTTGTGGAATCGCAGTATCTTTTTCTGCGGCTCTTATAGGTGTAATATTAGTTTTAAAAAATTATTCAATGATAGGACATGGACTTCGGAGAAGTGGGTTTTGCAGCTTTGTCACTTGCAATGGCACTTAACTTACCACCACTTGCTGTTTCTATACCTATTGTTATTGTAGCATCAATTATTATTATGCTTATAAGCCAAAAGAAAGGCGAAAAAGGCGATGTTACTATTGCTTTAGTGGCAAGTGGCACATTAGCACTTGGAGTTATTATAACAGCATTTACAAGTGGATTTGGGGCAGATAGTTATAATTATATGTTTGGAAGTATTTTAGCAATGACAACTAAAGATGTAATTTTAAGTATTATACTTACTTTACTATCTCTAGGAGTTTATATTGTTTTCTATAATAGATTATTTTTTATAACATTTGATGAAAAATTTGCAAAAACTTCTGGTATAAATGTTACCTTATACCAATTTTTAATTTCTTTACTTACAGCCTTTATAGTGGTAATAGGAATGAGAATGATGGGAACACTATTAATATCTAGTCTAATAGTTTTTCCAGCAATTATTGCGAGAAAAACGACAATAAGTTTTAAGGGATTAGTTATAAAGTCAGGTGTTATTTCAGTTATATGTTTTTTACTAGGAATGCTATTGTCTTTCTTCTTAGATATGCCTACAGGAGCAGCAATTGTAGCTGTATACATATTACTTATGATAATTACCAATCTTTCTGTAAAAATAGTAAAAATTTAACATAAATGAAATATTAAAAATCTCTATTTAATGATATAATATTAAATGGTTATTGAATGGAGAGAGAAAAGTGAAAGAATATTTAAGGAAATTTGAACTTAATAATGCTGTTTTAGAAGACTTTGATAGTTTGATGGAAAAACATTTGGATCAGATTGAAGAACTAGTTATTAGTGAGATTGATCCAAAATCAAAACTTTTAAACATTGTTGGACTTTGCATCAATATAAAAACTATTATTATTGAAGGAGATCAAAGGACAAATGTAAATGCTATTATTGCAAATATTTGTAAGCCTGAGTTACTTCAAAATTTGATTTTAGACAATGTAAAAGTACCATCAAATTTTTCTTTTAAAAAGTTAACGAACTTAAAGATGCTTTCTCTAAACAACATTAGATTTTGTAGTGTACAAAGCTGCTTAGAACAAATTGTAAATCCAGAAAAAATTGAAGCTCTAAATTTTGATAAAGTAGATTTTGCAAAAGCGTCTATTGATATTGTTTCAAAGTTTGAAAATTTAAAATACTTAAATCTTACAAATGTTTTAAATTGTAAGTTAGATAATTTGGACTTCTTAAATTCAATGTCTAATTTAGAGAAGATAAATATAGAAAATAATATTTTGAGTTTTAAAGAATTAGATAATTTAATAAATGGAAAATGCCATAAAGAAATTTCAGCAGAACTTATTTCAGATAGTAAGAATGCAATAACAAATGCTTTAGAAATAAAAGAAAATGGTATGATATCAATTACAGTAAATGGTAGTGATTTATCAAAATTATCTGATGCTATTAATTTAGGAAAAATAAATAATATTTTAGTAATAGATGCTGGAAATTGTAATTGGAAGCGTAATTTATCAGATTTAAAAAAAGTAAAAGGAAAAGTTACAATAGCTATAAAGGATGTTTCATGTATAGATGTAGAACTTGCCCAAAACTTAAAAGAAGAGTTAAAAATACAAAATATAAACGTACTTGACTTTGAAGGTGCATTAGAATATGAGAAAAACAGATTTTGTTATCCAATAGATACTTATATTGCTATTAGACAGAGAGTAGATGAACTACTTGAAAATATAGATAGAGAAGAAGAAGAATTAAAGCAATTCTTAGACGTATATAAAATATTAGGAACCACTTTAATGTATGATAATATTTTGGAAGAGGACATTGAAGAATATGCTAAAGTAAATAATGCAAAGTCAACTAATTTAGAGAATGGATTATTAGAAAATAAATGTGTAGACTTAGGTTTTGCAGAGATATTAAAAAATTGTTTGGCAGTACTTGGAATACCAGCTAAAATCGTTAGAGGAAGTTTTGCTGGAATGGCAGATAAGCATGTTTGGAACCAGGTAAAGTTAATGGATAATTGGTATAATGTTGATTTATCTTTAGATAGTAAGAAGATGTCAGGTTCAAATAGGATAAAATCTAAATTAATGTATTGTTTATTAAGCGATAAAGACTTTTCGAAGACACATACACCTCAAGGTTTTAGATCAGAAGCTTGCACAGAAACTTTAAACCAAAAAGTTATTGCTAATTATTTTAAGGGCGATAATGGTATAAAAGCTTGTGTGAAACATATTATACAGAAGATACAAAATGTGTTTAAGTACAATAAAAGAAAAGCTCTTCCAGTCGGTAAGCATGCAGAAGAAGGAATAGAAGAGATAAATGAAGATTGATTTTTTAAGTAAGGATTTTGAGAATTATTTATTAAAGAAATTAGAAGTATCTGAAGTAACAAACGATAAATTAAAAAATGTTGAAGAAATTTCACTTAATGCCATTGATAACAATGGCATTAAATATAACTATGATTTTAGAGATTTTGAAAAATTAGAGAACTTAAAGTTTATAAGTCTCCAAAATTTTATAATAAATAATTATCAAACAAATGAGATAAACAGATGCCCAAAAGTAGAAGGCGTACAGTTTTCAAATTGTATAATGAAGTCACAGTCAAGGTTACAAGGAAATATACAAATTATTTCTTTTGACAATTGCAAGAGATTACGTTTTAAGTATATTTCACTTCTAAAAAGTTTGCATATTTTGAAAATTTCAAATAACAAATATATTAATTTAAAGAACATTGGTATACTTAAGAATTTGGAAAAAGTATATTTTGAAAATGGTAGAGTTTTACATTTGAAAAATTTATATTGTCTAAAAAATCTAAGATATATAAGAATGACAAAATGTAAATGGAATAAAATGCAAGAAAAATTACTAAACGAAAATGTAGAAATAGAGGATTAAGAAGTTATGAAAGAAGAATTTATCAGTTTATTAAAAACAGTAAATAGAGAAGGAATGGACGAACTACTAGCTTTTTTAGAAAAGACAGATTTTTATAAAGCACCAGCAAGTACAAGATTTCACGGAGACTATGAAGGGGGGCTTGTAGAGCATAGTATGAAAGTATATGAAATTTTAGCAGAGAAAGTAAAGCATACACCTATTGAAATAAATGTATCAGAAGACACTGTAAAGATAGTTGCATTACTTCATGATATTTGTAAGGCTAATTTCTATAAAGTGGATTATAGAAATGCTAAAAATGAGCTAGGGGTGTGGGAGAAAGTACCATATTATACAATAGATGACACTATTCCTTATGGACATGGTGAAAAGTCTGTAATGATGATTACTGAGTATATGAAATTAACTAGTGAGGAAAAATATGCTATACGTTGGCATATGGGATTTACTGAGCCAAAAGAGCAATACAATACTTTGTGCACAGCTTTCAAAAAATATCCTTTGGCATTATTGATGCATGAGGCAGATTTAGAAGCTACATATTTCTTTGATATTTAAAAAGTTCTAATACCTCTTATACGCGAATACAATTAAGCAAAAGTATTTACGTATGGGGGTTTTATTTATGAAAGGAATGTCAATAGAGGAGAGAGTCGTAAAACTTGCAGAGTATATTATAGATACAAAAGATACTGTAAGAGGTGCTGCAAAGAAATTTGGAATAAGCAAAAGTACAGTACATAAAGATATTGCTTCAAGGTTACTTCATATAAATAGCGGTCTTGCTATAGAGGTTAGGAAAGTTTTAGACGAAAATAAAGCAGAAAGGCATATAAGAGGAGGGCAGGCAACAAAACTTAAGTATATAAAGGAACATAATGAAAAATGTAACAAACAAGAAATGAAAATGTAATCAAAAAAACACAATATGTGCATAACTCGCGAAACTGCTGAAAACATTGAAGCATAAGGATTTGAACTCTACACTCAGGTTTTGACAACACTACTAAACCGTGATATAAAATATTTAGCAAATGAGCTAATAAATGAAGGATTAGTAGGTGAAAATTATGGGAATTTACAGATCTGAAATCGCAGACCTAAGAAAAAATTTAGAAGATAACATAGGAAAAAAAATAATTGTTAAAGAATCACCAGGGAAGAGAAGTAAACCACAAGAGAAAGTTGCAACAATTGAAAATACTTATCCAAAATATTTTAGAGTGAAATTTGAAGATGTAGATAGAGTTGGTTCTTACAATTACACTGATTTGTTTACAAAAACAATAGAAGTAAAATTTTGTGATGGAGCGCCAATAGCACCAGTATTACAAAATCATGTAGAACTAAAAAAACATATTAAACAAGAAGCTTTTATGGAAAATTCCTAATTTTAGGAATTTTTCTTTTTTTTTTCCATATAAATAGAATAAATGAAATATATTATTTATTATGGAGGATTTTTTATATGGAAAAACAAAAAATAAAGATAAAGCGTAAAGTTATGGAGCTGGAGAAGGAGACTGAGGTAAAAACAGATATTATTGTTCCAGATATAAAACCAGATATGGTAGCTATAAAAACAACAAATGCAAATACATATATTTGCAAGGAAGAAGTTACTGTAGGTAAGCTAAGAGCGGATGGTAGAATAGATGGCTACGTAAGTTATCTATCTGAAAGTGGAGAAAGCAGAAGTTTAGAAATAACTTTAGATTATATTGAAAATCTTGATGATGAGAAAATCAAAGATAACTTTACTAGTAAAACTTATGTTACTTTAAAAAATATTGAGGCTAAAATCTTAAATGAAAGAAAATTATCTATTACTGCCAATGTTAAGATAGAGGCAAGGCTTTTTGAAAAAGAAGAGGTAGAGTATATAAAAGGAATTGAAAATGAGAAGTTTGAAATAAAAGAAGAGACTTACAAGATTAAAAAAATTGTAGGAGATAATAAGGCTACTGCTAGTGTAAAAGAATTTTTAGAAACAGAAAATCAAACTCCAATTTCTGAAATTGTTAAAGTCGAGTCTAGTCTAGGAAACATAGAAAATAAGATTAGTTTTAATAAAGTTCTTTCAAAAGCTGACTTAAATTTGAAAATTACTTATCAAACAGAAGATTTAAAAGAAGCAAGCGTTTCAGGGACTTTTCCAATTACTAGTTTTATAGATATGGAAAATGTAAAAGATAATCAAATTTGTGAAAGTGATTATAGAATTAAAAATATGTTCTTTAAGGTAGATTCTGTAGTAAGTAGTAAAATTACCTTTGAAGTTGATTTTAACGTAGATTTAGACGTTTATGAGGAAGAAGAGACATCTATTATACAAGACATGTATAGTTTGGAGAAAGATTTAAATTTAAAGTCTAGCGAAATTGAGATTTGTGTAGATGGAGAAACTAAGAAAATAAATATTATAGAAGATGTAGAAGAGAAGGAATGTGAGAAGAAGAACGAATATAGTATGGTAGTATATTTTGTAAAACCTTTTGACACAGTATGGAAAATAGCAAAAATGTTTAAAGTTACAATGGAATCTATTATAAGAGCAAATGATTTAGAAGATCCAAATAAGATAAATGTTGGTGAAAAATTATATATTTTAAAGTAGAAGGTAAAGAGTTTGGAAAAGATATATTCAAGAAGGCGTATACGTTTCCCAAAGATAAATAAATTAAAACTTATCTTCATAATTGTAATTAATGTGATATTAGCTGCAGTATTTAGTTTTATATTTGCTGCTTATCCAATATTTGCAGCTAGTTGTATAAATAGAGCTTCAAGTGTAGGCATAAATATAGCAGCAGAGGAAGTAAGCAAAGTTATGAAAGATTACGAATATGAAGATTTGGTTGATTTAGAAAAAACTGATACTGGCGAAATAACTATGATAAAAGCCAAGATAGTTCCTATAAACAAAATGATATCTGAAATTACTGCTAATATAAAAAATTCAATAGATAGTCATGAGCAAGTAGAAGTAGCAATAAATTTAGGAGCAATTACAGGTTTTTCAGGATTATCTGGAATTGGTCCTAAATTTCGCATAAAAATGGAAGCTTCAGGAAATGTCACAGCTAAACTTAATTCCGAATTTACATCAGTTCGGAATTAATCAAACTTTACATAGGATATATCTTGATATAAAAACAAAAACAAGTGTATTAACACCGTTTAATATACTTAGAAATGAGTATGATAGTAGAGTTTTACTTGCTGAAAGTATAATAGTTGGAGATGTTCCTGAGACATATTATTTTTATGATGATTTGAATATTGATAGTATTTTGGATGCTAACTAAAACCTTGCAATCTTTGACTTTTAGCTGCTTTTATGGTATAATATAGTTAGATATGTGGATTAACCCAAACAATTTTTATTAATATGGAGGTACAGCTATGGACATCAGACATCGTGACGAGACCTATTCCGGTTGGGGCTGCAAGGGATATCCTACAAGAGAAGAGGCTGAGAGCATTCGTGCAAAGGTTGAAAGCAGCACGAGCAAAATGCCTGGCTTGCTCAAGTTGGAAGTTCGTGTCGCTATCGACAGCAACACCGGACGCTATGTGGTGTTTGACCACTCTGCGTATGATGAAGATGCACGTATCGAGCTGACTCGCCAGCCCGCTGGGGCAAGGCTAATCTCTGCGTAAAGAAAACCCATTCGTTTTCCAAAACCCCATAGGTTTTGTCTTTTTACCAAACGTCCCGAGCCATTTTGTGTGCAGGCTCGGGACGTTTCATTGTGCTTTGTAATAAATATGAAATATTTTCTAAAAAAGCCTTGACTTTTATATATTCCTTGTATTATAATAATATAGCATTATAACGTAATATGTAAATTTGGTATGTAAAAGTTTCTCCCCGGTAACTTATGATACTGAGTTTGTATATATAGATTAATAATATTAGAATTTAGAATGGAGGATTACCATGAATAATACAACATATAGCCCTAAAAAAGCTGAAATTGAAAGAAAATGGTATATATTAGATGCAACAGACAAATCTTTAGGTAGAGTTGCAACTGAAGCAGCTAAGTTATTAAGAGGAAAACACAAACCAACTTACACACCTAATATTGATACAGGTGATTTCGTAATAATAGTAAATTGTAAAGATGCAGTTTTAACTGGACATAAATTAGATCAAAAAGTTTATAGACATCATTCAGGATATATCGGAGGAATGAAAGAGACTACAGCTAGAGTAATGATGGAAAAAACTCCTGAAAAAGCAATGATGCATGCAATTAAAGGAATGCTTCCACACAACAGTCTAGGAAGACAAATGCTTAAAAAATTAAGAGTATATGCAGGAAGCGAACATGAAAATGCAGCTCAAAAACCAGAAGTTTGGGAGGTAAAATAATTATGGCAACAAAAAAATCTAAAGATATAGTATTCCTTGGAACAGGAAGAAGAAAAGAATCAATAGCTAGAGTAAGATTAACAGCAGGTAAAGGTGAAATTACAGTTAACGGTAAAAAATTAGACGAATATTTCGGAACAGAAATCCTAAAAGTTATAGTTAACCAACCATTCACAGTTACAAATACTGTTGGAAAATATGATGCTACTGTTAAAGTAACAGGTGGTGGATACACAGGTCAAGCAGGAGCTGTTAGACATGGTATCGCAAGAGCATTATTAGAAGCAAATAGCGAATATAGACCAGTTTTAAAACAAAATGGATTCTTAACAAGAGATCCAAGAATGAAAGAAAGAAAGAAATACGGTCTTAAAAAAGCAAGAAAAGCTCCACAATTCAGCAAACGTTAAAGATATATCTGGAAAGTTTCAAACTTTCCAGAATTTTTTTGTAATAAAATAAATTATTATTTGTAATATCGCAAATAATTAACAAAATTCTTGAAAAATAAGCTCCTATAATATATAATTTCCATAGAATATATATTATAGGAGTTATTATGTTAGAAGAGATTGAAAAGGAAAGTAAACAAATAATAGAGGAGTTTTTTGAAGAAGTTAGTAAAAAAACTGAAATAAGGAAAGGTAGCTTGTTAGTAATAGGTTGTTCAACCAGTGAAGTACTTGGTGGGAGAATTGGAAAGGAATCAAGCATAGAGGTGGCTGAGAGCATCTACAATGGCTTAAAAAACGAATTAGATAGAAGAGGTATATATCTTGCTTCACAATGTTGTGAACACTTAAATAGGGCATTAGTAATCGAAAGAGAGGTAGCAGAAAAAATTTGCTTAGAAATTGTAAATGCAGTACCGCAAATTCATGCTGGTGGATCTTTTCCAGTAACTGTTTATAAAAATATGAAAGCGCCAGTATTAGTAGAAAAGGTTAAAGCAGACTTCGGTTTAGATATAGGTGATACATTAATTGGTATGCACCTAAAAAAAGTTGCAGTTCCAGTTAGACTAAGTACAAAAACTTTAGGAAAAGCAAACATTACTTGTGCATATACAAGACCTAAGTATATAGGTGGAGAACGAGCAAAATATTCTTTATAAGAATTATTAGAGATAGACTGTGCCTGAGATTGAACGGATAAAAGAGAAAATTAAGGTATAAGATTAAATAAACCGCCGACGGCTCTAAGCTAGCGCTCAGAGCCGTCGGCAGTTTGAACATTTTTGGTAAATGGTTACATTCAGTCAGCCGTTGGGAATAAGAAAAGTCTGTTTTTGCATTTTCTCTATTTTTGCCAACGCTGACTCCAGTTCAGAATTTTTTTCTGTTTCATCCACCAAATCGCTTCGAATAGCGATACATCCGTCAGGAAACTTTTGTATGATGGAATGTTTGGTGGCACAGATGAACGTACAACCATTCGCATAGTGGTGTGCTTCCACAAGAGCATCTTCAAAATAGGCTTGGGCTGATATCAGCTTCCCAAATTGAAAATCGATTACTCCCTCAACGTTCAGAATGTCAATGTCAGGTATGTGCACTTTGAAGGTGGCGAGCACAGATATTACCACGTCCAAGAAACTAAAGCTGGAGGTCGCTTTCATAAGATTGCAGAACTCGTTAATCAAATATGTGCAATTTGTATAATGTTTGGCGAGATGTCTCTGCTCGTTATGAAGGACCAACACAATGTTTTGGAACGGATGGGTGGTGGGATAGACAGCGTCATTAAGAGCTACTTTCCCCAAAAAATGGATACCCATAGGGTAAATGTGCAGGATTTTTTTGGACTTTCGGTCGGGGTTAATCTCCTCAGCAAAAATGCTGTCGAAGCTGTGCCAACCACTGTTCCAAGTAGGGTTGCTGAATATGAAGTTTTGCTGTGTATTGCTGATGCGTATGCTTGTTGTGGTGTAAGCATCACCAACTACGGTGACTTTGGCAGGGTATTTCAGCGGAAACGGTATGTACCGAGTAAAAATGACTTCGAGCAATGGCTCATAAGGTTTTCGCTTGAAATAGCTGCCGGTGAACTTGTACGGAGAATGCGCTGTGAATGTAACTTTCAAGTTGTTCATTGCTGATCCCTCCATAGAATGAATCGAAAACTAAAAAATTCTCCAGTATTCATTATACATTAATTTACATAAAATGTCAATTTTGTAAGCTTTGTCAATTTTGAAATACAGAGTCAGGATATTGAAAACAAATAAAAAATATTATATAATTCTAATTGACTTTAGAAAATAAGAGGGGAGAAGATATGATACTTGGAGTTGATATAGGAAATACAACAATATATTTTGGAGTTATTGAAAATGATGAAGTTTTAAAAAGTTTTAGGATAACAACTAAGAAAGATATAACAACAGAGGAATATGAGATTGTTATCAAAAATGTTTTAGGAGAAAATGTCGAAAAAGATAAAATAAAAGGTATAATTATAGCTTCTGTTGTACCAGAAGCAACTTTAGAAGTAGAAGAGGCTTTATGTAATGTTGTAAGAATTAAGCCAGTAGTATTAAAAAGAGATATTATCTCTACTTTAAATATGGATAAAGAATGTGTAAGGGCTTTAGGTGCAGATTTAATTGCAGATGCAACGGGAGCAATTGCAAAATTTGAGACACCAGCTATAATATTTGATATGGGAACTGCAACAACTTGTAGTGTAGTAAATAAAGATGGAGAATTTATGGGTGGAATGATATGTCCTCGGATTAAAGACTAGTGTTGATGCCCTTATTAGTAAGGCTTCTCAACTTTCAAGTTTTTCATTAGGAAATCCAAAGAAGACTATAGGTCTAGATACACCAGATTGTATTAATGCAGGAAGTATATTAGGTCATAGTGAAATGATAAATGGTCTTAGAAAAAGAATTGAGAAAGAAACTGGCGAGAAGTACACAGCTATACTAACTGGTGGGAATTCTGACTATGTAAAAGATTATATTGATAAAGATATTATTGTTGATAAGGATTTAATCTTTTATGGATTAAATGAACTGTATAAAAATATTTAAAAAATGCTTGACATGAGGGAAAAAACGTAGTAAAATATATATGTTTTAAGAAGAAGTATCCACTTCTCACCTTATGTCAAATGGGATTTTAAGGTTGAAAATATCATTATTTATGCAAATATATATAAGATATTTATGTGGATTTGGCTTTTTAAAATAAGTCAAATTTTTTTTTGGAGGTGTTTTATCATAAAACAAGAATTGCCTATTAATGGACAAATTAGAGAGAAAGAAGTTCAAGTAATTGACGAAAATGGTGAAAAAAAGGGAGTTCTACCTATTGCTGAGGCTTTAGAGCTTGCAGAGGAGAAAAATCTAGATTTAGTTTTAGTTGCACCAAATTCTAATCCAGTTGTTTGTAAAATAATGAATTATGGAAAATACAAATTTGAACAAGCTAAAAAAGAAAAAGAATCTAGAAAAAACCAAAAAGCAGTTGAAATTAAAGAAATTAGAGTTTCTTCAAATATTGGAGAACATGATTTTAATTTCAAAAGCAAAAATGCAAGAAGTTTTTTAGAAAGTGGAAACAAAGTTAAATTCACTTTAAGATTTAGAGGTAGAGAGCTTAACAATGTTAAAGCTGGAGAAAATATCCTAAACAAATTTGCAGAATCTTTAGAAGATATTGCAACAGTTGAAAAGAAACCATTTTTGGAAGGTAAGACAATGTTTATTATATTATCCAAAAAAGTATAAAGTATAAATATGAAGGGAGCAAGGAAAAATGCCAAAATTAAAAACTAATAAAGCAGCGAAGAAAAGATATTCTTATACTGCTACAGGAAAAGTAAAAAGAACAAAAGCTAACAGAAGACATCGTTTAGCTACAAAAACTAAAAGAGTTAGAATGACAGCTAGAGTACAAGATGGATTAGCTGACAAAACATGTGAAGCACAAATCAAAAAATTATTACCATATGGTAACTAGAATTAAAATTTATGAATAAGAAGGAGTGAAAATAAATGGCAAGAGTAAAAACAGCTAGAACAACAAGAGCAAGACATAAAAAAGTTTTAAAACAAGCAAAAGGTTACTATGGAGCAAAACATTATAGATTTAGAAATGCTAAACAAGCAGTTATGAAATCAGGTATGTATGCTTACGTAGGTAGAAAAGATAAAAAGAGTAATTTCAGAAAATTATGGATAGTAAGAATTAATGCAGCAGCAAGAAT
>CATJWN010000027.1 GCA_949745595.1 uncultured Clostridia bacterium
AAAGACGGATACGCAAAGCGCATCAATCTAACTTTATTATACCATATCTACAAATTAGTGTCAAAATTTGAATCTTTATGTAAACTGTGTTATAATAGGTATTGTAAGTAATCTTATATTGCGCACCCAAAACACAAAAACTTTGGAGGCGCAAGCCTCCAAAGGCACTTCAAAGGAGGCTACAAAAATGGCATGCGTAAAGGTAAAAACAATAACGAGAACAGAGTCCAGTGAGGGCCAACTGCCGGAGAACACTCCCGTGGAAATCCCATCCCTTCAGGACATCACCACCCAGCTCACCGAGCACTTCAAGGAGACGATGTCTGAGCAAGAGATTCAGGAGCTGGCAGAAATTATCAGCAACGAGTTTATCCGGCTGAAAGACCTGCCCTATGGAGATTCTCACCCGATGAGCAAGTTCGCCGTATATGACCGGCCCAAGCCTGTGCTGGTAATCAACGTCTATGACGACGGCTTCGAGCTTTTTTCCAGCACGAGTTCTACCCTGCCGACTATTCCACAGTCAGAAAGTTCTATCACAATCACAAGACAATTACTGTGGTCAACGCTGTGAAGCGCATCCAGTTGGCATATGTCAAACGACCCCAGCAATAAATGCCATACAAACCTGCGAGCAGACCGGAAAACCGGTCTGCTCGCAGTGCTTTTATTTTTCAATTAATTCACTTGTATAAACTTTGCCATCAATAGTAAAACTTATATATAACTTTTTATTAAAATCATTCTTGCTTGCTTGAAAATTAAATTCACATTTATTATCTCCAGCAGCGCTTCCTTCCATATGATAGCTTTTTCCTTCTCCATCTGTTATACCACAAACTTTTTCACTTTCTACCATAAACTTATTAGCATTATTCATTGCTTTAAAATAATTTTCCTGAACTTTTTCTGATGCCACATTTACAACCAAGCCCGTTTCTGTAAGAATTATTTTTTCTATCTCTACATCAGGTATCTCGTCTTTCAACTTTAATTCCATTGTTTCTCTTGTATAAAATTTCTCTGGCACATCTATCTCAAAAATCCACTCAGCATTTGATATATCAAATATTTCCACTTGACTGCTTTTTATATTTTCTTCATCTATGTCAGCCATACGATATCCTAAATCAAATATACGAATATATATCTTTTTGCTCTTTGGAAAAGCGTCCTTTGCCCTTAATGTAAATTCACTAGTAATAACTCTATCATTTTCATTAACTTCTCTAGGTCCAACTGTAGAGCCATTACAAAATTGTATATCATAATAATTACGTGAATTATATTTCAATCCTAGTTCCTTATATATAAATTTAGTTCTATTAGCCAACTTTCCATTTGCTAATGTTCTTTCAGCTATTGTATAAATGTTATTATATTCATCATACACTGCATATCCATAATCAAATCCTTTTGAATCTACTGTTATATCATTATCAAATTTGAAAGATACATTTACATCAAAACAGTCATCTGTAATTAACATAGAATCAACTTTAACACCTATTCCATCTTGCACTAAATAATCCATATCAATTACTTCTGCATATTCTGATTCTCTAGCCTCTTCTAAGCTACCTTTTGCTTCACCAACTGGTCTATATAAATACTCCTTAAATTCAGCATTCCACATAATTTTAGCATATATGCTAGGAGTTATAATAAAAATAGCAAGCACAGCTACTACAACAGCTGGAATGCCGGAAAACCTAAAATGCTTATTTTCTTGTTCTACTTTTTGCATAATCTTATTATAATTTCTGTTTTTATCATATTTTTCATTTGTAAAATCTTGATAAGCTTTATTAATCATAGTCTTGCTCCTCCTTTCCAAAAACCTCTTTTAACTCTTTTAAAGTTCTATATATGTAATTTTTAACAGCAGATTCAGTAATTTCAAATTCTTTAGCAATATCACTTATCTTTAAGCCCAAGGTATAATATAAATAGAAAGTCTTTGCTATTAAAATATTTTTACTATTTAAATAATTCCATATCTGTTCTACATTTTCTCTATTTATAAAATCTGCCTCTAAATTTTGCTCATCCTCGTGTTTAATATCAATATAATCTAATTCATTTTCGAAATATACAACCTTCTCTCTTTCTCTATATTTCTTTCTATAGAACTTTTTTATAACATTTTTTGAAATACCTTTTAAATATGCACTTACATCTTCTATCTTTAAAACCTTTTTTCGATCTAATGTATGATACAACTCTATATAACTATCCTGTAGTAATTCGTTTACATCTTCTAAATTCTGACATTTGCCTATAATAAATTTAAGCATAGTTTGATATGTTTCATTATAAATATTGTCAAAATCACTTAATCTAATAATAGCCATCATATTCCCCCTTTCACTTTATTAGTGTCATTTTATTATAAAAAAGTTTCATTTTCTAGCAAAAAATAACTCTTGAGTTTTTCTCAAGAGCTACTTTTGTTAATTAAATTTGAATATATAATCTTTCTCAGGTTCAATTATTTCTTCTTCATTTAAGTTTTTATACTTTATATCTGTTATTAAAATATTCAAATTCTCTAAATTCAATTTTTCTCTCAAATCTGGCACTGTTAATGTCTGATGTACTATTCCTGAGTCTGACATATTCGTTCTTTGTTCTGCCACTCCTATCATATTAGATATGAAATCTCCATAAGTTGTTCCATTATAATGTTTCATAGCAAATTTTTCTGCAATCCTATCTTTTTTAGGTGTCATTCCTATTGGTACAGAAGATGCTACTATCTTACTATCTGCATCATATATTATATAGTCATACACAATATATGAACTTAAACCTTTATTGTCCACTGTAGAAAATTTAATATCTGTTTTAAATTGGTCTTCAGCTTCATTATAAGAAAGATCGCTAATTTCAATATTCAAATTACCGTCACTTATACTTGTCGTTTCACCAAGTTTAGCTGTTTTTGTTACTTCTTCAAATTCATATTCTGTTCCATCATCAAACTCTAAATGTCTATCTTTTACGCAATCAAATTCAAACTTATAGCTTCTAACATGACTCCTTAATTTTGTTTCTCCTGCTAATTCCCCAATTTCCCAATATTCTGTTTTAACAGGTAAACCTGTATCCTTTTCAAAATATTGGTACGTTATACTATCGTTTGCTTTTATTTTATAACATACTTTATCATTAAGTTTTAATGTTTCTATAGAATACGTAAAAATAGCTTTTGGATTATTAAATGACTCTTGTAACAAACTTATAGTACTTGAAAAAATTGCAATATCTTCATATTCACCATCCTCAGCAACTCTTTCCTCACATAACTCGTCTTGATGATACCAAGAAAATTTACCATCTTTTAAAATAAGTTGCCAATACTTAACACCATCAACTGATGTGCAGCTACGCACATTATTGTCTTTTATCCAATATTCATGTATAGTTGAACCACTATCACTATGATCTATCATTTTCATATAATAGTTATCCATTTCTGCACACTTGCCTAATTTATTCGATAAATCTTTAAGTATAACATATCTTCTTCCGAAAAATCCTAATGTACCAACTATTAAAATAGCAATTATCGCATAAATTAACACAAACAGCTTGTACTCAACTCTTTTGAACTTTACATTGAATTTCTTTATGTATTCCACTTCTCTATCGTCTTGTTTTACTGTATCTATTTTTATATCTGCTTTCATATTTTCTAACATTGCTTGGCACTCTGGGCAGTTCTTCAAATGTTCTTCTATGAACTTATTTGTTTCTTCTGAGGTTAAGTTTTCTATATAGTTTGGCAATAAATCTTGTACTACTTTGCATTCTTTATTTTCTTTCATTCTTATCTACCTCCTTCAACTTAATTTTTCCTCTATAAAAGGTCAGTCTAGCCCAGTTCTCTGTTTTATTCAATATAACTCCTATTTCTTTAAAACTAAGCTCTCCCGTTATTCTCAAATACACTACTTCTCTTGTCTTTTCGTCCAAGCTCTGCATTTTCTTGTAGAGTTTTATTTTTTCGTCCTTTGAAACAATCTCCTCTTCCAGTGTGTTTTCTTCTTGTTCTATATTTAATAGATTGCATAAATTTGTTTCTCTCTTATGTCTCCTACAATAGTCATACCATGTGTATTTGGCTATCTGACATAACCACACTGACATCTTACAATCCCCTCTATATGTATCTATCTTTTCTACCGCTCTACAGAACGTCTCTTGCGTTAGTTCTTCCGAAATATCGTCATTATGAGTTAAACAGAATAAGTATTTGTTTACTATTTCAAAATATTCTTTATATATTTGTTCCATATTCTGCATAACTTATCCTCCTTTACTATATGACGTTTTAAAATTAATTTCGTTTCACTTTTTACGCAAATTTTTATATTTTTATTGTATTCTTTATCTTAATTTTTAGCAAGCAAAAAAAGAAGCGTTTTTTACGCTTCTTCATTTATTAGTCTTGATTTATTTCAACATAGATGTAATGTTCACCCTCTGAAACATAACTGTTTATTACACGTCTATTCTCATAATCTCCTGGCACCATCCACAAAGTCTCTTCCCAGCGCCAGCCTGAGTTTTGTATGAAATAGCCATTAAAATTAATATACTGTGTTATTACTGCGCCCATATCGTCAAATACATTTACAGCCCAGTCAAAAGTACTTGTCATTGTTAGACCTTCGTATTTATAAACAACTTTTTTACCTGGTATACTGCACTGACTCTTTATTGTATTTCCTATCAATATAAACTTATTTTTGGCTTCTTCGTTTACTCTCCAGTCTTCAAAAATATATTTATTAGTTTCTTTAGTCTGTATTAATATTATAAATGCTATTAGTATGATTACTAACTTATCAAGTTTTATTTTTCTAATCCATTCTATGCTTAAAGCTGTTTCATAAATGAATAAATACTCAAAACCCGCTAAAATTGTCCAAGAATAATACATTCTAAACAAAAGATTATCAAACATCATAAGGAATACTAAGTTTGCAAGCACCATAAAAATTGAAAGCCATATAATATGATATTTTTTCTGTCTTATTCCCTGAATAACTGCACAAACTATAAATCCTACACTCGCTCCTGTTAGTATAAATACAAATAAATCATTTGTGTTTTCTGAATATAATTCTTTATATCTTTGATCTAAAAACTCTTTATATGACTGCTCCATTTCAAAAATCGTTGTGCTATATGCTGGTGTATCATGTAATTGTCCAATTTTCTCTAAGTGCATTGTTATTAGCTTTCCAATACCAAAATATAACCCAATAGAAATTGCAAGCACTAATATATATATAACCCCATGAATAAATATTTCTTTAAATTTAACTTTCTCTTCTGAGTATAGCACCCACATAATTGTAAAAATTAAAGCTACTACTGCAAAAGTTTGTATACAAGATTCATAACAAGCTACTGAAAATGCACCTAAAAATACATATAGTATAAACCAAAGTTTATTCTTATGATTTTTCAAATTATCCCATATCAAATATGCTACTAATATGAATATTAGGTTACTAAAAGCAACTGTTATATTAGTTGATTGATATAAAAATTGGAAACACAAAATCGGAAATGAAATATATCCTGCTCCTAATACTATGTAAGACACTCTATTTAACTTGTCCTTTGTAATAGCCTTTAAACTGCCACACATTACTAAAGCTGTAACAAAGTATGTAGTAACTGTTAATAGTTCTAGCCAAAATGGTGAAAAGCTCGTTATCTTAAATAAATTATAGAATGCCCAAGTTCCCCATCTGTTTGCTGATAACATCCAAGTTCCTGTTACATATCTATCAAAACATAAATCGTCAATACCTACAGAAACATGTGTTATTCCAAAGCCAAAACTTAATAAGGCTGCAAATATTACAAATACTATAAATGCCTTATCTTGTAAAAGCTTTTTTATTCCTTCATATAAATCTTTCATTTTTTTCCCCTTTTAATAGAGTTTGGTGGGCGGACTCGTCTAGACACGCCAACTTTTTTATAGTGCCACCTTCACTTCGTTTGGTGTCCCTAGGCGGACTCGAACCACCATCGGTCGCTTAGGAGGCGACTGCTCTATCCTGCTGAGCTATAAGGACATTTAAAAGCTAATTCTAAAAAATTAGCTTTTTGTTTTTATTCTTTTATATCTGCATTTAGTGTTTCAATTAATTCTTCAACATCTATTCCGTGTACACTACAAGCCTCTTCTAAAGTCTCCATTTGTGACGCTGGACAGCCTAAGCAATGCATTCCAGCTTCTAATAGTATATCTGCTTTATCTGGATAAGCTTGTAATAAATCTCCTATTTTCATAGTCTTTTCAATCATTTTATGCACCTCCCTAAAAAGTATTTCTAAAATATTTTAACACAAATTTCAAAAAAAGTATAGACAAACTGAAAAAAATGTTGTATTATAGTCAAACAGAAAGAGGTGATATTATTAATTTCTTAAGCAATCTGTTTTTTATCACTTTACTACTTTATATTTTTATTATCGTTTTTACTCTATATTATCTGTTTGAAAAATTCTTTATGCAAAATCAGCAAGGTTCAAAATTAAAACTTAAACAAAAATTATATTAGGAGGAAATTTGAAAAAATTTATTTATTACACTTTTGGGTTCTTTTTGTCATGCAGTATATTTACCTCCCTACTTACCTTTCTTTTTCTGCCTATTCTAACTGCAGAACATCTTATTTTTCCTTATGCCTTAAATCCTTTCGATATCTGTGAAAAATATCCTGATACTTGGTATTTAATTAAAATTTCATATTTTGTCTGTTTTGTTATCAGCTATTTAATAGTATATATCTTTATAGTAAGCAGTATACAAAAATATATTAAGTATAAACAATCTATAAAGCCCTCTGACGACGAAATAGCAAACACATCAAAACTTTATCTTAAGATAGGACAAACTGAAAATGGAAGTATTAAGTATATTCACGAAAATGGATTATATCAAAACATATTTATCACAGGCACTATTGGCACCGGAAAAACCTCTTCTGCTATGTATCCTTTTACAAGACAACTGATAAACTATTCCGCAAAAGATCCTGATGAAAAACTTGCTCTACTTGTTTTAGACGTAAAAGGAAACTACTATAAAGAAGTTCTAAACTATGCGTCAGCTGCCAGTAGACAAGACGATATTATTCTAATCGATTTGAGTGGAAAATTTTGCTATAATCCTTTAGACAAGCCCAATTTAAAACCTATTGTTTTAGCAAACAGATTAAAGACTATTCTTACTTTATTTAGTCCGAATAACAGCGAATCATATTGGCTAGATAAAGCTGAACAAATATTAACCGAATGTATCAAACTTTGTAGACTATATAACAATAATTATGTCACTTTTACAGAAATTCATAAACTTATTATGTTTGAAGAATATTATAAAGAAAAACTTCGGAGAAATACGTAAATTATTTCAAACTGGTACTTTATCTCCAGTCCAATCCTTTGATCTTTTATCTTGCTTAGAATTCTTTAGTAATGAATTTTACACTCTAGATGACCGTACTATGTCTTTACTAAAATCTGAAATCAGTCGTATCACAAGTATCTTTGTATCTGACTATACCGTCTCAAAAACTTTTTGTCCAGATAAAGAAAAAATTAATTTCCATGGTTTTGAAGATGTACTAAACTCAGGGAAAATCGTAGTTCTTAATATGAATATCGCTGAATACAAAAACTTATCTAAAATAATCGCAGCATACTTAAAACTAGATTTTCAAACTGAAGTTATGTCTAGGCTTGGAAATAACAAAAAGATACGAAAATCAGTCTTTATTAGTGACGAGTACCACGAGTATGTAACTACTACTGACTCTGACTTTTTCGCACAATCAAGAGAAGCAAAATGTATTAATATTGTAGCTACTCAAAGCTATTCTTCTATTGTAAATGCAATAAAAGATAAAGATACTACTAAAGTTATTTTACAGAACTTAATCAACAAACTATGGTTTAGAACTGATGATATCTTCACAATTGAAGACGCACAAAAACAAATTGGAAAAGAAGAAAAAGAGAAAGTTTCTACTACTATCGCAGAAAATGCAAAAGAAACAAACTTCAGTTTTATCACAAATTCTCTTGTATCAAAAGATTCTAATATAAGTGAAAGCTACAGTATGTCTACTCAAAAAGATTTTGTATATGAAACTAATTTCTTCTCACAATCATTAAAAACGTTTGAGTGTATAGCTTTCTTATCCAATGGTTTTAACATATTAAAGCCTACTAAACTAAAAATGTTTCCGTATTTTAAAGAGGAGGTGAATTCTATTGAAAAAACTAATTTTTAAAATTATTTATATTGTCGTTATCGCTAATCTTTTAGTACTTAGCTTATCTATTCAAGTTTTTGCAAGTGATCCAAAACTTGTTTCTACTCTAAACAACGCTTTTGAAAAACTAGAAAGCTATTTATTAAAACTTGCTACTCCAGCTGCTGCAGTTGCTGTTGGTACAGGAGTTTTTATGAAAAAGTTTAGCTTTGGTGACGAAGAAAAAATACGTACAGCAAAAAGATTAATACGTGGAAGTTTATTCTCTTATGGCTTTATTCTTTGCGTAGATTTAGTGTTATCCTTAGTAAAAACATTACTAACTTAAGGAGGCTTTTTTGGAGGAACAAAAAATCAATTTAACAGATGCTATATATCAATCTTTAAACGATATATTTTCCAAACTATTTTCTTCAATCGATAATAGTATATATTCTTTACTAGATAACTTATGTTTTATAGATGCAGACATATTAAAAAACTCAGCTATTAGCAAATTACTTGGAAATAACGCTTCAGAAGGATTACTACTTATCTGTAACGCACTCGTTATTGGGTTTATACTTTATTATGCCACGAACTTTCTTTTTTCACATCTAACTTACACAAAAGTATCTTCTCCTTCTCAATTTCTTTTTAAATGTATAATATTTGTAGCACTAATGAATACATCATTATGGATATGTACTGAAATTATAAATATTATTTCAATCATAACTAACTTAATTAAGAACTTAGGTACAAACTATTTTGGTGAAAGTATTTCATTTTCAAGCTTAATTGATATGATAAATTCAAAAATATATGTAAATACGGGCGAATTTTCCATAATATCATTTGATGGAATAATAAAATCTTTCTGCACAGCAGGACTTATTAACTTACTTTTTACTTACTCTTTAAGATATATTATGGTACAAGTATTTATTTTAACTTCTCCTTTTTCCTTTCTATCATTAATCTCAGATAACTCTAGTTGGTTCTTTAAATCTTGGCTAAGAAGCTTTATATCTCTGCTCTTAGTTCAAATTCTAATTACTATTATCTTATGTTTATCTTTTTCTTTAAGTATTGATAATTCTAATATGTCAAAACTGCTTTTTATAGGAATTATTTATGCTCTAATTCGTGCTAATTCCTATATGACACAAATTTTTGGCGGCATATCTACAGACATATCTAGTGGCATTTCTTCAATTAAAAATTTAAAATATTAGGAGGTAAATTTTGAAATTTATTTTTCCAAAAAATTATAGCTTTAAGTATAAGTTATTAGGATTTATAGATTACTCAACAGCTATTGTAGACTGCATCTTAGGCTTTTTACTGCATTTTATTATAGGAATATTTATAAAAACAATCACCACAAAAATTTATATTTTTATTATAATTTTCTTTCCATTAGTGTTATTTAGTATCTTTGGGCTTGGTAGAGAAAATTTAATATCAGTTGTTTTTTATATGTATAGCTTTTTCAAAAAACAAAAAGTATATTTATATAATAAAAAACATGTGGGCTGAGAACTATAGCCCACGCATTTATATATTCTTATTCAACAAAACGCTATCTTTTTAGATAGCGTTTTTATTTTATATATGAAATTTCTTTTCAATTTCTACTTTCAAAATATCATAGTTAAAAATTAAAACAAAAGATAAATTTGTTATACATATCCAGATAGTAATTATATTTAAAAGCGGTACATGTATAGATACAAAGCTTATAAACACATCATATATAATACTAAATAATAAAATTAAAATTTCATAAAAAGCATATTTTACATACTTTTTGTGTTTAAGCATTGTTATAATAAGCATTGTAATATTTGAAACCATTATAACTATTGGTATTCCTATACTAAAAGACCACTTTTGGAAACCAAAAACAAAATCTATTATAAATAGAAGCAGTGATATAACTAACATCTGAATTAAGGTATATGAAGCCAAATTTACACTTTTATCAAGCGCATATATAATAGAAATCCATAAATAAATAATACTCATAATTGCAACAATAGACCAATTAAGCTTATGACTAAAAGAATAATTAATTGTCATAAGCATAATACCTAAAAATACTGATATTATAATACAAATATTTGTAACTTCTCTGCTTTTCTTAACATTTGTAATTTTGGGATATAGCATATCACACCTCATTTCCTTCAACTTGCACATCTATTCCTTGGCTTTCTAGAAGCTCCTTTAAAGTATTTTCTACATTTTTTTCTTCTAATACTGAAGTAATTGAAAAAACTGTAATATCTTCATAAGCACAGACTGTGCATTTAATTTTTTCAACATTTTCAGGTGCAATAAGTAATAAAAATTTATCTATATATGGTTTATACTCTGCCATTATACCTATTCTACCAACATTTGATAAAGTAGTGGTATTATAAGTTCTCATTTTTTTATGCGCTTTTGCTACTACAATTTTCTTTAAAAACAATGGTACAAATCCTAAAATTAAGTTATTAGATAATTTCAAATTTACTGCTATTGTCTTCAAAAGCTCTTCCTCTGTAAGTTTTTCTGCAAATTGTTTCTTAACCTCTTCTAAAATATTATCATAACTTCCAGCCTTATTAGTATCTACATTTATATCTATATATGAAAAGGAATTTGAGCTAGTATAAGAAGGAAAATACTTTTTTAAATTAACTGGTACTTGTATTCTAACTTCTCTTTTACTATTATCCTTTTCTACTCCTGCTTTGTGTATTGCATATATAAGAGTGGCTGTCAAAAACTGAGTAATAGTCGCACCTTTTGATTTTGCAATTTCTCTAATTTTATTAGAACTCATATACTCGTGAGTAACTGATATCACTCCTGGTGGAAGTAATCTGCCTCTCAAATTATACGCCCTTTTAACATCTCTTTTAACCTTTAACTTTTTATCATAATTCTTACTATAAATATCTTCCGAAGTGTATTTAATCTCTCTTTCTTTTGTAAGTGCCGTACTACTGTTTTTCAAATATTTCATTTCAATATAGTTATAAACAATTTCTTTTAAAAAATGTACCGCACTGCTGCCATCTGTTAAGCAATGGAAAATTTCTAAATTTATTTTACAATCAAAATATGATACTTGAAATAAATAATCATTATTAAGTGGTAAATCAATAAATTTACATGGATAATCATTTTCTTCTTCTACAATTGGGTTCTTACTATTATTTTCAAAATAATACCAAAAAAGTCCTTTTCTCATTCTTACTTTGAAAAACTTAAATTTATTAAGAGCCACCCTTACAGATTTTTCTAATGTTTCCTGATCTATCTGCTCTTTTAATACTGCAGATATCCTAAAAACAGTTTTATACTTTTTTGTTGATGCAAGTGGAAATAACTTAGCATAATTATCCAGCCTTCTCCACGCTAATCCTTCTTTTCTCTGATATCTCATTTCTAACCTTTCTCTTGTAATAACTCTACAATATCCTCAAAAGTCTCTCTTGCTGCATATACTTTTTTATTTTCAATATGTGTCATCCATATATGTATCGCCTTTTCTTTCTCACGTAAATCAATGTTAATTCCTGCTTCTTTTGTCCTTTTCATAAACTCATGTACATCTGGATTCAACATATCATAAGTGCCTGTATATATTGTAATATTTTTTAATTTATCAATTGGTCCTAAGATTGGATTTACTAAATAATTATCCATTCCATCTTCACCAGCATACTTTTTACCTGCAACTATTAAAGCCTCTTTTAAAAGAACGGGATCTACTTTTTCCTTTTCTTCTACTTCTGGATTTGTCATTCTAACATCTAACCAAGGAGATAATAAAATCGTTTTGTATGGCATTTGTTTTCCTTCTTCGCCCATTTTTTCAAGTAGTCCGAAGTGCCATACCACCACCTGCTGAATCACCCATTAGAATAACTTTTTCTTTACCTACTTTATCTATTAAATCAATATATATAGGTTCTATCATGTCAAAAGCTTCTTTATAAGTATTCCTAGGTGTTAATGGATAATCTGGAAGCACAAGTGTCATTCCTGTTCTATCAACAATCTCTTCTAAAAACTGCCAATGTTTATAAGTTGCCTCCATTACATATGCTCCACCATGTAAATATAGAATATATTTATCGCTCATATCACCATTCTGCTTAGAAGTAATTATAAACACTTTCCTGTTTTTAAATTTCTCTTCTTTAAGATTGTATTGTATAATCGTACTAATTGGTGGTTTAGCTTGGATATCGACAATAAACATCGGTACAATAAGTAACATTGCTAAAACCATAAAAAACATTATATATAGCTTTAGAAATTCAACATTTATTAAATATAAAATAAACATTATTATGCCTTCTATTATTGCACTTAAAAACATATATCTTTTTTTCATATTTGCTCCATTTCTTTAAATACTATAATATCAAAAAATATTTTTTATGTATATAGATTTTTTGTTTTTTATATGATATAATTTCGGTACTGTACAAAAGATAAATAATTTAATAATAGGGAGCTTATATATGAAACTAGAACTTAGTGATAAATCACAATTATTCTCTTGTACAGAGATACCAGATGTATTTTTTACTGAATATATGCCTTCAATGAATGGAAATTTTTTGAAGGTTTATTTGTATGTCCTTTTTCTTGCAAAACATAATAAGGATGTTAAAATAAATGATTTATCAAAAAGACTAGCAATTCCTTACCCTGATGTAGAAGAGGCTTTACAATATCTAATGGAACAGAACTTATTAATAAAATTACCTGAAGGCTATTCTGTTACGAATATTCAAGAATTAGAACTTACAAAACTATATTCACCAAAAATTACATCTTCACCAGAGGATATTGAAAAAACACATCAAAATCAATACAGAGCTCAAGCTATTGAAAATATCAATACTCTATTTTTCCAAGGTGTTATGAATACTACTTGGTATAATGATATTGATTTTTGGTTTAATAAATATGGTTTTGATGAACAAGTTATGCTTGCACTTTTTGGCTACTGTTTTGATAAAAAAGCAATGACTCGCGGATATATACAAACTGTAGCAGATGCTTGGGCAAGTCATCAAATAAAGAATTTTAATGACTTAGAGGCTTACGAACTAAAACAAGATAAATTACATATTTTATCAAAGGATATTGGCAAGAAATTGCGCCGTACCATAACAGCATTTGACGAAGAACTTATTAGAAAATGGTCAGAAGAATTTAATTATGATATTAATATAATTGAACTTGCACTAAAAGCTTCTACTTCTACTACTAATGCAAGTTTGAACTACTTTGATAAAATACTTACAGATTGGCACGAAAAAGGGTTAAACACAGTCGAAGAAATAGAAACTTATAAACAATCCCAAAAAGATAAAACTAAAAAAATAAAACAAATTGAAAAAAGGATTCCTGAATTTAGCTATACTCAAAGTACTTTCGACAATTTAGATTCCTTATATGACAACTAATTGGAGGAAAATATGGAAAAATCGCTGCTAAAACAGATTTTACATGAATATGAAGAAAAAAGAAATAAAGCCACTCTCCTTGCTGAAAAACGTAAACAAGAACTTTTAGCAGTAAATCCTCGTTTATCTGAAATAGAAACAGAACTTTCTCAAATTTCTTTGCAGACTACAAAGGCAATACTTCTTGCAAGTGAAAATGAGAAAGAAAAATTACTTAGTGATTTAAAGAAAAAAACAAATGCACTTATAAAAGAAAAATCTACTTTTTTAAAGTCTTTATCTAAAGATTCTGACTTCCTTAATCCACAATTTGAGTGCAAAATGTGTAAAGATACAGGTTATGTTTTAAGAGAGGGTGTATCAAAAATGTGTACTTGTTTAAAACAACGTATCTATGATGTGGCCTACAATAAATCTAATATGGGAAACTTAGAAATAGAAAACTTCTCTACTTTCGATTATAGAATCTTCTCAGATAAAATTAATAAAGAACTATATAAATCAAATATCTCACCTAGACAAAACATAAAACTTATCAGAGAAAAAGTACAAAGTTTTATAGACAATTTTGATGATCCAGCTGAGAAAAACTTACTTTTCACTGGTAATACTGGAGTTCGGAAAAACCTTTCTTACTAACTGCCTAGCAGGTGTTATGCTAAGAGAAGGAAAAACTGTACTATATCAAACTGCACCTGTTATGCTAGATTCTATAATTGATGCAAAATTCGGAAAAGATAATTCTAATACTAATTTATTTGATAATGTATTAAATGTCGACTTACTTATCATAGATGACTTAGGAACAGAAACTGTTAATGATTATAAAATTGAAGAATTATTTAATATTATAAATACTAGACTTTTAAATCAAAATCATAAAATAACAAAAACTATTATATCTACAAACCTTACTCCAGAAGAACTTTTTCAAAGATATACACCACGTATTGGTTCAAGGCTTGCTGGTAATTATCGCTTTCTTCGCTTCTTTGGAGAAGATTTAAGGATGAGGAAACTTAAGAAAAATGCTGAATAAAAAAATTAAACGCCTACACTTGCAGGCGTTTTAAGTTTATTATATTAAATTAAATTCAACTTCTACTTTAAATAAGTCTCCATCTATCTTACAATTTAATGTTCCTTTTTGAAGTTCTGTTAAACTTCTTGCTATTGCTAAGCCCAGTCCACTACCTTCTGTAGTTCTTGATTTATCTCCTCTTACAAACCTTTGCATTAATTCTTCTTCTGAGATATTTAACTTATCTTTAGATATATTTTTTAGAATAACCTTTACTCTTCCGAGCCTCCATAATTTCCGTTTCAATATATACTCTTGAGTTTTCTAAAGCATATTTTGATATGTTTCCAAATAGATTATCTATAACTCTATATAAATATCTACTATCTGCCTTAACTTTTATATTTACTTTAGATAAATTTGTAACTATTTCTAAATTCTTTTCTTCGAACTTATCTTTGTATTCACCAATTAACTGATTTAAAAGCTCTATTAAACCTATTTCTTCTAAGTTCAAACTTACATTTCCAGAAGAGGCTTTTGAAGCTTCTACTAAATCCTCTGTAAGCTTCTTTAAACGTTGAGATTTGCTATCTAATATATCTACATATTCTTTTAGCTTATCATTGTCTATATTTTCTTTCTTAATTAAATCTACATAATTTATAATTGATGTAAGTGGTGTTTTTATATCATGAGAAACATTAGTAATAAGTTCAGTCTTTAATCTTTCTGATTTTAAGCTTTCTTCTACTGCATTTTCAAAGCCATTTGATATATCATTTACATAGTCTACACAGTTCTCAAATTCTTTTGTAAAATCATCTTTATATAATCTTATAGTATTGTTTCCTTCATAGATTTCTTTAAGCCCTGCTTCTAATTTCATAAAACTATTTACTCTAGCTAGAACTTGATACATAACATAGAATAATATTATTCCATCTAATATCACGCCAAATTCACCAAATATACCCACAAGTACAATTGATACAATTATATATATTCCAATTGCTCCAATTAACTTCCAAGTTAGTTTAATATTCTCACTAATTCCTTTTTGAGTTTTCTTTATACTGTCTCTAATCTTTAGCAACCATCTTTTTATCATATCTAGCATTTCGCTTAATATTTTAACTGACCATTTGAACAATCTTCCACAAATACATGTATCTAAGAATTTCTTAGCTTTTATTCTAGCAATCAATGTAACCATAAAAATTTCTAATACAGCAAAAATTATTATATATACAGTTGTAATTGTCGTGAAAAATGTATTTTGAGATACCATTATATCTGCTCCAAGTTCTTCAATACTCACTCCAAAAATCGCAAATACTATAAGTACTGCACATAACATTACTTCTAATGGTATTTTATCAAAATCTGTTAATTGTATTTCGTCTTTACCTTTTACATGTCCTATTGAATTTATTAAGAATATAGATATAAGTAAAGTTAATATTACAGATACTGGCAATGCAATCATTATTTGTTGCTCATAAGGTTTTAATTGCGTCATTGTATTTATTACTAACGCTATCTCACTATTTTCAGGTAATTCTGTAATAAAAGATGTATAAATTGTAAAGTCCTCTATTGCAGCTGTATATTGTTCAACTTCTCTTTCTTGAGCAGTCTCACTTTCTATTACATTTGTAGTATCTGTTGTTAAAGAAGTTGTTGAAACATCTGATACTGAGTAACTCGCTGTATCTGATGTTATTTCTGGAATTTCATCAACTTCTGGTATAACATTTTCATCCTCTGACCCAACATAATCATAACCTGAATAATCATTTCTAGTAATAGCACCTGTTTTTCTACTAGAATAATATGTAATTGCAGTATTATAATTTAAAAAGCCTCTAGTATAATCATCTAAAAATTCTGGTTCATTTGAAGTATATTCATTGTTTTCATAACAGAAATTAACTTTATTATTATCTTTTTTTATAACCTCTTCCTTTATTTCTGCTAAAGTATCAGTTTTTTCTGAAAATGGAATATTAGTTAAAGCTTTATCTTGATAGATAATCAAGAAATTCCCACAATCACCTATTCCATATATTGGATAATAATTCGTATAGTAAATTCTATTATTTCCATCTTTAATCATTTTGTAACTATCATTTGCAAATATCAGCTCTTCCATTTCACTTCTTATACGTCCAAGGTATGCCGATTTAAAGTTTACTCCGATTAAAAAATGCCTCTTTTGATGTAAATGAGCCTTCATTTATTGCAAACACATAAAAACTAGATAGTATAATTACCGCAACTAATATAGGCATTAGTATATAGCAAATACCTCTTAACAAACTGCTATTTTTCATAACAATCCCCCTTAATCAATTTTTTCTATTTTATATCCAATTCCCCAAATTACTTTTAAATATCTTGGGTCTTTTGGATTTATTTCTATTTTTTCTCTAATGTGTCTTATATGTACTGCAATAATATTTTCAGCAGCATAAGCTTCATCTTTCCATACATTTTCATATATCTGATCTATTGAAAAAACTGTACCTTTATTTTTTAATAAAAACTTCAAAATATTGTATTCTGTCGGTGTAAGTTTTACTTCTTTTCCCTCAATCATTACTTTCTTTAAATTGTCGTCAATAACTAAATCACCACTTTTATACATTTTTGAGCCTTCTTTTACTTCAATAGATCCAAATTTTGTGTATCTTCTTATACAAGAGTTTACTCTTGCAATTAACTCCATTGGATTAAAAGGTTTTGTTACATAATCGTCTGCACCTAAATCTAAACCTATAATTTTATCACTATCCTCAGATTTAGCAGAAAGCATTAAAACTGGTATAGAAAATTCTTTTCTTATTTCTTCTAAAGTTTCTATTCCATCTTTGCCTGGCATCATAATATCTAGAATAACAAGATGTACTTCAGTATTTCTTATTATTTTTAACGCTTCATTTCCATTATAAGCTTTTAAAACATTGTAATCTTCTTTACTCAAATATATATCTATTGCTTTTACAATTTCTTTATCATCATCACAAACTAAAATATTATACATAAAATGCTCCCCCTCATATTATTCTATAATTATATTATCATACTTTTATTAAGAAAAAATAGAGAAATTATTAAGAATTGATTAAGCTATAAAAAAGAGCCTAGATGTTATCTAAGCTCTTCTTTAGTAATTATTTTTCTTCTTCCTGTTCTGGTGCTATTGTTTCTATACTTACTACTTTTCCGCCATCATTTGTTCGCATTAAAGTAACACCTTGTGTTGCTCTTCCTAAAACACTGATTTCTTCTACATTAAGCCTTATTATTGTTCCTGTATCTGTTATAAGCATAACATCTTCATCACCATTAACAATTCTAATTCCAACAATATCACCTGTTTTTGGAGTAATCTTATATGTTATAACTCCTCTACCACCTCTGTTTTGTACTCTGTATTCGTCAAGCTCTGTTCTCTTTCCAAAACCATTTTCAGTGATAGCAAGTAATGTAGCTTTTCCTCCAGCTATTATCGGTTCCATTCCAATAATACTGTCATCATCATCAAGTCTCATTCCAATAACACCTTGTGTAACTCTGCCTACTGGTCTAACATCTTTCTCGTCAAATGTAATACTCATACCTTTCTTAGTTACTAATACTACATTATCTTCTCCATCTGTTAATCTAACATCTATTAAGCTATCTTCTTCTTTTAATGTTATTCCAAGTAATCCTGTTTTTCTTGAAGAATCATATTCCTTAAGTGGTGTTTTTTTGATTAAACCATTCTTTGTTGCCATTAAAATGTATTTTCCATCAGCAAAGTTTTGTATTGGTATTATTGCAGAAATTTTTTCACCTGCTTCAAGATTTAATAAATTTACTATAGCTGTTCCTTTAGCTGTTCTACCAGCTTCTGGAATTTCAAAACCACGAAGTCTATACATTTTTCCTAGATTACTAAAGAATAAAACTGTATCATGTGAAGAAGCTGTAAAGATATCTTTAACAAAATCTTCTTCTCTAGTTGCCATACCTGTAATGCCTTTTCCTCCACGTCTTTGACTTTTATATGTGTCTACTGGCATTCTTTTAATATATCCAAAATGTGATAATGTAATAACAACTTGTTCTTCTTTAACTAAATCTTCTTCATTAAATTCGCCTTCTGCTGCACAAATTTTTGTTAATCTCTCATCACCAAATTTTTCTTTGATTTCTAATAATTCATCTTTGATAATATTATAAACTAAAGTCTCACTAGCTAAAACTTCTTTATAATATGCAATTAATTTCATAAGCTCATTATATTCTTCTTCTAGTTTTTCTCTTTGTAAACCAGATAATCTCTTAAGTTGCATATCTAAGATAGCTTGTGCTTGTATATCTGTTAGACCAAATCTCTTCATTAATCTTTCTTTTGCATCGTCATATGCTGAACGAATAATATTAATGATTTCGTCAATATTATCAATAGCAATTTTTAAACCTTCTAATATATGAGCTCTTGCTTCTGCTTTTTCAAGTTCGAATTTTGTTCTTCTAAAAATTACTTCTTTTCTGTGGTCTATAAATACATCTAAACATTGTTTTAATGTAAGTATCTTAGGTTGACCATCTACTAATGCAAGTGTTATAATACCGAAAGTATCTTGTAATTGTGTGTGTTTGTATAATTGATTTAATATAACTTGTGGTCTTGCATCTCGCTTAAGCTCAATAACAATTCTAACCTTCTCTTCTCTATCTGACTCGTCACGAATATCTGAAATACCTTCGATTTTCTTATCTTTTACTAAATTAGCAATTGTTTCTATAAGTTTAGCTTTATTTACTTGATATGGAAGTGAATGAACAACGATTCTTTGCCTATTTCCAGACATTTCCTCTATTTCACTTTCACCTCTAATAGTTATTTTTCCTCTACCAGTTGTATATGCCTCTTTAATGCCTTCTTTACCTAATATCAACGCCCCAGTTGGAAAATCTGGACCTTTGATAATTTTCATTAATTCTTCAATACTAACATCTGGCTCTTCTATAACTCTTATAATTCCATCTATAACTTCTTTTAAATTATGTGGTGGTATATTGGTTGCCATACCAACAGCAATACCTGAAGAACCATTTACTAATAATACTGGTATTTTAGTTGGAAGTACAGTTGGCTCTTGAAGTCTATCATCATAGTTTGGCATAAAATCGACTGTATTTTTATCAATATCTATTAGCATTTGTTCAGCAATCTTATCCATTCTAGCTTCTGTATACCTCATGGCTGCTGCTGGATCTCCATCTATTGATCCAAAATTACCATGTCCATCAATTAATGTATATCTCATTGAGAAGTCTTGTGCTAATCTAACCATAGCATCATAAACAGACGCATCACCATGTGGATGGTATCTACCTAAAACAGAACCTACTGTATTTGCGCATTTTCTATATGGCTTGTCTGATGTAATTCCATCTTCATGCATTGAATAAAGAATTCTTCTATGTACGGGTTTTAAACCATCTCTTGCATCTGGTAAAGCTCTTGATACAATAACACTCATAGCATAATCTATATAAGCGGTTTTCATTTCTGCTTCAATGTTACGTTCAATAATCTTTTCCTCTTGTCTTTCCATTTAATCTTCCTCTCTTTCTTTTCTCCTTGTATTATATAAAATCGAGCCCAAAAAAGCAAGGAATTTATGTCAAAAAAATGACTTTTTTTCACTAATTTACTAGCTTTTCTGAAAGCTTAATCTCTTCTTCTGAAATATCAAAATTTTTTCCGTTATTTTTTATTAAATTATGTAAATTTTCTATTTTTCTAGCCTCTTTTATTGTATTTTCAAGTGGCATTGTTTGCTTTAAATACTTCTCCATATTATTGTAACTTTTTGTCATTGTTTCAAAATCTCTACTTTCATAAGCTGTTTTCCATTTTGAAGAATACTCTTCTACTTTCTTTATACTTTTTACCTGAGTATTTATAGTATCTTCTATGTTATCTGTTATTGAATTTATAATGGTGTTTTTACCTTTTTTTATCAGACTTGCTATATTTTTATCTATAAGCTTTTTTTCCTGTACATTTTTGATGCTAGTGTCTAATATATCTGATACTGTATCTACTATACCACCTTTTTTAATTGCCATATCTATTTGCTCTATGCTTTCAAATTTGCCTGTAACTATTCCTGAAGCACTTTTTCCAAGATTAATCGCATTTTCTACTGCTTTATTTAAACCTTCTTTTAATCCACTTTCTAAAATAGTATCCTTTACTTCTATAACCTGATTTTCTATCATATCTGGAAGTAATGCTCTTAAACATATATCCAGCGCATTATTTACAATAGAGCCAAAACTATTTTTTAAAAAGCTTTCCTGTTTTTCTTCTAAATCTAAAGAATTATTAAATTGTCTATTTTCTACTAAACTTAAACTTGTATCCATTCTAATCTCCTTTCAAATTTTTTATCCAAAAAGTCCCCTTCTACCTTAATATCTAATGGGAAAATTCCTGAAATTTGGAAATTTTCATATATATTTGAAATAATTTCTGCTTTTATTGTCCAACTTGTTTCTTTATTTAAAATCATCGTAATTTTTTCTAGTGGTACTTCAAAATCTACTTTCAATATTTCAAATAAACTTAAACCTTTTCTTAAATCCAATCTAGTAGGAACTACTAAAAATACAATCTCATCTGATAAATTAAATATTCTTTTTAAATATTTATAGCTATAATCACTGGTAGTATCAATTAAAATTACATCATACTGGCATTTAAAATCTTTTAACATTTCTTCTAAATTTACAAAATCTACCTGATTGGCATTACTAAAAAATGAATCCATCACACAAAGTATATCTTCGTTTTTAGAAATTTTTCTTATTTGTTTTTTAAAATCCATTGTTAGTGTAGATTCCCTAGAATTATATTTTTCAACTGCCAATAAATGATATAAACTGTCATTATATATATCAAAATCTATTGTTAAAACTTTCTTTCCAAATCTAGCATATTCTTTTGAATACATTGCAGTCATTGTTGTTTTTCCAGAATTATATGCACCTGTAAAAGAAATTACTTTTCCATTTTCTTCAAATCCTAGTTTTTCTAAAGAATAAGTATCTTGAAGTATTTTATTTATTTTCTCCAATTCATTATTAAAGACCTCTGATATTTGCGGTGCTTGTTCTATTTCTCCACCTATTGATTTTACTAAAGTATCAAAATCCACTTCATTATTTTGAAAAATCTTATATATGCCATTACTATATAAAAAACTTTGTAGTTCTGCTGTTTTCTCTTCTACAAATACTACTATTTCAATTTTATCGTTTATAGCTAAAATAGCACATATTAATTCTTTAAAATTCATTTCTCCGAGGTAATAATTCATTTATAATAATTGTATCTACATGTACACCTTCATTTAAAAATTCTATAACCCCTTCTGTATATGGAATATCTTTTGTAACAAGTTTGAATAATCCACTTTTGACAATCTGATAGGCTAGTCTATGGCTGCCCATTGCTGTAAAAACTTTCTTCATTTTGAACCTCCTCTATAATTTTTTTCTCTTCGTCTGACACTTCAACTCTAGCTAAAATATGATTATCACCTATAAACATCAAACTTTCTCCTCTTTTTAAAGCCGCAATCTCTATTTTTTCTTTTTCTGTCAAACTAACATTTTCACTAAGTATTTTGATACTTTCTTCTTCTAATTTGAAAAAAGTCTTTATACTAGAATTGTTTAAAATACTTTTTCCATATATTCCATCTTCCAAACTAAATAAATCTGATATATCTTGTGTTATTGCAACACTACTTCCACCATACTTTCTAATTGTCTTAAATATTTTATATATAAAGCTTGCTACAAAACCATTTGAAGTTACACCAATAAGTTGCCAAATTTCGTCCATATAAATTGCTTTCTTTTCACTTCTATTTTTCTTAATCTTATCCCAGAATATATCTATAAAAACATACATTCCAAACTTTATATTATCTTCACCTAGTTCATGAATATCTGCAACAATAAGCTTGTTATCAAGTTCAATATTAGTATGATTATTCATAAACTTTAAAGAACCATTTATAAATGGATACATTTTATTTTTCAAATAATTTAAAGTTTCGTCCTCACAAATTAATTTATAAAAATCTTCTAATATTGGCATATCTTTACTTTCTTTAAAAATTGGTTTTATATTTATTTTTGTACTTTCTTCTTTGTATAAGCTATTATCATCAAAAGTAATCCCTTTTCTTCTATACGTTTCAATAAGTTTTTCTTCTAAAATTCCCATTTTTTCTTCGTCTAAATCTCCAAATACTAAAGAAAAAAATCCTTTCAGCTTTCCAAGTTTAGCTGCTAAATAGCCTTGGTCTTCTTCAATGCTTTCTTCTCTAATATCTAAAACATTTATATAATTTTCTGAAGTTGGTCCAAGTTTTATTAAAGTACCACCTAAGTTTTCACAAAGATTATTATATTCTCTTTCTGGATCTATAATAAATTGTGCTATACCTAATAATCTATATCTTAAAATTAAACTTTTAATATAAAAAGATTTTCCAGCTCCACTCGTACCAAATACACACATATTTGCATTCTTATATTTTTCCTTATCAAATCTATCTACTAAAATCATTGAATTATTATATATATTAGTTCCTATAAATACTCCATTTTCATCACAAATACTTGAAGAAATAAATGGATAAGTCGAAATTAAACTACTACTTAAGATATTTCTTTTTGCAGCTATTTTTATTTCTCTACTGTTTAACATTGTTGGGCAGCACGAAAGAAAAATTGGTTCTTGTCTGAAATTTCCTCTTCTAGTAACTAAGCCATTTGATTGAAGTATCCCCTCTACTTTATTTGCTAAATATTCTACTTCTTTTTTATCCTCACTATAAACAGTCACATAAGTATATATATAATAAAGATCCTCGTTGTTAACCTGCATCTCTTTTCTTATGTATCTTGCGTCCTCATAACTATATGCTGCTATTTCTATATCTTCTCTGTTAGAATTTCCCTCTTTTAAATCAACTCCAACATTTCCAATATAGTAAGTTAAATCTTTTATTGTTTTATAAGAATCTTGTTTCTCATAAAAAATACTTAAATTCATATTAATGTTTGTATTAATTAAATTCTTTAAAATAATATCTGTGTACTCTCTATAATAATCAATTACAATTAGACCTATAAAGTACATATTATCTATCTCAAAATATCGTGGATTTTGGTTATCCACATACGCTGGAGCAATCAAATCTTTGTTATCCACAGCCCCATTTTCAAAATTTTCTATTTCGTATCACCTCATTTTCTGCTATTTTTTAGTCATTCTTGGATTATAAAAAGAATTTAAAATTTCATTGATTTCTTTCTTAGAATTTACATCTTGAACTAAGTTTCCACACCTAGATAAGCTCTCTTTTATCTTAAAAAACATATCTGATAACTTATCCACAGCTATTTTATTAAGATTTTCTATACTTTCTTCTTTTTGAGAGTCTAAAATTTCATTTTTGATAACTATATAAAAATTTTTAGAAGAAGATTTATTTTCTTCGTTTTTTTCTTTAATATATTCTATATAGTTTTCTGACATTTTTTTAATTTTTTGATTTTTTTCATTGAACATTATTTGTTTGATATTTGAGATATTTTTAGAGAGATCCTCTTTTTTGCTTTGAACAATTATCTGGATATCGAAATCACAAGTCTTTAAGAACAACTTGTAGGCACTTAGAATAGCCTCCTTTTCCAGATTTGATTTTAAATCGTAGTTAATAGGAATTATTTTTATTATTTTTATATAATTATTCTTATTTTTTATAATTCCTTTATCAAAAACTTTTTCAAACGGCAACCAATCTTTTGTCGTTTTGTCTTGTTTTATTTTACATACTCCTTTCCTTCTTAAGCTTTTTATATAATACAACATTCTTATCCACTTGTCAACATCATTTTATAATTTGTCAAAATAACAATTTTATTCAATGCTTTTATTTACATTATAAAATCCACAGGTCTTTCTAACCTGTGGATTCCACTTTTCCACATATTAAATATCTAAGTTTTTAACATATTTTGCGTTTTTCTCTATAAACTCACGTCTAGGATTTACATCATCACCCATAAGTAATGTAAATATTTTATCAGCTTCAATAGCGTCATCCATAGTAACTTTTACTAGTATACGTCTTGCAGGATCCATAGTTGTTTCCCATAATTGTTCTGGATTCATTTCACCAAGACCTTTATATCTTTGTATGCTAACTTGTTCTCTAGGTATTCCTCTTTCTTCTAATATTTTGAAAGCACCTGTTAAATCTTCTTCATACCAGTATATGTCTTCCATTCCCTTTTTAAATACTTTAAAAAGCGGAGGTTGTGCTAAAAATACATTTCCATTTTCAATTAATGGTCTCATATATCTAAAGAAGAAGGTTAATAATAAAGTTCTAATATGTGCACCATCAACATCGGCATCAGCCATTATAATAACTTTTCCATATCTTATTTTACTAATATCAAAATCTGCACCAATTCCAGCACCTACTGCTAATATAACTGGATTTAATTTATCATTTCCATAAATCTTATCAGCTCTTGCTTTCTCAACATTAAGCATTTTTCCCCATAAAGGAAGTATAGCTTGAAAACGTCTATCTCTTCCCTGTTTTGCACTTCCACCAGCTGAGTCACCCTCAACTATGTACACTTCACATTCTTCTGCATTTTTACTACTGCAATCTGCAAGTTTTCCTGGTAGTGTTGTACTCTCAAGTGAAGTTTTTCTTCTAACTAACTCTCTAGCTTTTCTAGCTGCTTCTCTTGCTCTTGCTGCACTAACACATTTCTCTAAAATTGCTTTTGCAACATTAGGATTTTCTTCTAAGAAAGTTGATAATTTATCATTAACCATAGTTTGAACAATACCTGTAACTTCACTATTACCAAGTTTAGTTTTAGTTTGTCCTTCGAATTGTGGTTCTTTTACCTTTACTGATATAACAGCTGTTATTCCCTCTCTTATATCGTCACCTTGTAAATTACCATCTTTATCTTTTAAAATATTTTTAGCTTTAGCATAATCATTAAAAGTCTTAGTTAAAGCTCTTTTGAATCCCTCTAAATGTGTTCCACCTTCGATTGTATTAATGTTATTTACGAATGTATAAATATTTTCAGAATATGCAGTAGTATATTGTATTGCAATTTCTACTGGAAATTCACCATCTTTTTCAATATAAATTGGCTTTGGATGTAATTTTTCTTTATTATTATTTAAGTACTCAACAAAAGAATTTAAACCACCTTCAAAACAAAATTCATTCTTTTTTGGTGTTTCCTCTCTTTCGTCTTCTAAAATTATTTTTAAGCCTTTTGTTAAAAAAGCCATTTCTCTAAATCTATTTTCTAATACATCATATTCATACTCTAAAGTCTCAAATATTGTATCGTCTGCTAAAAATCTAACTGTTGTACCAGTTTTTTTAGATTCTCCAACTTTTTCAAGAGATTTTACAGTTTTTCCTCTATTAAATGACATTTTATAAATTCCACCATCTCTTTGAATAGTAACTTCTGTCCATTCAGATAATGCATTTACTACTGAAGAACCAACGCCATGAAGTCCGCCAGAAACTTTGTATCCACTATCTCCACCAAATTTTCCACCAGCATGTAAAACTGTATAAACAGTTTCTGCCGCTGACAATTTTGTTTTTGGATGTATATCAACTGGAATACCTCTACCATTATCCTCTACGCGTATAATGTTTCCTTTTTCTATTGTAATTTTAATTTCAGTACAATAACCAGCTAAAGCCTCATCAACAGCATTATCTACTATTTCATAAACTAAATGATGAAGTCCTCTAACAGAAACACTACCTATGTACATACCTGGTCTTTTTCTAACAGCCTCTAGCCCTTCTAGTACTTGTATTTGTTCTGCATTATACTCATGTTCAAATTTTTCCATTTCTTCCTCCTAGTTCTTTTTTCTTTTGGCAATAGTATTAACATTTTCCGTGCTTCTACGTATATCCTTTTTGCTTTTGTATTTAAATTTTCTATATCATCTGTACAAGTTATAATAACTTGATTTTCTTCTATACTTTCTATAAAACTTTTTCTTCTTTTTTCATCTAATTCAGACATAAAGTCATCTAAAAGAAGTATTGGACTCTCCCCTATTTCTTCTTTTACAATTTCAAGTTCAGTAAGTTTTAGTGTAAGTACAGTCGTACGCTGCTGGCCTTGTGAACCATAAATTGCTACTGGTCTTTTATTAATATATATCAAAAAGTCGTCTCTATGTATCCCAGTAGCTGTAAATCCTCTTTTTATATCTATTTTTCTAGATTTATTTAATGCTTCTAAAAAACTTTCTTTATCTTTGCCATTACTAATATATCTTATCTCTAAATTTTCTTCAAGTTTTCCACTTTTTGTTATACTCTTGTGGATGTTATCTATCTTTTCAGAAAATTTATCTATATATTTTTTTCTATATTCGAATATTTTGAGAGAAAATTCTGATAATTGTTCGTCCCAAATATCAAGCATTTCTTCTTTCTTTCCTTCAAATTTTATTTGCTTTAAATAGTTATTTCTTTGCTCTAAAGCTTGATTATATGTATTTAATAAATGTAAATAATTAGGCTTTAATGAACTTATCATCATATCTAGAAATTTTCTTCTTTTTTGAGGTCCATCTTTTACTATTTCTATATTATCTGGTGTAAAAATAATAACATTTACCTTCCCTATTATATCACTAACTTTATTTTGTTTCACACCATTTATATAAAAATTTTTCTTATCTCCTAATTCTGCTTTGATGACTCCTTCTCTATCTGAACGCTTATATTCTAAAGTAACTTTTGCCTCTTCATTCTCAAAATTTATAAGTTCTTTATCTTTATTAGTTCTAAAAGATTTTCCTAAACTACATAGAAAAATTGATTCTATAATATTAGTCTTACCTTGAGCATTATTTCCATATATAATATTTATTCCATCTTCTAATTCTATTATTTGATTTATATAATTTCTAAAATTTTCTAATGTGATTTTTTTTATATACATTTCTTAAAACATCCATTTTTATTAATGTTTATCCACAAATTATACTAAAATGTGTATAACTATTCTTTGATTTTTATTGGTAATATCATATAAATATAATTACCACTGTCTATTGGTTTTATAATACAAGGTGAACGATTTGTACCAAATTCAATATAAACTTCTTCATCATCAATAGCTTTTAAAGCTTCTAAGAAAAATACTGGATTAAAACCAATTTCTAATTCTTTTCCTTCTGTTTCAACATATATTTCTTCTTTTGCATCACCTGTTTGATTTGCACAAGAAATTGTTACTTTTCCTACCTCTACATTTATTTTTACAGGATATTTCTTCTCTTTTTCTATTGCTGATGCCGAAATAAGTTTAATTCTTTCAAAACATTCTTGTATATTATTTTTATTTACTTTTATTCTTGTTTCCCAGCTTTGTGGTATTGTATTAGCATATTTCAAGAATTCTCCATCTAAAAGTCTAGTAACTATTTTACAATTTTCCATTTCAAATAAAGCTTGATTTCTTGATATTCCTATTTTTACTGGTTCAAAAGAATCTGAAATAATTTTATTTACTTCATTTAAAGTTTTACCAGGTATTACACTACTAAAAGAATTTACTTTTTCATTTATAACATTACTTTTTATAGCTAATCTATATCCATCTACTGCTACTACATTTAATTTATTCTCTACAACCTCAAATAAACAACCTGTAAAAATTGGTCTATTTTCTTCAGTACTTACTGCAAATATTGTTTTTCTTATCATATTCTTTAATACAGTTTGTTCTATTTCTATTGAATTATCTACACTTATTTGTGGTAATTCAGGAAATTCATCTGGATTCATTGTTGCAAGTTTATATAAAGGACCTTCACATTCTATTTCTAATAGATTATTTTCATTTATAGTAATCTTAATTATCTTATTAGGAAGTTTTCTTACAATTTCACTAAACATTATAGCATTTACAACTGTACTTCCTTGTTCTTCAATTTCCGCTTCTAAAATATATTCAATTCCTATTTCTAAATCATAAGAAGTTAATTTTAATTCATTATCATTTGTTTGAATAAGTATTCCTTCTAATACAGGCATTGTTGTTTTAGATGCAACACCATTTATTACGGAATTAATACCTTTAAGAATTTTTTCTTTTTCACAAAGAACTTTCATATTTTCCTTCTCCTTTATATATAATATTTTTAGTAGTAGTAGTAGTAGGTATTGTGTATTTTGTGGAAAACTTTTGAAAATAGGTATTTCCCTAATAAAACTCGTGTGTATAACTATGTGGAAAATATAAGTTTTTATCCCCATGATTCACATTTGTATGTTAATAACTAATTATTAACATCATTTTCACATGCTTTCCACAGGTGTTCTGTTGATAAGTTTTCCCTTACTTCCGTAGACTAAATTTGAAGTCTTGTTCGGATTTTTTTTGTTCGTAAAACATTCTTTTTTGAAAAGTGTATTTTTTATTTATATATATACTAGTTAGATTCTCTTATGATGTTTTTAACACTTTCCACAATTAATTTTGTATTTGAATTTTCTTTATTTTCTTTTATCTCTTTTTCAATTTTATTAACAGCATGCATTACTGTTGTATGATCTCTTCCGCCAAAAGCTGCACCTATCTTTGGAAATGTCATTTGAGCAACAGTTCTACATAAGTACATAGCAATTTGTCTTGGATATGCTATGTCATTAGATTTTTTTGAAGATGTTAAATCTTCTTTATTTATGTTAAAGTATTTAGCTACTATATCTTGAATATAATCAGCTGAAATAATTTTCTCTTTTTGATGTATGTACTCATTTAATGATTTTTCAACAACTTCTATAGTTATTGGACTATGTGTTAAATTTGCATAAGCAATAATTTTACTTAATGATCCTTCAAGTTCACGAATATTTGAATCTATACGTGTTGCTATAACTGATAATAAATAATCGTCAAATATAACATTTTGAAGTTGTACTTTTCTTCTTAATATAGCTAAACGCGTTTCATAATCTGGTACAGAAACATCTGCAAGTATTCCCCATTCAAATCTTGATCTAAGTCTTTCTTCTAATAATGGAATATCTCTTGGTGGTCTATCACTTGAAATAATAATTTGCTTTCCAGATTGATGTAATGCATTAAAGGTATGGAAAAATTCTTCTTGCCCTAATTTTTTTCCTGCTATAAATTGAATATCATCAACTAAAAGCACATCAACATTTCTATACTTGTCCCTAAATAATTCATTTTTGAAATTAGGATCTTTTATAGAATTTACTAAGTCATTAATGAAATTTTCTGAAGTTACGTATAAAACCTTCATTGCTGGATTATTTTTTATAATATGATTTCCAATTGCATGCATTAAGTGAGTTTTACCAAGACCTACGCCACCATATATATATAATGGATTGTAAGTCCTTGCTGGAGCTTCTGCTACTGCAAAAGCGGCTGCATGTGCAAATTTATTATTATTTCCAATAACAAAAGTATCAAAAGTGTATTCAGGTTTCAAAAAGCTGTTACTGTAATTTTCTGTCTTTGAAAAACTAATATCATTAGTATCTTCTGCTTCCTCAGAACTTGCATTCTCGCTCTCTTCTGTTTTTGTTATAACTGTAATTTCACATTGTTTATTTGTAATGAAATTAAAAGTTGTTTGAATAAGTTCTGAATGTCTTGCCATCAAAGCATCTTTTTGCATATCTGTTTGCGCAATAAGCACAATTTTATTGTCTTTTACAGAAGCAATACCTAAGCTCTTAATCCAAGTAATGTATGATATTGTAGACATTTCACCTTGTAAAAGTTTTTTAGCTTCTTCTAGCAAACTATCTTTGTCAGTATACATCTTTTTCATCCTTTCAATATGTTTTTTTATCCACAAAATTATCCACAGACTTGTGTAAAACTGCCTAAATGTCAATATAATTTTTACTATGTGAAAATGTGGAAAACTAATTATCCGTAATAATTACTTGTGTTCATATAATATCAAAAATATATTCAAATATCAAGTAAAAAAAGAAAAATAAACTAAAAAATTATACTATATTGCGTAGATACTTGACTTTTTATATAGTTTTGTAGTATAATTCTTATGTTTATAGAGTTTATAATAAATTAAAAATAGATTAGGGAGGTGCTAATATGAAGAGAACTTATCAACCAAAAAAAAGACAAAGAAGTAAAGTACATGGTTTCAGACAAAGAATGCAATCAAGAGCAGGAAGAAAAGTTTTAAAATCAAGAAGAAATAAAGGTAGAAAAGTAATCAGTGCTTAAATTTAAAAGGACGCAATGCGTCCTTTTTTAGAAGATTTTCCTATTAAAAGAAAAGAAATGGGGAAAAAGTATGAAAAATACTGTAATGATTAAGAAAAATTATGAATTTAAAAAATTTTTCTCTAAAGGTAAATTTTTTTATGGCGAAAATATACATATGTATATTCATAAAACAAAAAGTCCTTTAAATAAACTTGGAATAGCGATTTCTAAAAAGTTAGGAAAAGCTGTAGAGAGGAACAGAATAAAAAGATTAATTAGAGAAAATTATAAGAATTATGAGGAAAAAATAGGTACAGGTAATAATATAATTATAATAGTTAATAAAAACAAAAACTCAAAATGTATTGGATATTATGATATTCAAAAAGATTTTGAAAAGATTTTATGCAAAGCAGGAGTGCTTATTTAATGAAGAAAATACTGATAAACCTTATAAAATTCTATAAAAAATTCATATCACCTTACTTAGAACATTTGGGAATTCACTGTAAATATGAACCAACATGCTCAGAATATACTAAACAGGCAATAGAGAAGTATGGCGCGGTAAAAGGTGTATTTTTAGGATTTAAAAGAATATTAAGGTGTAATCCTTTTTCTAAGGGAGGATTTGATCCACTAAAGTAGAAGGAGGAGAATATGTTTGATTTTTTTGCAAATATATTTGGTTATATTTTAAATTTTATTTATAATTTCGTAGGAAATTACGGTTTAGCATTGATAATTTTTACTGTTTTATTAAAACTTGCAATGCTTCCAATGAGTATAAAACAACAAAAAACAATGAAAAAGAACACAAAGATACAGGCAGAAGTAAAGGTTTTACAAGATAAATATCAAAACGATCCAGTTAGACTAAATCAAGAAATGATGGATTTGTATAAATCAGAAAATATGAGTCCATTTAGTGGATGTCTAGGATCAATTTTACAATTAATTATAATACTTTCAATATTTTTCTTAGTAAGTAGACCACTTACATTTATGTTACATGTAGATAGTGAAGTAGTAAATGGCTACATAAAAGAAATTCAAGAAAATTCAGAACAAAAAGCTAGTTATCAAGAAATAGCTGTAATTAGAGAAAAAGGTGCAGAAGATGAGAGAGTAAGAATAAATATGGATTTCTTAGGACTTGATTTAAGCCAAGTACCATCTCAAAATTATTCTGATTGGAGAGTATTTATAATTCCTGGATTATATGTAATTACATCAATTGCTTCAATGAAATTAACAACCAATATACAAGCAGCTAAAAAAGAAGAAAAAACAGAAGAGAAGGGAGCAGCAGAAGAGGATACTATAGCAGAAATGAATAAAACTATGAATTATATGATGCCAATAATGTCTGTAAGTATTGCTCTTATTGCACCACTTGGACTTGCATTGTATTGGTTTGTAAATAATTTGATTATGATAGTTGAAAGACTAATTATAAATAAAGTATGCAAAGATTAAAAGGAGGAAGACTTATGGATAATAAGACATATGTATTCGAAGGAAAAACTACAAATGAAGCTATTGAAAAAGGTTTGAAAGAATTAAAACTTCCTAAAAGCAAAGTAGAAATAAAAGTACTAGAGCAAGAAGATAAAAGAAGCTTTTTTAGCATTTTATCGCCAAGAGTTGTTAAAGTTGAAATGACTGTAAAAGAAGGATTTGTAAAAGAGCAAACTAATGTAGTAAAAACTAATATTATGAAAGAAATAAAAAAGGATGCAGTTGAAAGAAAACCAGCAGATATGAATGTTGTTAAAACTACTGTAGAAGACTTTTTGAAAGAATTCGTTTCTAATTTACCAACACCAGATGTTAAATATACTATTGAAACACAAGACAATAATGTAATTATTGATATTAATGGAGAAGATACAGGATATTTAATAGGGTATAGGGGAGAAGTATTAAATAGTATTCAAAATGTTATTACAAATATTGCCAATAAAGGAAATAGAGATAAAATAAAAGTAATGTTAAACATAGGTGGATATAGAGAAAAAAGAGAGAAGGATCTTGAAAATTTAGCAATGAAAATTGCTGCAAGCGTAGTAAAGACTGGAAAATCAATTACTTTAGAACCTATGACAGCATATGAGAGAAAAATAATTCATACTAAATTACAAGCAAATAATAAAGTAACAACATATAGTATTGGTGAAGAGCCATATAGAAAGCTAGTTGTAGCATTAAATAAATAAAATAATAAATATAAAATCTGAAGTCAAAGTGAGGATTTGTATAGAAATATACACTTACTTTGACTTTTTTTATACAAGTTTACAATATTATGTAAATATGATATAATATAAAAGATTTTTTAAAAGAGGTGAAAAAATGAATACAATTGCAGCAATTTCAACAGCTCCAGGTATTGGTGGAATAGGAATAATTAGAATGAGTGGGGAAGATTGTTTTAAAGTTTTAGAAAAAATATTTAAACCAAAATCTGATTCAGAAATAAAAGGTTATACAATTAAATATGGAAATATTTTAACTCTTACGGGAGAAATAGTTGACGAAGTTTTAGTTTCATATTTTAAAGCACCAAAAAGTTATACTACTGAAAATATGTGTGAAATAAATTCACATGGTGGACTAGTAATTTTAAACGAAATTTTAGAGCTATGCTTGAAAAATGGAGCTGAAATTGCAGAAGCGGGAGAATTTACTAAAAGAGCTTTTCTAAATGGTAGAATCGACTTATCTCAAGCAGAAGCGGTTATTGACATTATAAATGCAAAAACAGATAAAGAAGCAAAAATGTCTTTAAGACAACTAAAAGGTAATTTATCAACAGAAATTACCGAAATTAGAAAAACAATAATTTCATTACTTGCAGATATAGAAGCTACTATAGATTATCCAGAGTATGACATAGAAGAAGTAACTAATAAAAAAATTTTAGAGAGTTTAGTAGAAGTAGAGAAGAAAATAAACATAATGGAAAAGAGCTTCGAAAATGGGAAAATAATAAGAGATGGAATAAAAACAGCAATAATAGGCAGACCAAATGCTGGAAAATCTTCATTATTAAATGTTATTTTAAAAGAGGAAAGAGCGATTGTTACAGATATAGAGGGAACAACTAGAGATACAATCGAAGAATACATACAAATAGACGGGATACCACTTAAAATTATTGATACAGCAGGAATTAGAAATGCTAATAATGAGGTAGAAAAAATAGGGGTTAAAAAGGCTATAGAAATAGCAAAGGACAGCGATATAGTAATTGCAATTTTTGATATTACTAGAGATTTTACAGAAGAGGATGAGGAAATACTTAAATTAGTCCAAGAAAAAAATGCAATAATTGTATTAAATAAAATTGATTTATCAGGTAAAATAAACTTAGAGAATTTAAAGAAAATAAATAAACCAATAGTTAAAATTTCTACCAAAACAAAAGAAGGAATAGAAGAATTATATAATAAAATATCAGAAATATATAGTTTAAAGAATATTGCAAACAATGGAGAGCTAATTGTAAGCAATAATAGGCATAAACAATTAATAAGAAATGCAAAAGCAAATTTAGAGATTGCAAAACAAACTATAATTGATAAAATGCCAATTGATATAATTTCTGGAAATTTGAAAGAAATTATAGAAGAGCTTGGAAAAATAACAGGAGAGACAGTTACAGAAGATGTAATTAATGAGATTTTTTCAAAGTTTTGTTTAGGAAAATAGTAAAATGTTTCACGAGGAACATTGCAAAAAAGGAGAAGTAAAATGGGCTATAATGCAGGAAAATATGATATAGCAGTAATAGGAGCAGGACATGCAGGTTGTGAAGCGGCACTTGCAGCAGCGAGATTAGGTATGAGAACTTTAATGTTTTCAATTAGCCTAGAAGCAGTTGCAAATATGCCATGTAATCCACATATTGGAGGAACTTCAAAAGGACATCTAGTTAGAGAAATTGATAGCTTAGGTGGAGAAATGGGAAAGAACATAGATAAAACTATGATTCAATTAAGAATGCTTAATACTTCAAAAGGACCAGCAGTACATTCTTTAAGAGCTCAAGCAGATAGAAAAAGATATCAAATGGAAATGAAGCATACTCTAGAAAAGCAAGAAAACTTATTTTTAAAACAAGCAGAAATAATAGATATTGGAGTAGATAATGGAAAAATAAAAAGTGTAACTACTCATTTGGGTGCTATATATGAAGTAGATAGTGTAATTCTTGCAACAGGTACATATCTAAAGGGAAAAATCTTTATAGGAGAGAATTCTTTTGAAAGCGGTCCAGATGGGGTGTTTCCAGCAAATAAATTATCAGAGTGTTTGAAGTCTTTAGGTATTGAAATACAAAGGTTTAAAACAGGAACACCAGCGAGAATAAACAAAAATAGTATTGATTTTTCTAAGATGGAAATTCAAGAAGGAGATGAAGATGTAATACCATTTTCTTTCGACGACGAAGTTCCAAAAGTAGAGCAAGTGCCTTGTTATCTTACATATACTAATGATAAAACACATGAAATTATTAGAGCAAATTTGCACCGTTCTCCTTTATATGCAGGAATGATAGAAGGAACAGGACCTAGATATTGCCCATCAATAGAAGATAAGGTGGTTCGTTTTGCTGATAAAGAACGTCATCAGATTTTTGTTGAGCCAATAGGTTTAGATACTGATGAAATGTATATACAAGGTATGAGTTCCTCACTTCCAGAAGATGTACAAATAGCAATGTATAGAACTCTTCCAGGATTAGAAAATGCTGAATTTACAAGACCTGCTTATGCTATAGAATATGATGCAATAGAACCTTCACAATTAAAAAGTTCATTAGAACTAAAAGCAATTTCTGGTATGTTTTTTGCAGGACAAATAAATGGTACTTCAGGATATGAAGAAGCTGCAGCACAAGGAATTATTGCTGGAATAAATGCGGCACAAAAATTAAAGGGAAGAGAGCCATTAATTTTAGATAGATCAGAGGCATATATTGGTGTTTTAATTGACGATATAGTAACAAAAAGCACAGCTGAGCCTTATAGGATGATGACTTCTAGGGCAGAATACAGACTTCTATTAAGACAAGATAACGCAGATTTAAGATTAACAGAAAAAGGTTATGAGGTAGGGTTAATTTCTGAAGAAAGATATAAGAAGTTTTTAAATAAAAAAGAAGAAATTGAAAAAGAAGTTGAAAGACTAAAAACAACAAATATAAAACCAAACAAGGAGACAAATGATTTTTTAAAGAAATATGGAGCTACCGAAATAACTGCAGGAGTTAAACTTTCAGAATTACTAAAAAGAACAGAATTAGACTACGAAAAGCTAGGAGAAATAGACAAAACAAGACCTGAGTTAGATAGACAAGTTAAAGAAGAAGTTGGTATAATGGTAAAATATGAAGGTTATATCGAAATGCAGAAAAGACAAGTAGAAGGATTTAAGAAATTAGAAAAGAAGTTATTACCAGAGGACATTGATTATAGCAAAATAGAAGGAATAAGATTAGAAGCAAGACAAAAGTTAAATAAATATAAACCATATTCAATAGGTCAAGCTTCAAGAATATCAGGTGTTTCACCAGCTGATATATCAGTGCTTTTAATATATTTAGAAAGTTTAAAAAGGAAGTAATATGGAATTAAAAGAGTTTGAGAAAATTTTTATTGAAGAGTGTGAAAAAAATAATATTGATAGTAAGAAATTAGATATAGAAAAGTTTTATAATTATATGTTAGGAATTATTAATTGGAACGAAAAAATTAATGTTACATCAATAACAGATGAAAAAGAGTTCCTCGTGAAACATTTTATAGATTCTCTTACAATAAGTAGACTTTTAAGCTCTTCAAAAACACTTATAGATATTGGAACAGGAGCAGGATTTCCCGGAGTGCCTCTTAAAATATATAATAAAAATTTGAAAGTTACTTTAATAGATAGTGTTAATAAAAAGCTTAATATTATTAGAGAAGTTTCAAAAGGAATTGGTTTAGAAGATTTAGAAATAATACATATCAGAGCAGAGGAGTTAGCGCATGATCCACAATACAGAGAGCAATTTGATATAGTTACTACTAGAGCAGTGTCTAACTTGACTACAATTACAGAATATATGCTTCCATTTTTAAAAGTGGGAGGAAAAGCAATTTGTATGAAGGGACCAAATTATGAAGAAGAGCTAAAAGAATCTAATAAGGCAATAAATATTTTAGGTGGAAAAATAGAAGGGGTAGAAAATCTACTAATTAGTGGCGATATAGAAAGAAATATTATTATAATTTCCAAAATAAAAACTACTCCTAATAAATATCCAAGAGGTCAAGGAAAGCCACTTAAAGAACCATTAAAATAGAAATTCAAAATAGTCACAAAGCTTTATTTTGTGGCTATTTTTGTATGAAATTTAAGAAAAGTTTTCGCAAAAAAATGTTCAATTTTTATTGACATATCTTGAAAATTTTTATATGATAGTAAAGAACCAAAAAGGAGGGATTACTTTGGGAAAAGTTATAGCAATAGCAAATCAAAAAGGTGGTGTAGGAAAAACCACAACTGCAGTAAATATCAGCGCAATATTAGCAAAAAAAGGTAGAAAAGTAATATTAATTGACGGAGATCCTCAAGGTAATGCTACAAGCGGATTAGGTGTTGAAAAAAATGTTGAAAATTCATTATATGATATTTTAGTTAATGAAGTTGACATAATGCAAACGCTACAAGACACTTGTATCAAGAATTTAAAAGTATGCCCTTCTAATGTTAACTTAGCTGGAGCAGAGGTAGAATTAGTTAATTTAATGTCTAGAGAGCAAAGACTCAAAGAGAAATTAGACGAAGTAAAGGAAAATTACGATTACATATTTATAGATTGTCCACCATCACTTGGATTAATTACTTTAAATGCTTTTACTGCAGCGGATTCAGTACTTATTCCAGTACAGTGTGAGTATTATGCACTAGAAGGTTTAGGACAACTTATTAATACAATAAATCTTGTGAAAAAACATTTGAATAGAAATTTAGCAATAGAAGGTGCTGTTCTTACAATGTATGATATGAGGACAAACCTTTCAAATCAAGTAGTAAGAGAAGTTAAAAGATATTTTGACGATAAGGTATATAAAACCGTTATACCTAGAAATATAAAGCTTAGTGAAGCACCAAGTTATGGAATGCCAATTACTATATATGATGCTACTTCAAAAGGTGCAAGATGCTATGAAAAATTAGCTAGAGAAATTATTAAAGCAAACGAAAAGAAGGATTAATGGGAGGTGCTTAAAATGACGAAGAAAACAGGATTAGGAAAAGGGTTAGACGCTTTATTTAGCACACCAATTATAGAAAATGATACTTATTCAAACGAAATAGTAAAATTTCTAAAGGTTAATGAAATAGAGCCAAATAAAGCACAAGCTAGAAAGATTTTCGATGATGAAGCTCTATGTGAGCTTGCAGATTCAATTAAAGAATATGGAGTTATTCAACCGATTGTTGTTACAAAGAAAGACAATTTTTATGAAATAATAGCAGGAGAGAGAAGATGGAGAGCATCGAAAAAAGCTGGATTAGGAGAGATTCCTGCAATTATAAGAGATAATGATGCAAGAAGAAATAAAGAGATTTCTTTAATAGAAAATATCCAAAGGGAAGATTTAAATCCTATTGAAAAAGCTAAAGGAATTAAGCTACTTATGAATGAGTATGATCTTACTCAGGCAGAAGTTGCAGACATTTTAGGGAAAAGTAGAAGTAGTATAGCAAATAGTGTTAGAATATTAAATTTAGATGAAAGAGTAATAAATTTAGTATTAGAGGGCAAACTTACAGAAGGACACTGTAAAGCTCTATTATCTATACCAGATAATGAAAGACAGTATACTACTGCTGTACATATGATAGAATATGGCGAAACAGTTAAAGATGCTGAGAAAAAAATGAAAGCTCGCAAAACTGCTAAGAAAAAAGATGAAAAATACGAAGCTATATATAGAGATATAGAAAATACTTTTCAAGGTTTCTTTGGAACAAAGGTAAAATTAGATGCAGGTAATAAAAAAGGAAAGATTATTATTCAGTATACTTCAAATGAAGATTTAGAGCGTATTTTAGAATTATTAAAATAGAAGGACGTGAGGAAAATGGAAAAATTTTTAGAATTTGTTAAAACAGACAATTTTATTATGTGGTCTTCTATTATAAATATTTTCCTAGTAATTTTAGTTATTGTATTAATAGTACTTGTTATAAGAATGAATAAAAAATATTTAAATTTTATGAAAAAACTAGGAAAAGGCGAAGACCTAGATCAGATGTTAAAAAATTATTTAAAAGAAGTTAGAGAGATTAAGCAGGACAATAGCGAAATAAAGGCATATTATACTAAGCTTGATTATGATATAGGTTCAGGTATTCAAAAAGCAGGGTTAATTAGATATAATGCTTTTCAAAATGTTGGAAGTGATTTAAGTTTTGCATTAGCGCTATTAGATAGAGAAAATAATGGAGTAGTATTAAATGGGTTATATGGTTCAGAAAGTTCAAACATTTATGCAAAGCCAATAAAAAATGGAGAATCTAGTTATAAACTTTCTGAGGAAGAGCTTGAAGCTATTAAAATAGCAAGCCAAAGTAAGAATTTTGAAACTAAGCACAAGGAAAACAAATTTTAAAAAAAACTAAAAATAGGTTGACAAATAGCGTAAAAATATGCTAATATATATGTGTTGCTAATGAAGCGATACAATGGAGAGGTGGTCGAGTTGGTTTATGGCACCAGTCTTGAAAATTGGCGTAGGTTTGTAGCCTACCGTGGGTTCGAATCCCACCCTCTCCGCCAAAATGCTAGATAGTAATATCTAGCATATTATATATGGAGCAGTACCCAAGTGGTTGAAGGGGGCAGTTTGCTAAACTGCTAGGGTTCGCAAGGGCCGCGGAGGTTCAAATCCTCTCTGTTCCGCCATAAAAAGACTAACGAAAGTTAGTCTTTTTTTTGAAATTTTTTATGATGAAGA
>CATJWN010000028.1 GCA_949745595.1 uncultured Clostridia bacterium
AGTCCATTACATATTTTGCAATGTCCCAGCAGTATTTACTTAGGCTTTAAATACCACTTCGGCGATATTTCCTTTCAAATATTTATAAGAGCCTAATTCAAATATATATCTTACTCTTAAATATCGCGACCTCTATCATTATCATTATTCATGACAAAATATTAAATTACTAATAGGATAGCACGAATTATGTTAATTGTCAAGCACTAAATTTAAAATTTTGTAATTTTCTATTTCTGAACTAACTCACTTGTATATAGTTTACCGTCTTGTACAACATTTAAGAAAAACTTTTTATTTAGCATATCTTTTGTAATTTCAAAGAAATATCTAAAACCATCTTTTTTTCCTGTATGATTATCGGAGTTATTACAATAATACATTTCACCATCTTCATCAGTAATATAAATACTTTTTTCCCAAGTTTCTGTCCATTTAAGTGGTATTTCTCCTTCATTTACATGTTCAAAAAATCCTTCTAGAGAACCTTTTACTACTAGATAAATTTCTGAAACTTCTACTTTATCAAGAGTTAAATTAGGAATTTCTTCGGATAAATCTAATTTTGTCATAGTTCTTTCATAAAATTTTTCAGGTACATCTATCTCAAAATTCCACTCTACATCAGATACATCAAAATCTTCTGTGTAATTTTCTTCACCTGAAAAATCTACCATCGTGAAACCTAAGTCTTTTATACTCACATATAGTTTTTTACTTTTTGGGTAAACATCAAAAGGTGTAAAAGTCATTTTTGATGTTATAGTATGATTTTTAGCTGATATAACAGGTGCACCAATACCAGAACTTATAAAATTATCTCCTAGTATATTAGTTCTATCAAAGGCTATTTCCCATTTTTGATACATCTCTTTTATATATTCTACCGAACTTTGGGACGACCAATCTGGACTATACCCATTTAATCTTGTTGACACAGCATATACATTTTTTTCCTCGTCACATACCCCAAAACTAAAACAGAATGTTTCCGTGTTAATCTCCATATCTTCTGGGAATTTAAAATCAGCAGTAATTTCAACATATTCGTCTGTCATTAGCAAAGAGTTTAACTTTACTCCAATTCCATCTTGTACAACATAGTCCATATCAAGCATCTCTGTATATCCTGCTTCTGTAGCGTCTTTTACGGTTGAATAATCTAAAGGACGTTCTACATCCTCGTACCCTTTAAAACCAATATCCCAGTGATTTTTTGCGTTAATTCCTGCATTAATTCCAAAAAACACTAATACCACTGCAAACAAGCTTACTGCCTGCAATAATCTTTTTTTACTTATCATATATGTTCTCCTCTCTTCAAAAATGTTTTCAGGGAATACTTTTTCGTTCTTTTGTTCATATTCTGATTCAAAATTAGATATAGCAATCCTTTTCTTTAATTCATCTAATAATTCTTTATTTTCCATCAGAACCATACCCCCTTTCTGTTAATACTTTAAAAAGTCTTTTTCTCATTCTAAACAATTTTGATTTCACTTTTGACTTAGACATATTAAACATTATTCCAATTTCTTTTACACTTTTCCCTGAATAATAATACTCTATAAATATGTCTTTATCTTCACTTTTTAAGTTGTCTAATTCGGTATAAATAATTTTCTCACGTTCATTATGTATTGAAACTAATTCCACATCACTTAAGTCAATTATTTGTTCAGAGCACTCATCTATATTCAACATAAACTTAGTTTGCCTAAACTTATATTTCATTAAATTTTTAGTTATTCCACCTATATATGCTGACATACTTTTATTAACATCTAGTTTATCTCTATTTTTCCATACAGATGTAAATACATCTAGTATAACTTCTTCAATGTCCTCTTCTGTCAAAGTGTTTCGATTATTTCTAACTATTGTATAAATATAATTCTTATAATCTTGCACAAGTGCTTCAATAACCAGCTCATTATCACACATATAAGCAGATATTTTCTTATCTTCTACTTTCAATTTCGCTCTAAACTCCTTTTAAAAGATACCTTTCATTTATATATTAGCACATTTTGTAAATCGGTTGCATTTTTATGAAATAAAAAAACACTATTTCTAGTGTTTGTATCTAAAATAATGTTAATTGTTCGTGAATACTTGCGTTCTTTTTATATGCCTTAATAATATCAGACATCTTATATAAAAGCCCATATTTTTTACACTCTTCCATAAATACTTTATATAATTTTTTATAATTTATAGCTTTGCAATTATACCTTGCTCCATAGCATTTCAGATATTTCTGTTTCAAGCCTACAAAATGCTCGTCCAATTTCTTAAAATAATAATCTCTTTGATTCTCCCTTAAAGTCATTCCCATATAAGTATGAATAAATTTTGCTCCATTTTCTGCTGCAAGTCTAACTAATTCTTTTATATCCTCCTCTTTATCTGTAATAAATGGCAAAATTGGATTAAGCATAACACCAGTAAATATGCCATTATCAGATAAAATCTTTATAGCCTGCAATCTCCTAGAAGGAACACACACTCTTGGTTCTATTATTTTTGCAAGCTCGTCCCTTGTCGTTGTTATTGTAAATTTAATTATTATATCATTTTTAGAATTTATCTCTTTTAATAAATCTAAATCTCTTAAAATCAAGTTACTTTTAGTATCAATAGAAACTCCAAAGCCATATTTAGAAATCAATTTTAAAGCTCCTCTGGTTATCTCATATTCTTTTTCTAATGGATTATAGGTATCTGACATAGCACCAATGCCAACTATACCTTTTTCTCGCTTTTTAGATAATTCATGCTCTAAAATTTGCAAGGCATTTTCTTTTCCACTGACCATATCAAAATTATCTATATGATAGCAATTACTCCTACTATCACAATAAATACAACCATGTGAGCAACCCCTATACAAATTCATATTATAGTCAATTCCATACCAACTGTTGCCATATTTTACTTTTGATAATATTGTTTTTGTTTTTATAAATTCCATTTTACTCCTTTATCAATTTTTCAAAAGAATTTGCATTCAATATTGTATTTGATATAAACTTACCTTTATAAAAGTTAGCCCAGTTATTAAATATACAAGGAATTGTTTTTGCTTTCTCTAAATTATCTATTTTTATAAAATTTATTTTAATATTCTTTTCCTTTGCATAATTAGATAGCTCCTTTACCTCATATTCTACATAAGGACAAGCTGAACTGTAATAAATTGTAAAATCTTTGCTATCTATCTCCATTAATTTTGCACTATCACTAAATTTAGGTATATTGCCCTCTTCAAATTGTAAAGCTAACAATTCATAATCTCCTACTTCATCAACAACTTTAAAACCATAGTGAAGAAAGAAATTTTTTTCTGATAAAAACGGCTTTTTCTTTTTAGAAGTTATTGTACAAACACCATTCATACCTTTTTTCTTTGAATCATTTATTGCATATTCTAGTAATTCTTTTGCGATTCCTTTACCTTTAAAACTTCCTGCAACCCATAGACAATAAATATATTCGTAATTCTTCCCTTCTACTGGTACCCAAGCTGTCTCAACTGGCTCATATTCAATAAAAGTTTTTCCTCTAGCATTTAATTTTCTAAAAACGTGTCCATCTTTTAGTTTATTTTTTATCCATTCTTTCTTTACATCAACACCATCTTGATGTTTTTTGTCACCTATTGCACAGCATATATGCTCGTCTGCAATATTATTCAAGCTTAAATTTATATATTCGTTCATATTTTTCCTCTTTCCTATATTATTTTTTCTTTATTGGATGTCTTACAACTGTTTTTAATTTACTTTCATCACATCTTCTTGGATCACTTAAATAAATTTCATGGTGAAGTCTATTTTCATTTATATCTAATTCATATCCATTTTTCAACATGTATTTGTGCATTATATCAACAGTTTCAGGCTCATTATCATAGGAACCTATATGCATACATTGTACACATACACCTTCATCATAGCTTAAAAATTCTACATTTGAAAAGTCCTCATTTTTCTTTTTAGTTGCTTCTTCAATTGCCCAATCAAAATCTTTTTTAGTTACAAAATCTGGTAATCTAATAACAGAAATAAAATTAAAATTATCTTTTTTACCATAATCTATTCCATTTCTACTTCCGTCTTGCCACCAAAATCCTTCAAGTGGTGGAACTACATATTCAAAATATCCATCTATCTTATAAGTTCCTTTGTAGCTCATTTTGATAGTAAAAGCAATGGCATATAAAAGACCTATCGTTGCTTTGTACTCACTATTCTCACTATTAGGATTTCCTTTTCCTCTAACTGCAATATAATTCATTTTAGGAATTTCTACAATACTTGGTTTATTCTTTGGCATATAAAACTCTTTATATTCCTTTTTATAATCAAAAGCCATCTCATTTTCTCCCCTCACATTTTATAAATAAAGTATATAACATATAATTTGACAACTGTATGTCATATTATAAATAATTTTTTAAAGTTTTTTCTAACTTAGTTTTTACAATTCTTTTTACTTTATCTGGTGATAAAACTTTTATATACTCTCCAAAAGATAAAATAAAACCATATACCCACTCACCTTCTGGGTACTCTACTTTTATAATAAAATCCCCTTTTTTATTTTTGCTTATCTCTTCACTTTCAAACTCATCATATACTCTATAAGCCATTTCTTTACTTATTTCTAGTTCTAGTGATATACTTCCTAAATTATAATTCTCCTCTTTTTTCTCTTCTGGTAATTCTCTCTCAAAAGTTTTATCTAATATTCTAATTTCTTTCATTCTAGAAATTTTAAATATCCTATAATCTTCTTTCGTCATACAGTAACTTATTAAATACCAAGACTTATCTTTAAACCATATTCTTAGCGGTTCAACAATTCTTTTACTTTCTTCACCATTAGAATTATAGTACACAAATTCTATCTGCTTTCTGTTTAATATTGCAGTTTTTATCTTGTTAAATCTATCTTCTTTTTCACTATCTCTATCCCAATTTGAAAAGTCTATCTTAATCCAATCTTCTACTTTCTTATTAAATAATGTACTTAATTTACTTAAAACCGCTTCTTCCTCCTGTCCTACAACCTTTTTTATACTTTGCAGAGCAAATAAAATTTGATTTTGCTCTTCCTCAGAAAGAATTGTTCTATTTAATACATACTCATCTAAAATGCCTATCCCGCCATCTTTGCCTTTACTTGCATAAATTGGTATATTAGCCATACTAAGTGTTTCAATATCTCTATATATTGTTCTAGTAGATACTTCAAACCTATCTGCTAACTCCTTTGCAGTAACTTTTTTCTTTTGTAGTAATATATATACTATCTCAAATAATCTATTATTAACTTGCATATTTGCCTCCTATAAGTATTATATCATATAAATATGACATCTGTCTGTCATATTTAGAAAGACTTAATAAATTTCTTAAAATTGACACATTATGTAAATCATGCTATAATATTTTATGTAAATATATTGGAGGTGCTTTCCATGCGAAATAGACTAAAAACTCTTTCTACCGACGACCTCGACGCCAGCTGTCGGGTTATGTTAACGGGATTCCCGTATTTTACCATGTCCGACGTAGCAAAGATATACCTCGCGCTGAATAACAAAAGCACAGATGGGTTAAAGCAATTCGCTGAAAAAGCCAAAGAAATTGCAGTAAAAATGCCCAGCAAAAAAACCGATTATGTCTATCAATTCGTAAATGAATCTGCTCTGTTCGAGCTATTTCAACAAGCTCTGCCCAATCAGTTGCGGAGCAAAGGAATTGATTGCTGGGGACGTTTAATGCAATACATTTCTTAAAACACATGAACCGCCCTGTGAGAAGTTCAGTATTCTCATGGGGCGGTTTTTTTATAAAATTTACAATTATAGATTGTTAAGTCAAAATAAAGGTGATATAATGGAAAAAATTAATCAAGAGGTAGAAAATGAACATACTAATATCTTTTATAAAACTATTTGGTGGAATAGCTCTATTAATTTATGGAATGAAATTACTAAGCTCAAATTTAAAAAAAATATCTGGAAGTAAACTTGAACAAATTTTAATATCCGTTACTGACAATAAATTTAAAGGTCTACTTATTGGAATATTAATGACAGTTGCTACACAAAGCTCTGCAGCTACCACAGTAATAGTAGTAGGTCTAGTTAATGCTAATATTCTAAAACTTAAAAATGCTATTCCTATAATTATGGGAGCTAATATCGGGACAACTATGACTTCTCAAATATTAAGACTTACAGCTATAGCTGGCACTAGTTGGCTATCATTATTTACTCCAGAAACTCTTGCACCAATATTCATTTTAATTGGTTTACTATTAATAGAACTATCTAAAAACAAAAAATCAGAAACTATTGGACAAATGGTTATTGGAATTGGTTTATTATTTACAGGTATGATAACAATGGTAAATATAGCTAGCAGTTTTAGTGATTTGCCTATTTTATCTGAAATATTATCAAAGCTATCTAACCCAATTCTTGGAGTAATAGCTGGTGCATTGATTACATTACTAGTACAAAGTTCTGCTGCCACAGTAGGAATCTTGCAAGCTCTTTCTACTACTGGACTAACTACATATTCAAGTGCAATTCCTATTATTTTAGGACAAAATATTGGAACATGTGGTACTTCAATTATATCCAGTATTGGTGGTACAAAAAATGCAAAAAGGGCTGCTGCAGTTCACTTATACTTTAATTTAATTGGAACAATTATATTTTTAGTATTTATATATTCTTATCAATATTTAGTAGGTTTTTCATTTTGGGAGAACAGTATAGGAATGGGAGAAATAGCAAATTTCCACACACTTTTTAATGTAATATCAACAATTATACTTTTCCCTTTTACTGGTCTAATTGAAAATCTAACAATAATAACAATAAAAGAAAAAAATCAAAAAGATGACGAGGATGACGATTATTTATCAGTGCTAGCTATGCTAGACGAAAGAGTTTCTAATATACCTAGCTTAGCAATTATAAATAGTACAAAAGTTATTGAAAAAATGGGAATACTTGCAGAAAAAAATTTTAGGAAATCTATGGAGCTTTTAAGAAATTTCGACTCATCACAATTAGAAAAATTCCAAGCACGTGAAGATGCAATAGATAGACTAGATAAAGAAATAGCCGCTTTTTTAGTAAAACTTTGGAATCAAGATTTATCAGAGCAAGAAAGTATTACAATTACATCATTATTTAAAATTGAAGACGATTACGAAAAAGTTGGCGACTACGCTTATGAATTTTCAAAAATTATAGAAAATATGCACGAGTCTAATCTTAAACTTTCAGAGTATGCCTATAATGATTTAGAGAAAATATATAATATAATTGAAGATGCAATTTTAGCTACACAACAGCTTTTAAAAGAACAAAATTTGAATTCTGTTATAGAAATTCAAGCTTTAAAAGAATTCTTTAGTCTTCAAAGCCAAAAATATAAAAATGAACATATTTCTAGGCTAAAAGAAGGTAAATGTAATGTTGAAACAGGTATTGCTTTCTTAGAGCTTTTAACTGTTTCTGAAAAATTAATAGATCATTGTTTAAACATTTCTATTTCAACTCTAAACTATATGACTAATAAGCACTTTATTACAGAACAAGAATTTAGGAAAGATCTTTACGAGACAAATACGGAAATTTTGAAAGATAAACTAAATGAATGCAGTCATAAGTATGCAATATAAAAAAATAGGTAACTAATTTTTAGTTACCTTAATTTTTTGCCCAAAGCACTAATCTTCTAAGTTTCCATTTAACTCTTCCCACTCTAGCATTTTATTCTCTATTTCCTGTTCTATTTCTTGGATTTTTTCTTGTAATTCTTTTAATTTCATATAATCTGTACAATTATTTGTGTCTTCCATTTCTAATTTTAGCAATTTTATTTTGTTTTCCCCTTCTTCTATTTCTATTTCCAATTTTTTAATCCTATTTTTTCTTCTAGCATTTTCTTTGTCTTTAAAATATTGATTATTTGTTTTCTTTTCCTTATCATCTATCTTTTTTTCTGATATATTTTCAACATTTATATTATCCTTATATTTGCAATATTCATCATAATTGCCTTTGAAATAAATCACTCCTTCTTGCTCAAAAGCAAGTATAGAATCTGCTATTTTATTTACAAAATATCTATCATGAGAAACAAATATTAAACTACCTTTATATTCCTTTAATATGTTCTCTAAACTCTCTTTTCCGACTATATCCATATGGTTAGTAGGCTCATCTAATAAAAGCAAATTAGCTTGTTTTTTAAATATTTTGCATAATTCTAATCTAACTTTTTCACCGCCAGACAACACTTTGATTTCTTTAAATACGTCTTCACCAGAAAACAAAAATGCTCCCAGTGCTTGCCTTGATTTTGTCATGCCCAAATCTGAAAATTCTTTACTAAAATCGTCCAAAACAGTACTGTTCATATCCAAAGAAGATATTTGCTGATCAAAATACTCTTTTATAACATGATAACCAAATTCAAACTCTCCACTTATCTTAGGAATATCACCCATTAAAGTCTTTAATAAAGTTGATTTGCCTTTTCCATTTTCTCCAATAATACCAAGTTTTTGCCCTTTATATAATTCGAAGTTAATTTTGGCAAGTGGCTTATCACCATACCCTATTTGTAAATCTTTTGCTGATACTACTAAATTTCCACTTTCTACTGGTATATCAAAATTTGTGTGAAAAGTCCTTAAATCATATTTACTAGGCTCTTCAATAATAGTCATATGTTCAATTTGTTTTAATTTTGACATAGCCATCTTAGCCTTACTAGGTTTATATCTAAATCGGTCTGCAATTGCTTGTAATCTTTTTATTTCCTGTCTTTGATATTCATAATCTTTTAGCTGTTTCTCATAATTCATGCGCTTTTGTTTTTCAAAATCAGAATAATTACCTTTATATTCTCTAAGCTCTGCATATTCAATCTCATAAACCTTATTCACAATCTTGTCTACAAACATTCTATCATGTGAAACTATGACTACTGCTTTAGGATAATTTTTTAAATAACTCTCTAACCATTCTATTGTAACTATATCTAAATGGTTAGTTGGCTCATCTAATAGTAAAATATCTGGTTTACTAAGTAGCAGTTTAAGAAAAGCTATCTTAGTCCTTTGTCCACCTGAAAATTCACTAATTTTTTTTGCTTTATCAGCATCTGAAAATCCAAATTTTTTTATTGCTATCTCATATTCTTTTTTATATGTATATCCATCATTTCGCTCATATCTGTCAAGACTTTCAGTATACTCTTTTATCAATTTTTCGTCTGTACTATTCTGCAAACTCTCTTGCAATTTATTGATTTTTTCTTCTAATTTTATAATTGCATCATAAGATTTTAAAATTTCTTGAAGAAAAGTATTTTCTGTATTTTCAAACTCTACTTGTTTTAAATAACCAATGTTTATAGTACCTTGCTTATATACTCCAAATTTTTCTTCACCTATGCCCTCTTCTAGCATATCATTATCAACTATTGCTTTTAGCAAGGTAGTCTTTCCAGCACCATTGTTACCAACAATAGCAATCTTATCTTTTTCTTTTATTTCAAAATTAATTTCTTCTAATATTGTCTCAGCTCCATACGACATAGAACCATTAACAATTTTATAATTCATTGTTCTACTCCTGTTTTATTCTATGCTATGCTATCAAATTCATTATACCATATGATATAAAAGGACTAGCATATATAGTTATGTATATTAATGTTATCCATGGCTGATAGTCTATATAAAATTCTTTAAAAGTTAAAGACCATGGGTGTTTTATTATTACCCATCCTATTAAGTCAAATACAACAGTTATTGTACCCCAAATAATTGAAGTAGCAATAACATTTGGTAATATCACTACATCTAATCCAGAAAAATAAATATATGAAAATATAGGAAATATTATTATATTATATAAAGGATGCCAAGGTTTAGTTTTTTCATAACCCTCTCCCATTCCTGGTCCCTCTTTCATTGATGTCATATGCAATACCAAAATATTAAAAATCGTATGTAATACACCAATACTTGTTACTATAAAATATGCTACCCAATACCATAACATTGAAAACCCAAAATTTTCCATTTATCTATTACCCCTTAACTTTATTTCTTCCTTGGCTTAGGAAGTGGTGTTATCTTTTCTACTTCTCTAAGAATTTCTTTACAGAATTCAATATTATCAATATCTAACACATAATGCTCTTTGGCACCTTTATATGGATATCCTGTTTCTGCATCTTTCATTTTCTCTTCAATACAATCTAACTTCTTGACAAAAGGCGTATTATCACACACAGTAATAACTGGCTTATCATTAATATAAACCATATACTCTCCAAACATCTTCTTATATCGGTTCTATAATTTTAGTTGGGGTGCAAAAAACTTCAACTATTTTTATATAAAAAAATAGCATTTATTTAGCTTCTTTGATAAAATTATTTTGCTAACAAACCTTACAAAGGAGACCAAATAAATGCAAAATAA
>CATJWN010000029.1 GCA_949745595.1 uncultured Clostridia bacterium
CTGAAACAATAAATCCATTGAACTACGAAAAAAGTTGACCTCCCTATAGCTAAAGCTATATCCGTTTCTTTTTGCATGCATACTTTGTTTATCTACAAACCCTACATCTTGTTTTTCAAGATATATAGTTTGTTTATCTTCTAGCTTACTTGAAACATTATAATAATCTTGCATTCCAGTAAGCATCTCTGGTACAATTTTATTTCTCTCAATTAAATCCTGTTTTAAACTTTCATTATCTTTTGCAATATTTTCGGCTCTAGCCTTTACTTTTTCTATTTCATCTATAAATACAATGTAATCGTCACCTATATAATCTAATAAGGTGTTTGACTTTTCATAGAAACTATCAAAATATTTATCTATTTTTGTTAGAAAATCACCAGCTTTTATAAGTTCAATATCCTCTTCTACCTTTTCTCTAACTTTTTTTACATAAGTTTTATCAGAAATTCTTTCACAAATTTTATCTATATCTGTTTCTAATAGAAACTCATAAGCTGGATATATAGTGGCATCTTCTAGCATTTCAATAGTTCTTTGACTTGCTATACTGAATTTTCTTATAGAATCGATTTCGTCTCCCCAAAGTTCAATTCTAACACCTTTATTTTTTGATGTGGCAATATCAATTATTCCACCTCTAACACTGAATTGTCCTTTTCCTTCAATAAGGTCATATCTTTCATAACCTAATAACACAAGCTTTTCTTTTAAGGTTTCTAAATCTAAAGTATCTCCAACTTTAAGGTTTATAACATTTTTATATAAAGCTTCTTTTGTTATCATTTTTTGCATAACTGCTTCAATAGTTGTTACAATTACTTGTGCTTTTCCTTTTACAATATTATTTAGTACAGAAATTCTCTTATATAGTAAGTCTTTACTTTCTGCAATGTAATCAAAGCTAACTGTATCTCTTTTTGGAAAAAATTTCACTTTCTCGCCAAAAAACTCTAAATCTTTAACTACTTTCTTTGCTTGAAGTTCATTATATGTGATTATACATATTGGCTTTTCTGAGTAAAATCTTGTAGAATATGCCATGTGTACTTTTCCAGAATCTGTCAGACCTGAAAGCATTATAGGCGTTGTGCCTTTTTTTACTTCAAATATATAATCATTAAACTTTTTTATATTTGGAGTCACCTTCACAAGTGAATTCATATATGTGCTCCTTCCCCTTACTTAAATTTCTAAACGTGCTTTCTATTATATAACATTTTAAGTATTTTTTCAAGAATTTCTAAGTAATTATCATATTTTATATTTTCTTACATAAGCTTTAATATATCTAAATTGGAGGAAGAAAATATGAACTGTGTTGTTATATCTTTTAAAAAGAATTTCTGGACTGTTTTATTTTTGCTTTTTACTATATTTTTGATTTTGTTTTCTTCTTCTAATTTAGAAGCTGCAAAATCAGGGCTATTATTGTGGTCAAGCTCTGTGCTTCCTAGTCTTTTTCCCTTCTTTATTGCAACAGAACTTTTATATAGGACAAATTTTGTAAATATATTAGGTAGGTTTCTTACAAAATTTATGAGACCCATATTTAACGTACCTCGGAGAAAGTGCCATTTGTTTGATTTTAGGTACTTTAAGTGGATATCCAATGGGGGCAAAACTTGCCTGCAATTTAAAAGAAAGTAAAGTTTGCACAAAGTATGAAGCTGAAAGGCTTATTGCTTTTACTAATAATTCTGGTCCACTCTTTATAATTGCTACAGTTGGTATTTCAATGTTTCACAGTAAAGAAATTGGTTTTTTGCTTTTATTTACACACTTACTTGCAAGCCTAACTGTTGGATTTATATTTAGAAATTGGAAAAAAAACAAAGACGATATTTCTAAGAAATTTTTACAGACTACAAAAAAGGAAGATACTATCTCTTTTTCAAACTTAGGAGAAATACTTGGAGATAGTATAAAGTCTTCAATTAACTTAATCCTTACTATTGGTGGCTTTATTGTACTTTTCTCTGTTATCATATCTATATTTAATACTTTGGGTATTTTTACGGGAAGCCCAATATTTGCTGGAATTTTAGAATTAACTAATGGCTTAAAACTTTCTAACAATATCATTACATCTTCTGTTATTTTAGGTTTTGGTGGTATTTCTATAATGCTCCAAGTTTATAGTGTAATTGCAAAATATGGGCTTTCTATAAAGCCATATATATATGGAAAATGCTTGCAAGCTATCTTCGCAGGTATTTATACCTTCATAGCCTTACAAGCATTTCCTATTTAACCTCTATAAAAAGCTTCATAGCCTTTGTAAGCTGCATAAACATCATACTTACTAGTAATTTCATAAGGTGAGTGCATTCCAATTACTGGAACACCAGAGTCTATAACTTCCATTCCTCTGTTTGCAAGAGTAAGAGCTATAGTTCCTCCACCACCTTTATCAACTTTTCCAAGTTCACAAGCTTGGTACTTAACACCAGCACTTTCATAAATTCCTCTAAGCTCTGCAACTATTTCTGCTGGAGCTTCAGAAGCACCTGATTTACCTCTTGAACCTGTATATTTTACTATTGTTATACCTTTTCCTATAAATGAAGTATTATTTCTTTCAAATGCTGATGGATAATTTGGATCATATCCTGCATCAACATCTGCTGAAATCGCTTTTGATTTTGTAAAAGTTCTTTGTAATGCACTTGGTGTATTTTCACCTTTTTTATCTAATATTTCATGAATGAAATCTTCAAATCTCAAAGTGCACATACCTGTAACACCATTAAATCCAACCTCTTCTTTGTCTGTCAAAATACATATTGCTGTTTTCTTTGGCATTTCTACATTCAAAAGTCCTCTTAAAGCTGTATAGCAACATACTTTATCGTCTTGACCATAAGCTCCAATCATACTATAATCTAGTCCTAGACTTCTAGCTTTAAAAGCTGGAACAAATTCAATTTCTGAACTAATAAAATCAACTTCAGTAATACCATATTTATGATTTAATAAGTCAAGCACATTTAATTTTACTCTTTCAGTAACTGTATCATCGTTATATGGGATACTTCCCATTAAAATATTTAAGTCTTCACCTTGAACACCGTCTTTTAGTTTTCTTTCCATTTGCTCTGCTGCTAAATGTGGCAATAAATCAGAAATTGTGAAAACTGGATCTTCTTCACTTTCACCAATTGAAATATCAATTCTTTCTCCATTTGGTTTTACTACTGTGCCATGCATACTAAGTGGAATATTAGTCCATTGATATTTTTTAATTCCACCATAATAATGTGTTTTAAGCATTGCAAGTTCCCCATCTTCATAAAATGGATTTTGTTTTAAATCTATTCTTGGAGAATCACCATGTGCAGCTATAATTCTCATACCATTTGTAAGTGGCTCTTCACCAATTACAGCAGCATATAAACTTCTTCCATGATTTACATAGAATACTTTATCTCCTGCTTCTAATGTTTCTTTTTGCTCGATATCTACAAACCCATTCTTTAGTAGAATCTCTTTTGAGTTACTAACAATCTCTTTCTCTGTTTTAGATGAATTTAAGTAATACATATATTCTTCAGCAAACTTAAAAATATCTGTTAAGGCTTCGTCACTTTGATGCTCCCACCCACTTTTCTTTATATTAAATAACATATCTTTTAGTTCTTTTCCTTCTGACATTTTCTTCCTCCTTCTTTCTTTTGTTTATAATACATCTAGTATAACACTAGGTTTTTTAACCTTTTTATCTAATATTGTGTACGCATTTCTAACTTTTAATACTGCATCTTCTGCTTTTTTAGAATCATTTGCATGAACATATGCAATAATTTCGTCTTTACTAACTTTATCACCAGTCTTTTTACATACAATTATACCAACCCTATGGTCAATTCCATCTTCTTTTTTCATTCTTCCTGCACCTAAATCTACGCTTACTCTTCCTATAAGTTCTGCACTTAAATCTGTAATATATCCTGAGTTTTCACTTTTTACTGGAACGATAAATGGAGCCTTTTCAAATTTTTCTAAATTTTCAACATATGATATATCTCCACCTTGTTTTCCTACAAGTTCTACAAACTTCTTATAAGCCTTTCCACTTTCTATTTCTTTTAAAATTCTTTTTTCATTTTCTTCTAAATCGTCACCAAGTCCTGCCATTTTAAGCATATATGAACCGAAAGTTAAAATAATCTCTCTCACATCTTCGGTCATTTCACCTTTTAATGCTTTTACAGCCTCAACTACTTCTAAAGAATTGCCTACACTATATCCTACTGGTTCATTCATATTAGTTAATATGCACATAACATTTCTGCCTGCTTTTTTACCAATGTTTTTCATAACTTTTGAAAGATTTTTTGCATCAGTTTTTGTATCCATAAAAGCACCCTTACCACAAGTAACATCTAAAATGATATTCTTAGCACCTGAGGCAATCTTCTTACTCATAATGCTTGAAGCTATAAGTGGTACACTATCTACACAACCAATAGTATCTCTTAAGGCATACATTTTTTTATCTGCTGGTGCTAAATTTGAGCTTTGACTAATTAAAGCAATACCAATATCTTCAACATTATTTTTTACTTCGTCAATATCTATATCTGTTTTATACCCTGGTATAGCCTGTAATTTATCAACTGTTCCACCTGTAATCCCTAAGCCTCTTCCTGACATTTTTACAATTGGAATACCAATTGAAGCAACTATTGGCATTAATATTAAGGTTATTTTATCTCCTATTCCACCTGTGCTGTGTTTATCTACTGTGTTAGGTGCTATATCACTTAAATCTAGCATCTCACCAGAATTTGCCATAGCCATAGTAAGATCAGATATCTCATCTACTGTCATACCTTTTATACAAATAGCCATAATTAAAGCTGCAGCTTGATAGTCTGTAATTTCGCCATTATTATACCCATTAATGAAGAATTCTATTTCTTCTTTAGAAAGTTCATTACCTTCTTTTTTCTTCTCAATTACATCAATTATACTCATTTTATCTCCTAAATTACTTCTAAAACTTTTGATTTCACACTTACTGGCTTTGGTAAAAGCTTAAATGCTTCTTTCAAGTTTTGAGTTGCACCCATTACTTTGGTATCGTCATCTGTATGTATATATGCTAGGATATCACCACTCTTAACTTCATCACCAATCTTCTTTTTAAGCTCAATCCCTGCAGTTCTATTTATCTCGCTATTTTTATCCATTCTTCCTGCACCTAAATATCTTGCAATACTTCCTACAACATCAGCATCAATTCTCTCGACAAATCCTCCGTCTGTAGAATATACTGGAATTATATTTTTAGCTACTGGGAATTTTTCTACATTATCTATATATTCTAAACTTCCATATTGTGTTCTAACCATTTCTTTAAACTTCTCATAAGCTCGTCCACTTCTTATTGCATCGATAATAGTTCTTTCGTTTTGGACTTTATCCTTTACATTCGTAGAAAGTTCTAATATAACTCTACCAAGTGATACTACAACATCGCCAATATCTTGTGTCATACGCCCTTGTAAACATTCTAGAGTCTCTTTTATTTCTAAGATATGTCCTACTGAATATCCGAAGTGGCTCATCCATTGAAGTTACAACACATCCAACGTCTTTTCCAAGCAATACTCCCAAACGTTTTAATAATTTTGCAAGGCGTCTAGCTTCATCTCTAGTTTTGATATATGTTCCATTCCCACAAGTAATGTCAAATACTATTTTATTACTTCCAGAGGCAAGTTTTAAACTCATTAAACTTGCTGCAATAATTGGTAAACTATCACCACAACCGATTTCATTTCTTAACCTATAAAGCTTGCTTTCAGCTGGTGCCAAGTTAAAACTTTGATGTATAATACTTACTCCAACTCTTTGTACATTTTCTTTGAATTCTTCTAAAGATATTTCTGAATCATAACCAGGAATTGACTCTAGCTTATCAATAGTTCCTCCTGAAATTCCTAGTCCTCTACTTGAAATTTTGGCTACTGGTAGCCCTAAAGATGCGATAATAGGCATTAGTATAAGTGTTGCTTTATCTCCTACACCACCTGTACTATGTTTATCTACTATATTATCTGCTATTTGACTTAAATCTACTCTTTCTCCAGAATTTGCCATTTCAATTGTAAAATCTACAATTTCTCTTTCTGTTAAGCCATTTATATAAATATAGCTTAAAAGAGCTGCTGCTTGGGCATCTGAGATTTCACCTTTTGTAAATTTACCAATAAAAACTTTGATTTCGTCTTTTGTTAATTCTTTTCTATTACGCTTTTTAGCAATAATACTTTTTATATCCATTATTTTCTCCTATCTTTAGTATTCTTAAAGGCTTATGTAAAGTTTTTTATAAAACTTTTTCTGTGCAACATACAAGGTCCGTTTTCCTTAATTGCTGCAATATGTGCTGCAGTACCATAGCCCTTGTGTTTTGCAAATCCATATACTGGATAAAGTTCGTCCCATTCTTGCATTATTCTATCCCTTGTTACTTTTGCAATAATAGAAGCTGCTGCTATTGAGTAATGTTTAGCATCACCTTTTATAACTGACTTATATGGTATTCCTAAAGTATTCATATTATTTAAAGCATCTACTAAAATTAAATCTGGTTTTAACGATAGTTGCTCTAGTGCAATCTTTACTCCAAGTTTCGTAGCATTTAAGATATTTATCTCATCAATAATTTTTTGATCTACTATCCCGTACACTATAACTTATAGCTTCTGCAACAATTTGTTCATAAACTCTTTCTCTTTTCTTCTCAGAAATTTTTTTAGAATCGTTCACACCTTCTATAAAAGAATCTTCTGGAAGAATAACTGCTCCAACTACTACAGGGCCTGCTAAAGGTCCTCTTCCTGCTTCGTCTATTCCACATATATACTGAATATTTTCAGAATATAATTTTAACTCTTCTTGTTTTAGTAAATTTAGTCGTTCAATTTCTTTTTCTTTCATTCTAACTCCTAAGCCTATTTAGCATTTACAATGTCTTCTTAATCTACGTACATGCCTGCTGTAATTTGCTTTATTGTATATACTCTTCCATCAGTTTCATCTTCTACTCCTGTTGTAAAAATAACCTCACCTGTTGAGTAATTAACTACATATTTTTCTTTTTCTCTTTCTTTTGGACTTACTTGTTGCTCAGGCTTTACTTCTTTTAACATGTCTGGATTAAAACCTAAACTAGCAATAACTTCCCTATCCCACACATACCATTTATCATTTGCTAAAATAATAACACCATATGTGTTTAAATATGTGTCATCTTCTACTTTTTCACCTACATATTCTCCTAATGGTGTTTCATTAAATTCGTATTCTTCATTCATTGACTCCACTTTTGCTTGTATTAATTTCATATTTGCAGCAGCATTTTGAAGTCTTGTTCTTGTCAAGACTGTATCTACTGATTCAATAGTTATTGCTGCTAAAATTAAAATAACTATTACTGTTACTATTAACAAAATTAGAGTAATCCCTTTATTATTTTTTAACATAATTTTCCTCATCTTAAGTTTTTTTTAATCATTTATATGTATTATATCTATATAAGATTTTTTTTTCAATAAAAAATAGAAAAAAATTATCTTGAACATACATAATTTTAGAGTTATTATGTATATAGATATAATTAATATTTTAGGAGGATTTTATGGACAACGAAAATGAATTTAATTATAGTGTAGATCAAAAATTTAAACAAACAAAGCCAGCTAAAAAATCAGGTGGTGGATTTGGTAAAACGGTATTTGTACCATTCTTAGCAGGAATCGTTGGTGCTAGCTTGACAGTTGGAGTATGTTTTAAAGTTCCAGAAGTAAGAAAAGTTCTAATTGGTGAACAGCCAAAAACAAGTTACTCTGCACCAAGAATTGAAAACAGCAAAAACAGTTCAGATACTAACATTACTGCAGACTTTATGAGCTTTTCAAAAAGTTCAATCCAAGTTGCAAAAACAGTACTTCCAAGTATAGTGGGTATTGAAATAAAATATAATGTAACTTCTTTATTTGGAAACAGTGAAGCAAAAGCAACTGGTTCTGGTGTTATAATTAGTGAAGACGGATATATTATTACTAATAATCATGTAGTTTCAACTGAGACTTCTTCTTCATCTTTCTATACTATCACAGAAGCTAAAGGCTTGACAGTTAAGCTTTATGGAGATGATAAAGAATATGAAGCTGAAATTATTGGTACAGATGCATATACAGACTTAGCAGTAATAAAAATTGATGCTACAGGACTTACTCCTGCCGTTTTAGGAGACTCAGATAGCCTTGAAGTTGGAGAATTCGTACTTGCTATGGGAAATCCGCTTGATATGGACTTTACAGTTACTTCTGGAATTGTTAGTGCAGTAAATCGTGAAGTGTCTGCAAGTGACGGAACTTCTTACTATGCAATTCAAACAGATGCAGCTATAAACTCTGGTAATAGCGGTGGTGCTTTAGTAAACCTTGCAGGCGAAGTTATTGGTATAAATAATTTAAAACTTTCTGGAGAAGGTATTGAAGGAATTGGATTCGCTATTCCTATAAATTCTACAACTGATGTAATAGATCAACTTATAGAATTTAAAACTGTAAAACGTCCATACATCGGTATTTCTGGCCAAGGAATTGACTCAAGTATAACTGAAATTTATAGCTTACCTGCTGGTGTCTCTGTAAAAGAAGTAGAAAAAGGTTCCCCTGCAGAAGCTGCTGGAATTGAAAAAGGCGATATTATTACAAAAATAGAAGGTAAAGAAGTATCTACAGTTACTGAACTTAATAAAGTTAAATACACATACAAAATTGGTGATACAGTCACTTTAACAATCTTAAGAAATGGTCAAGAAAAAGATTTAAAATTAACTCTTGGTGAAGAACCAGTAAGAGAAGCCAGTGAAAATACAGAAGAAGAGAAGCCTACTGTAAAAAAAGATAATAGTACTGAAAGACGTGAAAGTAGTAGTTTTCCTTCTAGTATCTGGGATTTGTTTAGATAAGGAGGTACAGATTTTTGAAAGCAGTTTTCCCTTGCAAAGGTACTATCGTAGTTACAAAACAAAATGTAGATGTATTGTCTAAAGTATATCAAGAAAATTTAATTAATTCACCATTATTTATGGCATATAATCAAGGTAATGTAGATGTACAAGTAGGACCTTTTAACTATTTACCACAAAATACAAAAGTTGTACTTAGACAAAATACAGAATTACTTACAATACAAAAATTAAATAGAGTTCTTAAGGAAACAATTCAAAAGCCTGAAACTGATAATAGCTTAAGTAATACAGAATATGATGATACTCCAATTGAAGATAGTTCTATAATGGAGCATCCATTCTTTCAAACACTTAAACAAGTAGACTAAGGAGAAAATATGAAGAAAATTTTATTTTACAATTATCAAGGAAAACCTATAAAGGCAGATTTAGTTTTTGCATTTACTTGTAAAGAAACAAATAAAAACTATATAGTTGTTAACAATAGCGACTTAGTCTTTAGCGAGAATAGTTCATATAACAACTTAGATATCTTAGAAGTCATAAAAGAACAAGCAGATAGATGTTATGTGACAAATGTTTTAGATAGCCAGTGGAATGTTGTACAAGAATATATGTTAAATGAGATTTTTGCAAAAATAAAATCAAATTATTAATAATAGAATTACCTATTGTATTAAAAATCGATGACTCTAAATAGTCATCGATTTTTTTATATATTGAACTCCTGTTGATACTATATCTTTTAAGAAATTCATCACTGTTTTAATTGGTCCAGTTTCAGTAATATTATTAGTAATATTTACTGCATTATTAAGTTGAACTGTTTCCTTTGTACCAAATGGTGGTACAATTTTTACTTGCATAGCTACGTCTTCACTCTCTAATGTAGTTCTCGCAGTTTTAAAACTTCCTTTAACTTCATTACCGAAAATATAATCCGCTTCTTCTAAATCTGTTGTTACAACCTTACTTAAAACTATCTTTGTTTCTATTGTTTCAAGTGGACTAATTAAAGGTGGTATACTTCTTTTTTGGATACTTGAAACAATTTCCGAATCTCCATCCATTACTGATTGCCAACCATATTTTTCATTAGTACAGTCTTCTGTTATAAGTTTCTGTTCTTTTCTAAATACAAAATTCAAATCTTTGATATCCTTTAATTCATATTCTGTACAAGGATCACCACATTCACTTTTGATTTTAATTTTATATTCTACATCTAAAGTTGCTCCATGTAAAATTAAATCATCAACTGTTACAATAACAAATTCATTTGATGATAGTGCATCAGGCTCTTCTGGTTCTGGAGTATCTCCGTCATCTACTATTACCTCTGTTGGTGCTGCATCTTCTTCGTCTAAAGTAGCAGCTGATTCTGAAGGTACCTTAGCATCAAATTCTAAAATAGTTTCATCAAAATATGCTCCATCTATTTTTATACTAGCATCCAAACCATGCGAATGACTTACGAATGTACTAGCTGGGCTAAACATTCCTTCATTTGTTCCACAGTTAATATAAAATCCCTCATCTATATCTTCCCAACCTGTTATATAGCTTGCTCCTGAAAATTGTCCTAATACCATTGATTTTGGTGAAGCTAAAGTATTTAACACTACATTTGTTATTTCAACATTAGAATCGGGATCAGTTAATAATGTAGCAATTTCTTCAGAAGAACCAGGCTCTATAACTTCAACAGAAGGTCCACTTTCTTCTCCTGGAGTTTCTTCTACAGCCTCATCTTCTTCTGGATCGTTAGCATCATTTTTTACAATCAAAAAACCTTCTTTTTGTAAGCTATCTATTACATTACGTTTATCATCTAAAATAATTTGTTGTAATACCTCTCCTGTTGATAAAGTTAATCTTACAGCACTTATTTCTGCATTTAGTAAAAAACTACCAGATCTATCAGATGGGTTAGGATTTTTCTTGATTGGTGGCGCTGGTTTATTTGCAATACTGTGAGCTTTTATAAAAGCCGCAGAATCAAATATCGCGTCACCTTTATCTAATACTCCTATTCTAAAATGATATGTTACATCTTTTTTTACATCTGCTTGACAGCTTAATAATGGTGTATATCCCAAATATGCAACATCTGTACCTGTAATATTATCATAATGGTAGCCTGTATTTCTTGTATTATTAATATCAACTAAATTACTTTCTTTTCCTTCAGGTACTTCTGGCAACAAAGCAATATTTTTATATTCTGAATCAGGAGCACCTGATTCTTTGTATTCTATTACTACTATATCATTAAACATTGGTGCTTGGTCATATTCTTCTGACGCCCAAATGTATTGAAAAGATATAGGTGTTAAGCTATCATCTTCCACAGCAAAAACTATATAAAAGTTAGATGCTAATAATATTAGTATTAAAATAAATAAAATATGTATAGTTTTTCGCATTACATTGTGCCTCCTTTGAAGTCTTATTCAAAACACTCCCCAATTTTATTATACCATATTTTTCCTCAAAAATCAAATAATACAAGACATATCTAATGATTTTAGGCTCTTTATCATTTATAAAAGTAAAATAAAATAATAAAAATAAAAAGCCCTTTTATTTTTAAGTGAAAGGGTTTTTTATTTATTCTTTAAAGTTCTATTTCGTTTTCTTTTAAAATTTCATAAATTCTGTCAATAGGAAGTCCTAAAGCATTTGTGTAGCTTCCTTCTATTTTATTAATGAATGTTGCAAAAGAATCTTGTACACCATAAGAACCTGCTTTATCAAAAGGCATTTCATTTGCAATATAATTACGGATTTCCATATCATTCATAGGATTTACATATACTGCAGTTTTATGAAGTTCATTGTATTCTTTCTCTTCTCCTCTGTCTTCAATAAGAACTGCTATACTTGTGTAAATATAATGTTTTGCACCTTGCAATTCTCTAAGCATTCTTATTGCATCATCTCTATCTTCTGGCTTTCCAAAAACTTGATCGCCTTTAACAACTAAGGTATCTGCTGCAATAATTACTCTATCTCCTTGTGTATTGTAAAATATAAACTTAGCTTTTTGCATAGCTAAATCCTTTGATTGTTCTTCAATAGATAAAGTTCTATTTCTCATTTCTTCAAGATCACTAAGTAAAATTTCGTAATCAATTCTGGCTAAATCCATAAGTTCTTTTCTTCTTGGTGAAGAAGATGCTAATATAATTTTCATTTAATTTTCCTCTTATTTTCTAATATTTATATAGATTATATATTTTAATAAATTAAGTGTCAATATATATTGTTTTTTTGATACGAATGTGATAGAATTTTTCAGAATGGTTAATAATATATAAAGTATAAAAAGGAGGAATTTATGCAATTCAAGGAATGGGAAGATTTTGTCCAAGGCGATTGGACAAAAGAAATAAATGTAAGAGATTTTATTCAAAAAAATTATACTCCATATGAAGGCGATTCTAGCTTTTTAGCAGGAGCAACTGATAAAACAAAAAAATTATGGGACGAAGTGCTTGAGCTTTTCAAAAAAGAGAGAGATGCTGGTGGAGTTTTAGATATATCAGACGACATTGCATCTACTATAACAAGTCACGAAGCTGGTTATATAGATAGAGCTTTAGAAGACATCGTTGGTCTTCAAACAGAAGCTCCACTTAAAAGAGCCATAATGCCAAATGGTGGTATTAGAATAGTTGAAAAATCTTGTGAAGCTTATGACAGAAAAGTTTCACCTGAAATTGAAAATATTTTCCATAACTATAGAAAAACTCATAATGATGGAGTTTTCGATGTATATACACCAGAAATCAGAGCTGCAAGAAGTTCTCACTTAATTACAGGTTTACCTGATGGGTATGGACGTGGAAGAATTATCGGAGATTATAGAAGAGTAGCACTTTATGGTGTTGATGCTTTAATCGAAGAGAAAAAAGAGGAATTTAACAACGCTCGTTCAGATTGGATGTCTGAAGATATAGTTAGAGAAAGAGAAGAAATTTCTGAACAAATTAGGGCATTAAACTCATTAAAAATTATGGCTGCAAAATATGATATTGATATTTCTAAACCAGCTAACAATGCCAAAGAAGCTATCCAATGGTTATATTTTGGATACTTAGCAGCTGTAAAAGAACAAAATGGTGCTGCTATGAGTATTGGTAGAACATCTTCTTTCTTAGATATTTACATTGAAAGAGATTTGAAAAAAGGAATAATTACTGAAGCAGAAGCTCAAGAATATATGGATCATTTCGTTATGAAACTTAGAATGATTCGTTTCTTAAGAACACCTGAATATGACCAATTATTTAGTGGTGACCCTGTTTGGGTTACTGAAAGCATTGGGGGTATGGGTATCGATGGAAGAACTTTAGTTACTAAAAATTCATTTAGAATGCTACACACTCTAAACACTTTAGGTCCTTCACCAGAACCGAACTTAACAGTTCTATGGTCTACAAGATTACCATCAGGCTTTAAGAAGTTTTGCTCACAAATGTCAATCAAAACAAGTTCAATTCAATATGAAAATGACGACTTAATGAGAGAATATTGGGGTGACGACTACGGTATAGCTTGTTGCGTTTCAGCTATGAGAATTGGTAAACAAATGCAATTTTTTGGAGCTAGAGCAAATCTTGCTAAAACATTAACTTATGCTATAAATGGTGGTAGAGACGAAATGTCTGGAAAGCAAATTACACCAAAATTTGCACCAATTACTTCTGAATATTTAGATTATGATGAAGTATGGGATAGATTTGATCAAATGATGGAATATGTTGCAGCAACTTATGTAGATGCACTAAACATTATCCATTATATGCATGACAAATATGCTTATGAAGCCCTTGAAATGGCTCTTCATGATAGAAATATTTTAAGAACAATGGCTTGTGGTATTGCAGGACTTTCTATAGTTGCAGATTCTTTCTCAGCTATGAAATATGCTAAAGTAAAAGTTATCAGAGATGAAACAGGTTTAGCAGTTGACTATAAAATCGAAGGTGATTTCCCTAAATATGGAAATGATGATGACAGAGTTGATGATATTGCAGTTAAAATCGAAAAAACTTTTATGGATAAACTTAGAAAACAAAAAACTTATAGAGGTTCAAAACCAACTATGAGTATATTAACAATTACTTCAAATGTTGTTTATGGTAAAGCAACAGGAAGTACTCCAGATGGAAGACGTGCTGGAGAGCCTTTTGGTCCAGGTGCAAACCCTGTTCATGGAAGAGATACAAATGGTGCTGTTTCTGTATTAAACACTATCGCTAAATTAAAATACAAAAATTCAGAAGATGGTATTTCATATACTTTTGCTATTGTACCAGCAGCACTTGGAAAAGATGAAGATACAAGAATTAACAACTTAGTATCTATATTAGATGGATATTTCTGCCAATTAAGTCATCACATAAATGTCAATGTATTTGATAGAGCACTTCTTGAAGATGCAATGGAACATCCTGAAAAATATCCTCAGCTTACAATTAGAGTTTCTGGATATGCAGTTAACTTTATCAAATTAACTAGAGAACAACAATTAGATGTCATAAACAGAACAATTCATGAGAGAATTTAATATATAAAGGCGGAGTAAATCCGCCTTACTTTATGTAGAAGGAGCAAAAAATGGAAAACATTGTCGGAAAAATACACTCATTTGAATCTTTAGGTACTGTAGATGGACCAGGTATAAGGTTTGTAATTTTTATGCAAGGCTGTCCTTTAAAATGTAAATATTGCCATAACAGAGACACTTGGGATACTCATAGTGGAACAGAATATTCAGTAGACGAAGTACTAAAAAAAGTACTTCATAGCAAGCCTTTTATCGATAATTCTAATGGTGGAGTTACAGTATCTGGTGGCGAGCCTTTACTTCAAGTAGATTTTTTGATAGAATTATTTAAGGTACTAAAATCACATAAAATTCATACCTGTATTGACACAGCTGGTAGTTTAAAAATCTCACCAAAAATCGAGGAATTACTATCATATACAGATTTAGTATTACTAGATATTAAACACATTGATAATGAAAAGTGTATAGACTTAACTGGTGCTCCAAATACCAATACTTTAGAATTTGCTAATTATTTGAAAGAACAAAAAAAACCTGTATGGATAAGACAAGTTTTAATTCCAGAAATCACGGGTAATGAAGAAGATTTACACAAATTAAAGGCTTTTGTTGATACTTTAGATAATGTAGAAAAAATAGAAATTATGCCATATCACGATATGGGAAAATTTAAGTGGGAAGCCCTTGGAGAAAAATACCCATTAGAAAATATACCATTGCCTACCGATGAGGATATAAGAAAAGCTAAAGAAATTTTAGAAATTTAAGGAGAAATATATGGATACAAAAGAAACAATACATTCAATGAAAAAAGTAGTCCTTCACATACATTTAGATGGTTCTTTAAGACCTGAAACTGTACAAAATTGGTTTCGTGAAGAAGGAGAATTAGTTAAGATAAATGAATTAAAGAAAAAACTTACAGTAGAAAAAGATTGCAAAAGTTTAAGTGAATATTTAGAAAAATTTGAACTACCTCTTCGTTTTTTACAAACAGAAGAAAGATTAGAAAAAGCAACTTTTGAAGTTTTTGAAGACTTAGCAAAAAGAAATGTAATTTATGCTGAAGTACGTTTTGCTCCTATTCTACATTTACAAAATGGTCTTTCACAAAATCAAGTTGTGGAAGCTGCAATTACAGGAATGAAAGAAGCTAAAGAAAAATATGGTATTGAAGGTAATTTAATATTGTGTTGTATGAGATGTGAGCATAACGAGCTTGCAAATGAAGAAACTGTTAAAACAGCAAAAAAATATCTTGGAAAAGGTGTATGTGCTATAGACTTAGCAGGAAGTGAAGGAGATTATCCAACTAAAGACTATAAAGATATATTTGTTTTAGCAAAAGAAAACAAAATTCCTTTCACTATACATGCAGGTGAAGCAGACGGTCCCGAAAGTATCAGAACTGGACTTAAGTTTGGAGCAGAAAGAATAGGTCACGGAGTTAGATGTTTAGAAGATAAAGAACTTCTAAAAAAACTAAAAAGCAAAGGTACTCTATTAGAAATCTGCCCAACTAGCAATTTACAAACTGGTGCAACAAAAGCAAAGAAGAATAAAAAATATCCTATAGAATCTATTTTTGAAGCTGGCATTGCAGTTGGACTTAATACCGATAATGACACTGTTTCAAATACAGATATAGAAAAAGAATATGAATGGGTTTTAGGCAACACTTCTCTTACAGTAGACAACCTAAAACAAATGAACTTAGCATCTGCAAGAGCTGCATTTACTACAGAGAAAGTTAAGAAATCTTTAGAAAAGCAGATATTAGAAAAATAAGGACGATTTTATCGCCCTTATTTTTTTACTTCGTCAATTTCAAAATAGAACTCTACCCCATCTACCTTATTTACAACACCATAATTGCTGTTGTATTTATTCATTATGGCTTTTACTAAAGCTAATCCAATTCCTGTTCCGCCATTTGAGCGGTTTCTTGAACTGTCCACTTTATAAAAACGTGTCCATATTCTGTTTAAATCCTCATCTGCAATATTATGTCCCGTATTAAAAACAGAAACTCTTAATTTACCTGGTGTCTTACTGTTCTTTACATTTATCTTTATTAAAGTTTTCCCTTTTATAGTATCTATATTTTTTATAGCATTTGTAAAATAATTAGTAATAACTTGTTCAATATAAAAATCGTCTGCATATACATTTATAGGTTCCGAATTTTTAAACTCAACATTTATTTTCTTTTCCTCTAGAATAACCTTAGAATTCTTTATAACCTCATTTATAACCTCTGATAAGTCAAATACCCTATCGTTGAATTTACGGTCCTCATATTCTAATTTCATAAGTTCTAGAAGTCTCTTGACTAATTTGTCCATCTTATTAGCCTCGTCAAGTATAACTTCACTGTAAAACTTTTTACTTTCTTCGTCTTGTATTACATTTTCTACCAGTCCTTCAGCATATCCCTGAATTAAAGCGATCGGAGTCTTCAATTCATGAGAAACATCAGATATAAACTGCTTTCTCATTTCATCTATTTTAGATCTTTGCTCAATATCTTTTTCAAGCTCCATATTGTTTAACTTAAGTTGATAAATCGTGTCTTCTAATTTATCTGATAATGTATTTATGCTTCGTCCAAGTTCATTTATCTCATCTTCATTGTCTTGTATTCTATATTTCTTACTAAAATCTAAATTTGCCATACCATTTGCAATACCATTTAGCTCTTCTATTGGTTTTGTAAATCTCTCAGTAATTACAGATATTGCAATACCACCTATAATCATTGTTGCAAAACCAAGTATCAATAAGAACTGATTAGAAATGTGCACACTATCTTGAATTGGAGTTACTGGCATTCTAATATATACTTTCACACTTTTAGAGATATTTCCAGATAACATTATAAAGTGCAATCCGTATTGTCTATCTTGTTCTCTAGAAATAGTTATATCAGGAGTAGAAAAAAGTATGTCTCCTTTTGCAAAAATACTATATCCTACATCATACCCCACTTCTTTAATATCATCAAAATTATTTAAAAAGTTCTCTTTTGAAGAATACTTCTCCTCTTCTCCATTCATTATTAAAATATCAAAATTATTGCTTAAAGATATTTTACCAAGCTCTTTTTGCACACCTTCACTTAATTCGTCTTTATAATTTGCTTTAATATATTCAAAAGCTTCTAGTGAAGTTTCCTTCTTAGAATAGTAATACAAAGTCTCTAATACAACACTATTTACAATAACTAAAAAGCTTATTATCATCGCTACTACAATACAAAGAGTTAGAAATAATTTTGCTCTAATAGAATTAAAAATTTTCTTCATTATTTTTAAACTCCTCTATTTTATTTCGAACTTGTAGCCAATACCTCTAATAGTTTGTATGTGTTTTCCTTTTTTTCCAAGTTTATGTCTAATCTTCTTGATATGGCTATCAATAGTTCTTGAATCACCATAATAATCATAGTTCCATACTGTATTTAATATCTTATCTCTCGAAAGAGCAATATTCTCATTTTCTAATAAGTATTTTAGAAGCTCATATTCTCTAAAGCTTAGCTCTACGAGCTTTCCGTCAACAGTAACTGTTCTTCCTTCATTATCAATAACAATTCCATCATAATCTTTGATTTCTTTCGTTTTTGAAGTTGTCCTTTTTAGAATTGCTTCAACTCTGGCTACTAATATTTTAGGACTAAAAGGTTTTGCAATATATTCGTCAACTCCAAGTTCAAAACCAAATAGCTCATCTTGTTCTTCACTTCTTGCTGTAAGCATTATGATTGGAAGTGCTTTGTTTTCTTGACGTATCTGTCTTAAAACAGACCATCCATCTAATTTCGGCATCATTACATCTAATAATATCAAATTTATTTTATTTTTATTATCATTATATACTTTAAGGGCTTTTTCACCATCTTCAGCCTCTAAAATATTGAAATCTTTTTGTGCTAAAAAGTCTTTTATTAACTTTCTCATTCTCGCTTCATCATCTACTACCAAAACTGTTAAATCTTTCATATGATACCTCCATTATTATTACTTCCAACATAATACTACTTTTTTATGTTTTTTGTGTGAAATTTAGTTGTTTATTAATTTTTTTAGTTCTTCTAAATTTCTTCTAAAGTAATTAAAAGCTATCTCATAAGTATCTTCTTTTTCTAAATCTACATCCACCATCTTTAATAGTTCTAAGGATCCTTTTGCTCCTCCAAAACTTAGCATATTTATATACTTTTCTATATATCCTTTTTCGCCTTGTAAAATTTTACTTGCAATTACTATTGCTGAGGTAATTCCTGTTGCATATTTATATACATAAAAACATCTATAGAAATGTGGTATTCTAGCCCACTCATATTTTATATCTTCGTCTATAATAACATTTTCTCCAAAATATTTTTTTACTAAATCGTAATAAATATCGTTTAGATTTTCAGAAGACAAGCTTTCATTTGCTTCTACTTTAGAATGTACTTCTTTCTCAAATTCTGCAAACATACTTTGTCTAAAAAGTGTAGCTCTTATCATATCAAGTTGCTCATTAATTAATGCTGCTTTTTTTATTTTATCTGTTTCTTTGCTTATTAAATAATTTGCAAGCAATATCTCATTTACAGTTGATGCTACTTCTGCTACCATTATCGTATAATTTGCATTTATAATATTTTGATTTTTACTAGCATAAAAGCTGTGCATTGTATGTCCAAGCTCATGTGCTAAAGTTGATACATCTCTTGAAGAATTTATATAATTAAGTAATATGAATGGGTGAACTGTATGGACTCCACAACTATAGCCACCAGACATTTTATTTTTCTTCTCATATACATCAATCCAGTTATTATCCATAGCATATTTTACAGTTTCTATATAGTCTTTTCCCATAATATCTAAAGCATCTAGTACTAATCTTTTGCCATCTTCGTACTGCACTTCTTTTTCTTCTTGCTCTAAGGCATTTACATATACATCATATACATGTATATCGTCAAGGTTTAATAGCTTTCTCTTGATTTCCATATATTCATAGTTAAGCTCTAAATTTTTATTTACTTCTTTTAGTAAAGTATCATAAACTTCTACAGTAGAATCGTCATTACTTGTTGCAGCATCTAATGAAGAAGCATAATTTCTTAATCTACTACTTATAACCCTTTGCTTTACTCTCGTTAAATATAGTTCTGCAATTGTATTGATATGTTTTTGATATAAAGAATATATTGACTCGAAAGCTTGTTTTCTAATACTCTCGTCTTTGTCTGCTAAATATTTTGAAAATAGAGCAGAAGTTACTTCTAAGTTTTCCCCATTTCTTCCCTTAATCTGTGGAAATTCAAATTCTGTATTTGTAAATATGTCATAAGCATTTTCAGAAACAGAAAACACTTCAGAATAATTGGCTAAAGCCTTTTCCACTTCTTCTGATAATATATGTTTTCTTTCTTTAATGATATCTTCTATAACCTTTTCAAATTCGTCTTTTAATTTTTTATTCTCCTCTAAAAACTTTTCTAGTTTTCCATCTTCTAAATTACTAAGCTCTGGTGAGATAAAGCTTATTTCTACACCTAAATCTGCAGACATCTTCTCAGCTTTTTTGTATAACTTTATAGCTTCATTATTACTCATATCTAAGTGATAATTAAGCATCGCATATACATAAATTTTCTCTTCTAGCTCTAGTACTTTGGCTAAATTCCTGTAACACTCTAGTATATTATTAGAGCTTTCTCCTAAAATACCTTTATATTTTTTTACATTATCTATCTCTTTATAAAGTATGTTTATTGCTTCTTCTACTTCTTCCTCATTTTCAAAAATTTCTTTTAAGTTCCAATCGTAATTTCCCACAATAAAATCCTCCTTTTTCATTTTGTATTTTATCATAAAAGCTATTGTAAATCAACAAAAAGGTACCTTCTGGCACCTTTTTATTAATTATAACATTTCTTGCTTTTATATATTAATTTATTGTTATTTTATTACCTCCCTTCAGCTATATTCTCACTGCTCACAAACTGAAAAAATTACATACGAGAAAATAGGTATAGATCATACCTTGAATAAAATTCGTACAAAAACAAAACTATCTAGCTAGTAATAATTTAATCTTATGTATTAATGTTTTCTTAAATAAAATATTGAAAATTTTTTTGATTTAAAATGATAATTTTAGATACTCGTGAACATATGAGTTATATCTATATTATAAAACTTTTGCAGTATATTTCAAGTATATATCACAAATTGAGATATTTTATCTCAATTTGTGATATTTCTTTCATAAAAAAGCTTCTAGAGTATGTACCCTAGAAGCCATATTTATTATTTTTTCTTCTTAATAGCGTCCACTATATTTATAAACTTTATATCTTCTCTTGACATATCACTTGCAAATCTTTGATATTCTTGTGATAAATCTTCCATTTTTCTAATTCTAGTTTCTGCATTTTTTACATCTATATTTACTAAATCAGTAATTTTCTTAATTCCTTCTTGATTGAATTTCTGCATTCCTTCTACTAAAGTATTTCCACCATCTAACAAAGCTCCTGTTCCAGCTGCTAAAGTATTTGTACCGTTTAATAAAGTGCCTGTTCCATTTGCTAAATCATTTGCTCCAGATGTAAGTGTATTAGAGCCTTCAGCTACCTGTGTAACACCTGCATCTAATGACTGTGTTCCAGCTGCTAAGTCATTTGCACCTTTTGCAATGCTTTGAGCTGCTGTGTTTAACTTATTGTTTGCTACACTAAGTGCTTCTGCAGAAGTATTTAAGTTTGAAATTCCGTTTTTTACTACTTCAGATCCCTCACTTAAAGTCTGAATTCCATTTGATAAAGCTTTTGCACCCTCGTCTACTTGTACAGCTACTGGAATAACCCCAGTTTCAAGAGCATTTGCTATTTCGTTATATCCATCTACTAATGTTTGAATACCAACACTACTTGCATTTGGTATACTTGATACTGGTGCTATATTTGCAACTGCATTTTGAGCAATAGCTAAACTATTTTCCACTGCTGATAAGTCAACATTGCTAGTTACTGGCATACTTGCTGATGCAAGCACTGCTTTGCTTCCCTCTAAAGTTGCAATTGAACCATTAATTGTATCTATAGCACCTTGTACTTCTGGAATTGTAGCTACCATAGCTTCTAAGTTTGCTTTTGCAGCATTTAAACTATCTATTTGTCCTTGTAGTTCTGCTTGCTCGCTACTAGTATTTACTTCAGCTGTTACACTAGTATTTACAGAGTGTAAAGCATTTACTGCATCATTTATTGCTTGCACTGCTGGCTCCGAATTCACACTAACTGTTGTAGGCTGAACTCCTGTTGCTGCTGATAATCCAGCATTTAGATTTTTTAAGTTAGTAAGAACATTTTGCTCTAATGCACCTCTTATACCTGCTGTCCCAGCAAGTAAGTTTGGAAGTGTGTCTTTCATTTGTTTAATACCACCATCTACCTGTGAATACCCTGCGTTTAGTGTATTTGTTCCAGCAGACATCTTTTGCACATTTTCATTTAAAACATTTGAATTTGCAGAATATTCTGCTGTACCATTTTTTAAAGTAGTTGCACCTTCATTTACAGCGTTACTTCCTGATTTTAAAGTATCAATACCTGTTTTTAAATCTTTTGCACCATTATTTAATTTATTTGCACCATCATTTAAAGTGCTAGCTCCCGTTCTTAAGTCTTTTGCACCATTGTTTAAAGTAATTATTCCATCTCTTAAAGTTATAGTTCCATCTTCTAATTGCTTACTTGCATCCTCTAGGTCATAAACTTGTGAATAAACGTCATCTAATTCTTCATAAATATCATCTAGACTACCCTCTTCTAAAACTTTAGGCGTTGCAAAACTCATAATATTGCCAATTTCAAAGTTTTCTACTTGCATAGATATTTCTATCTTGTTTGGAATATCCTTATCTATATCTAGACTTTCCTTTATACCAGGAAGTGCAAATCCAACTGCTATAGTCTTACTGCCATTGTTTATTATTTTACCGTTACTAATTTTTATATCTTTTGCAATATTATTATCAATTACTACTCCAGATATTACTACAAATGGTGTATATACTGTTTCTTGTGTGCCACCTATTTCTACTTTGCTTTCAAGTTTGTTTATATATTCTATTTCTATATTTACACTTCCACTTTTTCCTGCTATTTCTTCTGCTGTAACTACTTTACCATTCAAAGTATAGGTTATTTTACAATCTACTGGAAGCTCCTTATCTATTTCTTCCTGAGTATTTTCTGTACCTTTTTCATTTTCTTCTATAATACTTGCTATATTTTTATATACACTACCAGAAGCATCTAATTTTGAATAAATTGTTTCTTCATTTGTATAAGCAAATACTGGCATCGTATATACTAATAGTGTTCCTATCATTATAGATGAAACTATCTTTTTAATAATTTTATTCATTATTTTACCTCCTTTTTCATATCCATTGTTGTTTTCATAATTAATTTATCAAATAATATTAGAAATGCTGGTAGAACACATATAACTGTAATCATACTTACTATTGCTCCTCTTGCCATCAAAGTACATAGTGAACCAATCATTTCTATTTTTGAATATGCACCCACTCCAAAAGTTGCACCAAAAAAACATAAACCACTAACTATTATTGATCCAATTGATGTTCCTAAAGCCATATCAATAGACTCTTTCTTTGTCATACCCTCTTTTCTGTTATTAATAAATTTAGTAGTTATTAAGATTGCATAATCTATAGTTGCACCTAACTGAATTGTACCAATTACAATAGATGCAATAAATGGTAATTCTACATTTGTATAGAATGGAATTCCCATATTTATAAAAATTGCAAACTCTATTACTGTAATTAAAATTACTGGTAATGATATTGATTTAAGTACGAAAATCATAATTATGAATATAATCCCTATTGAAACAGTATTTACACTATTAAAATCGTGATTACTAATCTCTACTAAATCTTTCATAAGAGGACCTTCACCAGCTAGTATTGCATTTTCGTCATATTCTTTTATAATATCATTTACTATATTTACTTGTTCATTTAACTCCTCTGTTGCCATTTCATAAATAGAATTTACTACTATAAGTTGATAGTTTTCATTTTGGACTTTTTCCAAAACATCTTCTGGTATCATTTGTTTTGGAATACCACTATCAGATATCTTTGATAATCCCAAAGTCCATTCTATTCCATCTACTTTTTCTATCCTATCTAACATTTCATTTATTTTATCGTCTGATATATTATTATCTATAAGTATAATCTCAGTTGAAACCATATTAAATTTATCTTTTAGTTCTTGATTAGCTGTTATGCTTGCTAAACTCTTGGGTAAGCTTCTATCTAAGTTATAATATATATCTGTGTTTGTGTATCCATAATATGCAATAGGTAAAATTATAATAAAGGCTACTATTGCCATAACATAATGCTTAATTGCAAATTCCTTAAGTTTAGTAAATTGGGGCATAATTGCTTTATGTTTTGTTTTCTCAATTACTTTGTTTAAAGCAAGTATCATTGTTGGTAGAACTACAATAACACATATTACACCAAAGGCTACACCCTTTGCCATAACAATACCTATGTCTTTTCCGAGTGTTAAGTCCATACTACATAATGCTAAAAATCCTGCTATTGTTGTTAATGAGCTTCCAACTACTGATACTAAAGTTTTGGTAATTGCTTTTGACATAGCTTTTTCTATATCTTCTTCGCTCTCTTTTTCTTGCATATAGCTATGGTATAAGAAAATTGCAAAATCCATTGTAACTCCAAGCTGTAGAACCGCACTAATTGCTTTTGTAACATAAGATATCTCACCTAAAAAGATATTTGTTCCCATATTATATAAAATAGCTATTCCTATATTTAAAAGTAATATAAAAGGAACTACGTATGAATCTAATGCAATCTCTAAAACTATCAAACAAAGTGCAACTGCAATCACTACATATATTGCAATTTCTGAATTTGATAAATCTCTTGTATCAAGTACAACTGCTGACATTCCACTTATCTTACATCTCTCATCTGTCATCTCTCTTAAAGTTTCTATTGTCTCTAAAGTTACATCATCAGAAATTCCTTCTTTAAAAGTTGCCATCATTATTGTAGAGCCCTCTTTGTATGCCTTATCCTTTACTTCATCTGGTAACATCTCTGTTGGTATACTTGTTCCAAGTACATCTGCTATTGATACTACCATCTCGACATTATCCAGTTTCTTCATATCCGCTTCTAATTTTACAATTTCTTTTGTAGGCATATTGTCTAATACAATAATCGAATATGCGCCCATGTTAAATTCACTTGATAATATGTTTTCTCCTTGAATTGTTTCTATATTATCTGGCAAATATACTAATATATCATAATTGATTCTAGTCATTTTAATGCCAATTACTGATGGTATAAGTAAAATTAGAGCAATTATTAGTATAGCTTTTCTATATTTACAGATAAAGCTGCCAATTTTTTCCATATATAAACCTCCCTTTTATTTATGACTGTTGGTCATTTTTAAGTATTATAACACCGTGCTGACCAATAGTCAATACTTTTTAATAAAAAAGTTGACTAACAGTCATTTTTGTGTAATAATATTAACATAAGGAGTTTGAAGTTATGAAAAAAGTAGAAACAGAAAATAAAGAAATTAGACTATTAGACACAGCTTTTAAATTATTTACAGAAAAAGGAATGAAAAATACTTCTATTCAAGAAATAGTTGATAACGCTGATGTTGGAAAGGGAACCTTTTATTTATATTTTAAAGACAAATACGAAATACGTGATGTTTTAATTGAAAAGGAATCTCAAAAGCTTTTCAGAGATGCTCTAAAAGAGCTTAGAAAGACAGATATTAAGGATTTAAGTCAACAAGTTATATTTATAGTAGATAATGTTATTGAAGTGCTTAAAAAGCAACCTCTTTTGCTAAGCTTTATTTCTAAAAATCTTTCTTGGGGAATTTATACAAAGACTGTAAAGAAAATACATGATAATACAGAAGCAGACGAAGATAGTATCTATCTTTTATTCAAGAAAGGAATTGAGGAAAATAACATCAAACTTAAAAATCCTGATGTAACTTTATTTATGATAATAGAACTTGTAAGCTCAACTTGCTTTAGTTCTATAACTTATAAAGAACCTCTTCCAATAGATGAATATAAACCATATTTATTTGATACAATAGCAAAACTTATAGAAGGATAAAAAATGCCAGTACTAAAAGTACTGGCATTTCTTTATTCATTAGATTACATATAACACTAAAGCTGTTATAAATTTGATTAAAGCAAATTTGGGTAAGAATTTGCCCTTTTCTTCATCAAATAATCTCTTCATTCCAACGAATGAAAGAATTATTGCTATTGCTGATAATGCTGAAGAAATTGGACTTGTTATTAAATAAACATTTCTAAGTATTGCTTCTAATACATCAATTATAGCTACTACAATTGATGGCACGCTTGCAACTACTAATGTTGAAATAACTGTAGTTGCTGATTTTTTATTGTTCTTATTCATTAAAACAATAAGTATCGTTGGAACTAAAATTGCAACTATTGGTGAAATTGCAGATAAGATTATTTCTTTTAATTTATTTACTATTCCACCATAACTATATCCTAAAATTGAAGCTATAGTTGCAGCAGCTATATGTATTATAAGTAGTATTACTGCTCTATTAAATACCTCTTCACCATTGGCAACTCTTTCAACTGTCTCAAATGGCTCAACACACATTCCCTTTACAAATCCATGTGTTTCTTTTGCCTCCTTGTTAATGTCTACGTTTTTAATTGTGTCTCTCACTTGATTTACAGTCTCTTTTGCCTCATTTTTAAGCTCTTCCTTATCAATTTCCATTTTTACATCCTCCCCTTAAAAAAAGCGAATATATAAAAATATATTCGCCCGTATAAAAATCATTCTTAAATATTATCTGATTCGATGTATGCACCATTGCAATCTTTGAAAGTTTTTGTTGCTATTCTTAAAAAATCATTAACAACTAATCCTCCAACTACTACAAATGCTATTAAACCACAAACTAAGTCCATTGCTAAAATACATCCAGCAACAACTGTTAAGTATGCCATTAAGAAACCACTTCCTAATTTTCCAGCATATAAACGGTGAACACCTAAAAATCCTAAAAACCAGCATAGTATTAAAGCTGTAAGCCAGTTTTTATTGCTTTTTGTTTTTTGTTCTATGTTTTGAGCATTCTCTACGTTTTGTACATTATTTTCTTCCATCTTTTGTCTCTCCTTTATCATTTCTAATTGTTCATTTATAATTTACATTATAGCCATAAAAAAGTCAATAATTTTGGAAAATGTTACATAAATGATATACAAAGGGGATACCTTATCGTATCCCCTTCAATATTAGAATTTAATTTCATTTCCATAATAACCATCTGTTAAGATTTCTTTAATCTCTGAAACTAGTGGAACTCTTGGATTTACACCAGTACATTGATCTTCAAAAGCTCTATCAGCAAGCATATCTATTTTTGAGAAAAACTCTTCTTCTGAAATTCCACAATCTTTGATTGTTGTAGGTTCATTTAGTTTAGCCATTAATTCTTGAATAGCTTTTACTAAAGAATTTACACCTTCTTCTGTGTTTGACGCTGGTAATCCTAAACGTCTTGCTAAATTAGCATATTTTTCATCAGCTATATATGTTTCATATTTTGGCCAAGAAACCATTTTAGTTGGTTTTGAACCATTATATTTTACAACATAAGGTAATATAATAGCATTTGCTCTACCATGTGGAATATGATACTCTCCACCTAGTTTATGAGCTATAGAATGGTTTACTCCTAAGAAAGCATTTGTAAATGCCATACCAGCTATGCAGCTTGCATTGTGCATTTTTTCCCTTGCTTCTCTGTTTGAACCATCTTCATAAGCTATTGGTAAATACTTAAATACAAGTTCAACAGCTTTTTCTGCTAAACCATCTGTATAATCAGATGCCATAACTGATACATAAGCTTCTAATGCGTGTGTTAAAACATCCATACCAGTATCTGCTGTAAGTGATTTTGGAAGTGTCATAACTAAATCTGGATCTATTATTGCAACATCTGGTGTTAACTCATAATCTGCTAAAGGATATTTAATATTCTTTTGTTTATCTGAAATAACTGCAAATGATGTTACTTCTGAACCTGTACCTGAAGTCGTTGGTATTGAAACCATTTTTGCTTTAACTCCAAGTTTAGGGAATTTATATGTTCTTTTTCTAATGTCCATAAATTTAAGCTTCAAGCCTTCAACATCTGCATCTGGGTGCTCATAGAAAAGCCACATTCCTTTTGCAGCATCCATTGCACTACCACCACCAAGAGCAATAATAACATCTGGTTCAAACTCATTCATATCAGCAACACCTCTTTTGATAGTCTCAAAAGATGGATCTGGCTCAACATCTGAGAAAATTCTAGAGTGTACATATTGATCTCTTTTTCTTAAATGATAAAGAATTTTATCGACATATCCTAAATCAACCATTGATTGATCTGTAACGATAAAAGCTTTTGATATATCAGGCATTTTCTCTAAATATGAAATTGAACCTGCTTCAAAATATATTTTCTCTGGAACTTTAAACCACTGCATATTTACCCTCCTTTTAGCAACTCTTTTAATATTTACTAAATTAACTGATGATACATTTGCTGTTGTTGAATTTCCACCAAAAGTACCACAACCTAAAGTTAAAGATGGTAAATTTGTATTATATATATCACCAATTGCTCCGTGGGTTGATGGTGAGTTTACTATAATTCTACCAGTTTTTACTGTCTCTGAGAATTTTCTTATAGTAGCTTTATCTTCTGAATGAATAACTGCAGAGTGTCCCATACCACCAAATTTTATCAACCTATCTGCTAAATCTACGCCTTCTTCGGCACCTTTTACTTTATAATAAGCAAGTACTGGGCTTAATTTCTCTTTTGAAAATGGATGCTCGTTTCCTACTCCATCTTCTCGAACTACAATAACTTTAGTAGTATCTGGTACATCAAATCCTGCCCAATTAGCTATTGTTTTAGGACTTTGTCCTGCTACTGCTCCATTCAATTTGTTTCCATTATTACTATCAAACATCATTGCTTTTAATTTTGCTTTTTCTTCGTCATTTACAAAATAGCAATCTGTTTCTTTCATTAGTTTTTCAAATTCTTCTGATATTTCGTTGTCAACAATTACTGCTTGCTCAGAAGCACAAATCATACCATTATCAAAAGATTTTGACATTACTAAATCATTTATTGAAGTTTTTAATTTTGCTGTTTTATCTATATAACAAGGTACATTTCCAGGCCCAACCCCAAGTGCTGGTTTTCCACTAGAGTATGCTGATTTAACCATTCCAGATCCACCTGTTGCAAGTATTAAATCAACACCAGGATGGTTCATAAGAAGACTTGTTGCAAGAACTGATGGCTTGTCTACCCAAAGTATACAATCTTCTGGTGCTCCCTCTGAAATTGCTGCTTGTCTCATTGTTTCTGCTGCCTCTCTACTGCAATTTTGAGCAGATGGGTGAAAACCAAATATTATTACATTTCTTGTTTTTGCTGCAATCATTGATTTAAACATAACTGTTGAAGTTGGATTAGTAACTGGTGTAACACCCGCTATAACTCCAATAGGCTCAGCAATTAATGTATATCCTTCTTCTTCGTTTTCATCAACTATGCCAACTGTTTTATGATATTTTATACTATGATAAATATACTCTGTTGCAAACATATTTTTAGTAATTTTATCTTCATAAATACCTCTTCCAGTTTCTTCTATTGCCATCTTGGCAAGTTTCATATGATTGTCTAATCCTGCCATTGACATTTTCTTGACAATTTTATCTACTGTGCTTTGATCTAATTTCTTGTATTCTTCAGACGCTTTATTAGCTCTTTCAACTAAAATGTTGATCATAGCCTCAATCTCTTGTCTTTCTTCTTCTGTTACTTCAGCCATAAATTGACCTCCTCTTTTTTATAAATATTCCATTAAAATTATATATATAATTTTTTACTATTTCAAGATTATTATGAAAAAACTTCTTGACAATTTTCGAGTTTCATAATAAAAAATAAGCTAATTTAGATTGCTCTAAATCAGCTTATTTAATACTTTTTTATTTGTATAAATATTGTTGTGGATTTACTGGACTACCATTTACTCTTATTTCTAAGTGTAAGTGCGGTCCTGTTGAATTTCCTGTTGAACCAACTGATGCAATGGTTGAGTTTGTATCAACTACATCTCCTACATTTACATATAAACTATTACAATGCGCATAATATGATTCAATACCATTTCCGTGACTTACGATAACTAAATTACCATAAGTCCCTTTTTCGTCTGAATAAGTTACAGTTCCACTTGCAATAGGTCTAATACCTGTTCCTTGTGAAGTAGCAATATCTAATCCAGTATGTGCTGAAGATCTTCTTGAACTTCTACTTCCATATCTTGAACTTATCATACCTTTTACTGGTATTGATAATTGCATTCCTTCAATCTTACCAGAAGCCGCAACTTTAGTTGTAGAAGCAATAGCTGCTTCTTTTGCTTGTGCTGCTTTTTGATTATTATAATCTGTTTCTTTTTGATTTTTAACTTCATTTATTGAAGCCATTGCTGCTTCCTTTGTAGGCTTTTCTGAGTTATTAGTATAATCAGTAACTATACCTAACTTCATTTCAAGCTCAGCAGGAATACTACCTTTCATTTCTTCAATGATTTGCATAGCCTCTTCTTCTGAAGCAACTTGTGCTTTTACTTCACCATCTATTGTTATTGCATAAGTTTGATAAGTAGTTACTATTGAACCTTTCACTATTTCAAACACTGACTCGTCTATAGTATGGTCTGCCCTTGACACAAGTTTTAAATCAAACTTAGGTAATTCATTTGCAACTCTAAATGCTATATTACCATCTTTTTCATTTATATAATTATTAATTTTACTTTCTATGTTCTCTCTGTCTACTATATATCCTATTGTTTCACCTGATAATGTGACTGCATATACAGGTTTATATTTTATAAGTGTTATAACAGTTATTACTAAAAAACCAATTAGGGCTATTTTCATAATTTTGCTCATTTCTTTTGTATAATATTTCACCCAATTTCCTAGAATAAAATTCACTCTCCTTTTTATATGTTTTTTAAGTGTCACATAAATATAATTTTACCATATTTTAGGCAAAAAAGCAATTAAGCATTTTTACCATATTTGTATTTTAATCAATTTTATTCTAAATTATTCTTTTTTATCTTTCCCAAATTTTACCATTTCTCTTGTATACTCTCTTTTACTTCGTTTTTCTTTAATTTTCTACATGATTTGTTTTGAAGACATATAAAAAACGCCTTAATATAGTATATTAAAGCGTTTTATTATTAGTGAACTATTTTACATCAGCTGACCATAAACCATGTTTATTGCAATATGCATAAAGTTTAGAACCTGGTATATATTTAAATCTGCATTCTGCATTTTGTTCTGGATATAATTTCACAAATTCCTCTCTGTTATCTGTAATCATAGCAATCCATTCTATAAAGTGCTCTTTTTCCATAACATGATTTACTTTAACAAAAACCTCATCTTCTACTATTTCATAAGTAGGAACATGTTTTTCAAAAGCTGCATCTGTTGTATTTGGCTTTAATTCTACCATCTTTTCGCCACAGCATTCTATTCCGCATGGGCAATTGCAATCTTCAATTACTTTAACTACGGCATTACAACTCATACATTTTTTAATTATTAATTCTTTCATATATAAATCTCCTTTTCATTATAATTTTCCAAAACCATTTTATCACAGCAATTAATTTTTTTCAAGAAAACTCATATTTTTTGTCTTTACTCATACACTAAAGATAGGTGATATTATGTATGTTTTAAGGAAAAATCAAATTATTTTTATGTGCTTTGCAGTACTTTTTAGTATATCATTTTTTTCTTTCCAAGAACCAAATATTCTTCCGACTTCTTCTACACCTGTAACAAACCATAGAATTGTATTAGATGCTGGGCACGGGTTCCCAGATCGGTGGAGCAGTAAGTGCTACAGGCGTTCCTGAGGCCGATATAAATTTAAGTATTATCCTAAAACTACAAGAATTATTAGAAGCTTCAAACTGCGAAATAATTCTTACTCGTTCAGACGAAAATGGTATATATGATTGTGATGCTAAAAACAAAAAAACTTCTGATTTAAAAAATCGTGTAGAACTTGTAAACGCTTCAGGTTCAGAAATCTTAGTTTCCGTACACTTAAATAAAATCTCTGGAGAAAAATGGAATGGCTGGCAAACTTTTTATCAAAAAGATAATGAAAGTAGTAAAGCTTTAGCAAGTCAAATTCAAAATAACTTAAATTATTCCATTGATAGAGAAAATAAAAGAACCATTTTACCATTATCTAACATATACTTAATGGATAACAGTAAAATTCCAGCGGTTACTGTAGAATGTGGTTTTCTATCTAATCCAGAAGAAGCTAAATTACTACAGACAGACGAATATCAAAATCATATCGTATGGGGAATTTATGCGGGTATTATGGACTATTTTAGAGAATTATGATATAATTAGATTATCAGTTTATAGAAAGGTTGTATAAAATATATGGATGCAAATTCAAAATATTTGGATATAGTAACTCTTAAAATTGAATATGATACCATTCTTTCAAAAGTTGCTCCTGAGCATGTGCAAGACGTAAAAACCTTGCTAGATAAAAAGCATCAAATAATGAAAGAAAATGGAATCTTAGCAGGAGTAAAAATAAACTCAATAAATAAAAAAATAGATAGATATATAAAAGACAATAAAAGCGTAAAGAGCAACGTATAAGTTGCTCTTTTATTATTTGTTACTCATATTTCTTGTTTCTGTATTAACTCATCAAAATTCAAAATATAGTTTTTATAAAAATAAAAAGCAGAGGCAGAACCATAGGTCCCACCCCCACTTTTGATCTCGCTCTTATCGGTTAGGTGTATTCCTCACCAAGCAAAATCTGCACGGCTTTTACATAGTTTGAAGCCTTTTTGTGTTCGAATTTGGCTTTCTTATATGCCGCCCACTTTGCAGCCCGAGTTGCTTTCAACTCACTGATGTTCTGTCTGGATGCTCCCCAGTAGTCAAAAGTCTCGCCGTAGAGGACAGACATCTGGATAGCCTCGAAAAGCTTCTGCGCTTTCCGAATAAGGCTTCTTTCTCTGCGCAGTCGCCTGTTTGCTTCCGCAAGTTGCCTCTCTGCACCCTTCAGTTGCCCGAAAGCACCTTCCAAGTTACTGATGGCTATTCCGTAGACTTCCCGCAGACCTTCATTCTGCTCTTCAAATAAGTCTCTTGCCATGTTTTTTTACCTCCTTATACTAGCTAGGGTGTCTTTTTCTTACAGGTTTGCTAAGGATGTGCGTACAAAAACTTCATACACTTATATTATACCATTTTTCTGTATTTTAGTCAATTTATGTTAACTTTAGTCCTTTTCTACGCTTTTAAAATTAAGTAATATTATTCTTAAAATAATCATATATATTTAGTAACTAACAGAGTTATTACTTGAATTTTAATACAATTTTTGATATACTAAAAGGAGATTTTATGTTAAGGAGAAAAAAAATGAAAGTTTTTATTAGTTGGTCCGGTGATCTCAGTTTACAAATTGCCTTAATCTTTAGAGATTGGATACCATCTGTAGTACAATCTATTGAACCTTATGTTTCTTCTGAAGATATTGATAAGGGAGCTAGATGGAGCACAGATATAGCAAAAGAATTAGAGAACTCAACTTTTGGTATATTATGTGTTACAAAAAGTAACCTTGAAGCTCCATGGCTATCTTTTGAAGCAGGAGCTCTTTCAAAAACGATGGAAAAATCCTTTGTTACACCTTTCCTTTTTGACATTAAGCGTTCTGAAGTGCAAGGCCCTATACTACAATTTCAGTCAACCATATTTCAAAAAGAAGATATAAGAAGAATGATGAAAACGCTAAATAATGCTTGTGGAGAATCCGGAATTTCAGAAAAGCAACTTGATAAGGCATTTGAAGTTTGGTATCCATCTCTTGAAGAATCATTAAATAAATTGAAAACAGATATTGAACCAGTTAATGATAATAAAAAAGGAAAAAAAGAAATACAATCATCCGAAATACTGGAAGAAATATTAGAATTATCAAGAAATAATCAAAAACTATTAAAAAGTCCTGACTTAAACTTGATAAACTTAATAGAAGAAATCAAAAAAAATATTGATGAAACTAATTCAAGAAATCTTATATTACGTGATAAAAATAGAATTTCAAAAAAATATAATATTATGTTTTTTGAAGACTTAGTTCATAAATCTTTTGATATCAAAGATATGCCATATAGATTTTTAATTACTTTAAGCTTCTTTAAAGAAGATTTTCCTTGGGTTTATGATATGGGTAAAGAACTATTAGAAATGCTAAAAAAAGAAAAATCAACAAATAAAAAAATAGATGCTATAAATGCTTTTCAAAATATGATTGATTTTATAATTAACCATCCACTTCTAAGTGAAATGTATGAACGTGATATAAAAAGCATGAGACTTTTTAAAGAAATGCCTTTTATTCTTATGGATTCTATCGAGGATTTAAAAAGAATATACTTATAAAATACATGTACTAAAAATGTCTTGTAAATATTAAATATGAAATATGAAATTAAATTTAATCTATAAAAAAACCTCTGACTAAGATCTTATATCTTAGCCAGAGGTTTTTTACATATGTTTTTATTTATTATCTAATAAAATGCTCTTTAAAACAGCCATTCTGATATACATACCATTTTCAGCTTGTTCAAAGTACATAGCTCTTGGATCGTCGTCCACATCTGTTGCAATTTCGTTCATTCTTGGTAATGGGTGTAGCACCATTGCCTTATCTGTAAATGTATCTAATACTTTTTTATCTATTATAAATTCTTCCTTACCAAAATCTCCTTCAAATCTTTCTGATTGAATACGTGTATGATATAACACATCTATATCTCTTGGTAATTCTTCAAAGCTATTGCAAATTGTATATTTAATTCCTTTTGAGCTTAAAAAGTCTATATATTCTTGTGGCAACATGAATTCTTTTTTACTTAGTCCAAAAACTTCTATATTGTCAAATAAAGAGATTAATTGAAGTAATGAATGAGTTGTTCTTCCATATTTTAAATCGCCTAAAATAGCCAATCTTGTTCCATCTACGCTACCTCTTTTATTCATTATAGTAAATACATCTAAAAGTGCTTGTGTTGGATGTTCAGATTTACCACTGCCTGCATTTATAATTGGTACTCTTGAAACTTTATCTGCAGCTATTGCAGCATCATCTCTTGAATGGCGCATAACTATAGCATCAGAATATTTGTCTAAAACTCTAATTGTATCTTCTAAGGTCTCACCCTTTTTAGCTGAAGAATTGTCTTTTCCGTTTTCTGTTACTATCATTTTTCCACCTAGTCTTTGAATAGCTGCCTCAAAAGACATTCTTGTTCTTGTACTTGGTTCAAAAAACATTACAGCAACTACTTTATTTTTTAGCTCCTCTGTATAGTTTTCTGGATGTGCCTTTATCTTTGCTGCAAGCTCAAATAGTTCCATTAGGCTTTCTTTTGTGAATTCTTTGCAATCCAATAGTTTGTTCATTTTTTCCTCCTTAAAATTTATAATTATATATAAAAAAGCTTTAGGAAATAAAAAACCTAAAACTTTCTTTTATCAATAACATATGTACTACCTAAAGTAGTTTTTGCCTTATGTTTTACCTGTGCTCCAACTTCTCCTATCTCTAATGTTGTTTTAAATCTGTTCTTATCGACTTCAACAATAGCAATAGATATAGAAACTAAAGGGAATTGTTCAATTATTCCCCTTCTGTTAGCAACTTCAACGAAACCTCTTTCTACATCATCTTCGTCATAGAAAGAAGTAATATCCTTATCAAACTGTAATATCATATCTTGGCATATTGCGTCATAATCAACTTTACTAACAATCGCAACAAAATCATCTCCACCAATATGTCCAATGAAATTATCACTATCTTCAAGCTTATGAACATTGTCTAATAATACTTTTGCAGTAAACTTTATAATCTCGTCACCTGCAGGGAATCCATAAACATCATTATATGCTTTAAAATTATCTAAATCTGCATATATTATGGCAAACTCTTCTTTGTTCATTAAACGCTTTTTCATTTCTGCCTGAATTTGAACATTTCCAGGTAGACCTGTAAGTGGACTTACCCTTCTGTTTATATACATAAGTGATGTAATATTCTTAATTGTATAATATAAATACTCTTCATCAATTGGTTTTATAATAAAATACTCTATAGCAGTTTCAAGTACTTTTATTCTATGCAATCTATCTGTGTTAGAAGATATAACAGCTATAGGTGTTATGCTGTTATTTTCATCTGCTCTAATAGTATTACAAAGTTCTGTAACATCCATTTCAATATTGTCTTCATCAATAATAATCATAGCAGGAATGTTTCTAAGAGCTATACCTAAATCTATAGTATTTACAGATTTAAAATCATAGTCGGCATCTTGTTTTATGTCTCTAAATATATGGTTTAAATTATTAATCAATTCATTTTTGTTATCAATAATATATATTTCTTGTACCATGATTGCTCCTTCTAAGATTTGTTAAATTATTCCTCTTCTGTTCCTTCGTCTTCTTGTGGCTCAAGTTCGCCTTCTGGCTCTCCTTCTCCCTCTTCTTCTGGTGCTGGTGGGATATAATCACACTCACCATCAAATACTGTCTCTGTTCCATCAACACTTGTTACTGTTAATATTAACCTATTATATCCTTCGTCTAGAACTTGTGTAAACTCAACTTCTTTTGGGTTACCTTGTTCTTCAAAACTACCTTCATATGGATTATCATTTAAAGTATAGTAAACGCCTTTAACACCATTTTCATGCGTAGCCTTTATTATTAATGTGCTTCCATCAACAGATAATGTAACTGTAATTTCTGGTTTTGTAAGTCCTGTATAACTCTTTGTTTCTGTTGTTGTATTATTCTCACTATCAACAGCCACTATCGTAATATCATTTTTGCCTCTCATAATTGGTATTTCTACAACAATTTCTTGATCGTTATCTTCTGATGCCTCAACTTTAATTTCTTCTTCATTATTCCATCTATATGTTAAGAAATCTATCTTTGTTTCGTCTGTAGCTGTAATCTTAAGCATCTTTTCTTCCTCACCATTTACAATATCAAGTGAGATTACCGGGTTCATGATGTCTACTCCACTTTCAGCAGTAAACTCTTGATGTGCTGAAGTTTCAACTCCATTAACATCTATTACTTTTATGTATAGTGTATTTTGCCCTGCTGGTAAATCTAAAGTCTTTTCAAGTTTCTTTTGTCCATCACCTTTTACTGAACGTTCTGCATCCGAATTCCAGCTATATACCATTGACTCAATTATCTTATCATGTGTAACAGTGATAACAGCTTGATCGCCTTCTTGAACCATCTCTATGTTAGCATAAGTTGGCTTAACTTCTGTTTGCTTTTCTGTTTCCTTGTTTTTCATTATACTATATACTCCACTACCTAATAAACACAAAGAAAAAATCACTAATATTACTGCAAATACTCTTACGATTATATCTGAATTAGATGATTTCTTAGAATTTTTATTTGGTGTGTAGTCTAGAATTTGGTTCATTTTATCACCTCTAAATATCATTTCACAAAAGATTATATCATATAGAAAATTTGTTGTAAACACAATTTTTTTGTAAATTTAGAAAAAATTAGGAGGTATTTCTACCTCCTAATTATGCTATATTAAAACATATTTTTTAATTAGAACTATACCAGTTACAAGTATTGCCATTACTGTTGTAGATAGTACAATATATACTGGTTCTTCACCTGTTGAGATTGATAAAATAACTGGTGCATCATCTTGGTCATCTTCACCATCTTTAAAGTTATCTGGTGTAGAATCAATATCTGGTGAATTTACATCGTTATAATCTTTACTAATCTCAGCTATGTTTACTTTTTGTCCTAAATTATTTTCTGAGTTTTCCCATTCTAAAGTAATTGATACACTAGCTGATTTTCCTGGCTCTAACAAAGTATTTGCTAAAGCTTCTGTCTTAACAATATCTTTTGAAACTTCTGTCCAATCTTTGTTATCATCTTTAACAAACTTTAGTCCTGTTGGAATATGATCTTTAAGCTCTTTTGCATATCCTGCAATTTCACCTTGGTTTGTAACTGTGATATTATATACAAATTTTACAGTTGTTTTAGATATATATTTTCTGTTAATTTCAACTTTTAATAAATCGTCTTCATTTTTAGCATTTATTTCTCTTGTCTTTCCATTTTCTGTAATAATAATCTTAGTTAAAGATTTCTTTAATGCTAAGTCGAAGTATTTTACAGATACTCTTTCTTGATCAATATCATCTTCACCAGATTTATTATTTCCTGGTGTTGAATCCTTATCGTCTATTGGATTTCCATCTCTATCTTCGTCGTCTGTAATCTCAGCTGTATTTATAATTGTTCTTTCTGTCTTGTTTGGTAACGCTGTTTCAACAACTTCAAATACAACTTTTACATCTCTATAAGATGGTGTTTGCTTTGAATCATTGTATGCTTCAATTAAGTTTGAACGTCCATTTTTCTCATTATCTCTTGATAGATAATTTGTTTTGATAGAAGCTGCTTGATTTACATCAGTTGTTTCTTTACCACTCTTGTCATACATTTTCCATTCGAATTCTTTATTTACATTGTTATCTGGTAAATATTTTAATCCTGCTGGAATATCGTCCATTACTTCTTTAGCATATCCATCAATATCACCTTCATTATATACTCTAATTGTATATGTTACTAAATCTTTATTAGCAACTTTTAAAGGTTCTGTCGTATGGCTATATCTAAATGTTCCATCACTATTCTTTGTAATTGTTGGCTCTCTACCCTCAACTTTGTCATTATTTAAGCCTGTAATAAATTTTTGTAAACTTAAATCAAATCTCTTTTCAGCTGGAAGAGTAAGATTTTCAAAATCATGGTCGTCTTGGTTTCCTTCTCCATTTGGATAATTATTTGGATCAACTGTACCTGGTGTAGAATCCCTATCACCTTTTCCTTCTGGATTAGAATCTTTATTTACTTCTGCAATATTCTTTAAGTTGTTATTTGATACACTGTCAGCAAGTACAATACATGTTATTTCAACATCTTTATATGATAAAGTATTTCCACTCTTATCAAAAGCTTTTATTAAATTTCCTGAATTTGAAGAAGCAAGTGCTGTACTTACAAATTTTCCTCCACCTAATACTACAACTTGGTCACCTAAGCTTGTATTACCTGTAAAGTCTTCTTTTTTAACATTGTTTGTTCCATTTTCAACTTGACTTAATTTTATTGTTTTAGCATCGCTTGGAATGCTCCATTTATTATCAATATTCTTTGTATAGTCTTTTAAATATCCAAGACCTGTTGGTATATAATCAGCAATTTCTTCTGCATATCCATCGATATCACCTTCATTATATACTCTAATTGTATATGTAACTATATCACCTTTTTCAACTTCTAAAGTTGTTTTTGGGTGTGTATATGTTGCATTTGTTGATGTTCCATCTTTTAATTTGCTTACATCAACTTTTGGTTCTCTACTTGTATTTGGTGCTTTTCCATTTATTTTAGTAATGAATTTTCTTAAAGCTAAATCAAATACACTTTGATTTGGTTCAATTACCACTTTTTCAAAGTCGTCGTCGTCTTGTAAACCTTTATAATAGTATTCTGGATCATTTAAATCCTCTTTATTGTCTTTATGTCCTGAATAATTTTTAGTATCAATTGTACTAGGATCAACAGATGGCTCTGAATCTTCGTCACTTCTGCTATATCCTGTAATTTCTGCTACGTTTGTAAGTATTACATTTTCTGTAATATCATTTGCTAAGTCATCAGCTATTTTACATTCGATTTGAACGTATAAGCTTTCTAACTCACCTGAACCTGAGTAACCTTCTATAACAGAATCTTTTAAATATTCTGTTGTTGCTACTCTGCCATCGTCTGAGGCTGTCCATCCATAAACTTTGTTTATATTGCTATTTTCAGCAAGTGTCATACCTGCTGGTAAATAATCTGTAATTTTTGTTGCTGTTCCTGATAAGCTTCTTTCATTGTATACTCTAATTTCATATACAACTGTATCTCCAGCTTTTACTGAAACTGGTTGTTTTCTATGTTTATATTCTGCTGTTCCTGTAGATGAAATTGTTCTTGTATCTACTTCAGGAATTCTATTTGAAATAGTTGTACTTCCTGCTTTTATAATATATTTTCTTAAGGCTAGGTCAAATTCTTTATTTTCTATATCTTTTTCACGAGAGTCTGAGTGTGATTTTTCACCTCTAGTTATTAATACAACTGGTTGTAATGTATCATCTGTTGTAGGTGTCCATAAAGAAGCATCCGTTTCAAAAGTTTTGTAATCTATTGTCATTTTTACCTTAGTAATTGTATTACCTTCTATTGGTAAATAAATGTAATAGTTTGTATTGAAAATATTATTTACATTTTTATTTGTAAAAGAATTTTCACCATCTATTTTGATTTGATACTTACTTCTTTCGATTTCTCTTCCATTATTATCAACTAATTTTATATTAGCTGTTCCTACACCTGAGTTTACTTTAAATGGTCCTACTTTATAATAGTCACCATCAACTGTGCATTTTATATCTGCATTTTGCATTCCAAAACTTGGATATGTAGTTTTTGTAGTTGTAGCTGCTTTTTTAGCATTATCTACTAAATAAGCATATAAAATGTTCATAAATTCTTGTCTTGCGCCATTGCCTGTTCTATCTGATAATGATTGCCACTGATCATTTGTTAGCATAGCACTTTTTATATAAACACTTCCAAATGTAGAATATCTTGCATGATAATATTTTAGATAATCAGCAGATAATCCATCAGTATTACCATTTGTGAAATACCATAAAGCCCATTGTTGTACAACTTCAATATCGTCATCTGTTATAGTTTCCATTATACTTTCTACTGTTACTGGTGGAATTACATTTTTACCTATTTCTCCAGCAAAGGCTTTTTTTATGTACTCAACCTTCTCATCTGGTTGTTGTTTTGGTAAATACATATTATCTATAAGCCAAATTAATGATTTATAGTTCTTTGCCCCTATTGAATTTATTAAACTAGCAGCTGCTGTAGTTGTTTCAGTTTTAATATCTCCCATATTCTTGTAATCATAAGCATTTGCACTTGGAAATGATTTTTCAGCATTTACACAATATAGAGCATTTTCATAAGAATAATCATTCTCCTCTATAAGTTTAAATACTGTTTTTCTTCCTGAACCTCCTGAATTAGCTACTTGATATGCGTATGGGCTATCATCATACTTATCACTGTCAATTGTACCGCTTGATTCATCTCCACCTTCGCGTTCCATTGCAGTTTCAATCTTAGCTGATTGCATTTCATGTGTTAATTTTCCAGTTAACGCTTCTTCCTCAAACTCTAGTTCTGCATCTACTTCTTCTGGTGCAAACTCTTCTACTTCTGGTTCAACTTCGTCTGATAAAACGTCTTCTGGTAAAACTTCTTCTTCAAGATTTTCAACATTTTCAACAACTGTAATTGGTTCTTCAAAGCCAAATGCTTCTTCTGCAGTTGCTAAAACTTCTGCTGAACATGGTAAAATTATTGCAACAATTAGTAGCATTACTAAAAGTTTTTTTCCTATTTTACTAACTCTCATAGACCTTTCCTTCCTTATAAGCTATTTAATACTTATATTTTACTACATTTTTTCAATAAGTCAACTCACAAAATCTAGTATTTTCTTATTATCTACCATTCTTCACTAGGGATATTGAAATAGTACCCCTACATTACAATTATATTACATTTTAGTCAAAAAATCAATATATTTGGAGAAAATTCTGTACATTTTTCAAGGGTTTTCAGGTTTCCGATACATATTTTTGAAATTTTTTCATATTATCCCATAGGTGATAATTGTGAAAAGGTTTATTTCTATTTTTATTTTAATCAATATTTTGCTTGTATTTACAGCGCTTCCACTTTTGGCTTATGAAGAAGAAACTAGTGAAAATGATGAAACTATAGCACTAATTGAAAGTTTGAAGGCAAGTTCTGAAAGCACAAATTCTCCAGAAGTACATTCTGCACATATAATTGCTATTGATAGAAATACTGAAAGAATTTTGTATGAAAAAGATGCTTTCAAAAAAACTCCAATGGCATCTACTACCAAGATTTTAACTTCAATAATAGCTATTGAAAGTTGTAAACTATCTGATACTGTCCATATTTCAGGAAAAGCTGCACATACAAATGGTTCAACACTAGGAATAACGACTAATAGTGATATGCAAATGGAAGATTTATTATATGGACTTATGCTACGTTCTGGAAACGATTGTGCTGTAGCAATTGCAGAGCACATTGGTGGAAGTTTAGAAGGCTTTTCTTCTATTATGAATAATAAAGCAAAAGAAATCGGGCTTATTAATTCTCATTTTGTGACTCCTCATGGCTTAGATGAAACTGCTCATTATACAACAGCTTATGAACTTGCAATGCTTACTAACTATGCTTTAAAGAATGAAACCTTTAGAAAAATTGTATCTACAAAAGAGATTGTTATTTGTAATCGGAACAAAACATATCCATAATACTAATGAACTACTTGGAAATTATGAAGGTGTATATGGAGTTAAAACTGGTTTTACCTTTGGAGCAGGAAGATGCTTAGTAACTGCTTGCAAAAAAAATAATTTAGATATTATTGTAGTTGTTTTGGGTGCTGATACAAAAAAAATAAGAACAACTGATAGTGTTAAAGTTTTAAATTATTGTTTTAATAATTTCTCTAATGTTAACATAGAAAGCACTATTACAAGTAGTTTCAAAGATTTTGAAAAACATTTTTATAAAAATACAGTAATTCGAAAATCTACGGACACAGCACTTTTAAAATTAGATGATTTAGGTAACACAATTTTTCCTCTTTCAAAAAATGAACTTGCAAAATTAAAAGTAGAAACTTACTTTTTAAATAACTTTGAAGCACCAATAAAAGCTGATACAAAAATTGGCTTTTTGACTATAAAATGCGGCGATGAGATTTTAAAGAAAGCTTATATATCAACAAAAAATAATATTGAAAAAAAGAATTATAAGATTTATTATCAAGAATTGTTGAAAAATATGTTCAACTTTTTATAAACTTTTTGTATACTCCTAAAACTTTTGGGTAATATTTATTTATCAAAATTTTAGGAGGTTTTTTTATGGAATTTTTAAATTATATTAAAAAGAACAAAACTTTTATAATCCTTCTTTCCATTTTAGTATTTGCTATTTTTAGTGTATATTCAAATAGCTTTGGTATGGAAGAGATGGAAAC
>CATJWN010000030.1 GCA_949745595.1 uncultured Clostridia bacterium
AATTTAAAAGTCAAAAATTATGTGAGGGAGAATTTTTTTAATGAAAGCAATTGAAATTAGAAATAAATATTTAAAATTTTTTGAAAATCATGGACATAAGATTATTCCATCAGCACCAGTAATTCCTGAAAATGATCCATCTGTACTTTTTACTACTGCTGGAATGCAACCACTTGTGCCATATCTTTTAGGAGAGAAACATCCATCAGGAACAAGACTTACAGATTTTCAAAAATGTGTTAGAACAAATGATATTGACGAAGTTGGAGATAATCGTCATTTGACATATTTTGAAATGCTTGGAAACTGGTCTTTAGGAGATTATTTTAAAGATGAGTCAATCAGCATGAGTTATGAATTTTTAACAAAAGAGTTGGGTATTCCAAGTGAAAAATTATCAGTAACTTGTTTTGCTGGTGACAAAGACTGCGGAAGAGATAATGTTGCTTTTGAAGCTTGGAAGAGAGCAGGGATACCAGAAGAGAGAATTTATTTTTTTGAAAAAGACGATAACTGGTGGATAGCTGGAGAAGAAGGACCTTGCGGACCAGATACAGAGATGTTTTATGATACAGGTAAAGAAAAATGTTCTCCTGAATGCAATCCAGCTTGTGGTTGTGGTAAATATGTTGAAATATGGAATAACGTATTTATGGAATTTTACAAAGATAAAAATGGATATACAAAATTAAAACAACAAAATGTAGATACAGGACTTGGATTAGAGAGAATGACAATGCTTTTACAAGGTAAAGAAACACCATTTGAGATCGAGCTTTTTGCACCAGTAATGGAAAAATTAGTTAAACTTCAAAAAGAAGATTTAATACAAAGTCGAAGAATCGTTGCGGAACATTTGCGTTCTAGTATGATGATTATAAATGATGGGGGAAGACCAAGTAATGTAGACAGAGGATATATCCTTCGTAGATTACTTCGTAGAATGACAAGACACTTAAATAAACTTGGCATTGATTTAAATATTTTATCAGAAATTATTGATACTTCAATAGAAGCTTTAAAAGAATTATATCCTGAGCTTGACACTAACCGTGAAGTTATTAAATCAGTTATAATTGGAGAAAAGGATAAGTTTATAAAAACTCTTCAAAATGGTGAAAGAGAATTTGAAAAAGTTGCTAGCAAAACTAAAAATGCTGGTAAGAAAGTTATTGATACAGACGCAGTATTTAATCTTTATGAGACATATGGTTTTCCGCCAGAAATGACAGAAGAACTTGCAAAGGAGCAAGGCTTAGAAGTTGATATGTCTGATTATCAAAAATTATTTGCTGAACATCAAGAAAAATCTAGAATGGGTAGTGAGCAAAAATTTAAAGGTGGACTTGCTTCAACAGGTGAAATGGAAACAAAATATCATACAGCTACTCACCTTTTAAATGCTGCTTTGAAAGTAGTTTTAGGAGAACATGTACACCAAAAAGGAAGTAATATTACTGCTGAAAGAATGAGATTTGACTTTTCACATGGAGCCAAAATGACTGATGAAGAAAAACAAAAAACAGAAGATTTAGTTAATGAATATATCAGTAAAAATATTCCTGTGGAAAGAATGGAAATGAAAAAAGAAGAGGCTTTAGCACTTGGCGCAGAGGCTATGTTCTTAGATAAATATGGAGATATTGTTACAGTATATAAAATAGGTGATGTTTCAATAGAATTGTGCGGAGGGCCTCATGTTAGTTCTACAGGCGAACTTGGACACTTCAAAATAAAAAAAGAAGAAGCGTCTTCTGCGGGAGTTAGAAGAATTAAGGCAATTTTAGACTAAAAATTTGAATTTTTTGGGAAAGTATGCTATAATATTATTAGATACGAGCGTTTTTAAGCCTAAGCAAAAAAGTCTTGTAAAACGGAGGATAAAAATATGTTTAAGAAATCAGGAAATAGTAAATATGGTGATATATTAACAATGATATTAGTTGTACTAATAGTTGTGATTTTGTGTATTGTAGCATACTTTGGATATGATATGTATAGTAGAAATTCAAAAACAACTAATGCACAAACTGCAATGGCTGAATTTGAAGCAGCTACAAAGAGTGTAAGAAAAAAGAAGGTAACTAATACTGTTGACGAACCGACAGATACAGGAGAGGTTACTGAAATTATAGAGAGAGAAAATGTACCAGAAGACGATCCTACAGCATCAGGTCAAGAAGTTGAAGGGACAGGAGAGCAAACACCAAGAGAAAAAGTAATGTATGAGGGATATGAGATGTTAGGAACAATTAAAATTCCTGCAACTAAATGCGAATATCCAATTTTAGCAGAAGTTACAAAACATTCAATTGAAGTTGCTGTTGCTAAACTTTATGGACCAGATTTAAATACACCAGGTAATGTAGTAATTGTTGGACATAACTATAGAAATGGAATGTTTTTCTCAAATAACCATAAATTAAAAAATGGTGATAGCATTTACATAACAAGCCCAGAAGAAACAGTTATATATGAAATTTATAATATGTATTATACAACACCAGATGATGCAGAATATATGAGAAGACCTTTAGACGAAGGTGCTAGAGAAATTTCTTTATCAACTTGTAATGATGATTCAAGTCAAAGACTTATAATTTGGGCAAAAGAGAAAGTACAATAAAAATAAAGAGTATATAGAATCTCGCTTTAAAAAAGCGAGATTTTTTTATGTAATTTAGTAATAAAACATTGACAAAAAATGGATTTTAATAGATAATTATAATATCATATTCTATACTAAAGAATTACAAAGGAGGAATATATAAGATGTATATATTCAATAGAGTTACAGTAGTTCCACAACTACCAAAAAGAATTGCAAAATTAAATGAGATTTCAAATAATTTATGGTGGTCTTGGAATACAGAATTTTTAAAATTATTCAAAATAATCGACTTAGATCTATGGGAAAGAGTTGACAAAAATCCAAGCAAATTCTTAAAATTAGTAAGCCAAGAGAGAATTGAAAAGATTGCGAGTGACAGTGAGTTCCTTACCGAATATGACAAAGTAGTGGAGCATTTTGAAAGCTATATGAATAGCAAAGATACTTGGTTTAATAAAAATTATCCAAACAGTAAAAATGATTTAATTGCATATTTTTCAGCAGAATATGGTTTAGATGAGATTTTACCTATTTATTCTGGTGGACTTGGTATTTTATCAGGTGATCACTTAAAATCAGCTAGTGATTTAGGATTGCCTTTTGTTGCTGTGGGATTATTATATAAAAATGGATATTTCCATCAAAAAATTAATGGCTATGGGGAGCAACTTTCTGAGTACCATAATATAGATTTATATAATTTACCAATTTTACCTGTAAAAGATAAAATGGATGATGATGTAATTATAAATATTGAGCTTGAAAATAGAATTTTATATTTAAAAGTTTGGCAAATAAATGTTGGTAGAATAAAACTTTATTTGATGGATTCAGATATTGAGCAAAATGATGAAGATTTAAGAAACATTACGCTTCGATTATATGGCGGAGATAAAGAAATGAGAATTCGTCAAGAGATTGTTTTAGGTATGGCTGGAGTAAGACTTCTTAAGACTTTAGGCTATAACCCTAATGTATACCATATGAATGAGGGACATTCTTCTTTCTTAACTTTAGAGTTAATTAAAGATGTAATGCAAGAAAAACAGGTTTCTTTTGAGATTGCAAAGGAATATGCTACAACTAAAACTGTATTTACAACACATACTCCAGTTCCAGCTGGAAATGATATATTTGATTTATGGCTAGTTGAAAAATATTTCAATAAATTCTGGGAGAAACTTGGTATTTCTAGAGAAGAGTTCTTAAAACTTGGAATGAAAGAATGTGAAGAGTTAGAGCAAGGATTTAATATGGGAATTTTAGCTCTTAAGATTGCTGGAAAGAAAAACGGTGTAAGTAAATTACATGGTGAAGTTTCTAGAGAATTATTTAGTGAAGTATGGCCAAACATTGCAGAAGATGAGTCACCAATTACTTATGTAACAAATGGTATTCATACTTGTTCTTGGCTTGCGCCTAACTTAAAAGAGTTATATAACGAATATTTACCGGCATATTGGCAAGATAAAATTCATATACCTGCAACTTGGGACAAAATTGATAGTATACCAAATGATAAATTATGGAATGCACATATTGAAAGAAAAGAAAAATTAATGGGAATAATCAAGCAAAATATTACTGAAAGATATGTGAAAGCAGGAATTGGTTATGATCAAATTTCAGAAGTTATAAATAACTTAAATCCAAGAGCTTTAACAATTGGATTTGCTAGAAGATTTGCGACTTATAAAAGAGCAACTTTGATTTTTAGAGATATTGGAAGATTAACACAAATATTAAATGACGAAAAACGTCCAGTTCAACTTGTATTTGCGGGGAAAGCACATCCTGCTGATAAGGAAGGACAAGATTTAATAAAATATATTCATGAAATTTCTCAAATGCCACAATTTAAAGGAAAAATATTTATATTAGAAAATTATAATATAGGTATGGCAAGATATTTAGTAAGTGGTGTTGATGTA
>CATJWN010000031.1 GCA_949745595.1 uncultured Clostridia bacterium
CACCATTTTTTTGGCCTGGTAGTTCAGTTGGTTAGAATGCCGCCCTGTCACGGCGGAGGTCGACGGTTCGAGCCCGTTCCAGGTCGCCAAAATATCTAGCAAAACTAGATATTTTTTATAAGGCTCGATAGCTCAGTTGGTAGAGCAGGGGACTGAAAATCCCCGTGTCAGTGGTTCGATTCCACTTCGAGCCACCACTAAAACAGATTAGTAAAACTAATCTGTTCTTTTTTATGACAAATATATGCCACAAGCAAGAACATTTATTCGTAAAATATATTGACTTTTGTTAGAATTTCATATAAGATATGAACAAATAACAAGATAGAGGTATAAAATGAATAAAGATAATAGTATAAAGTTATTTGAAAACAAAAATATAAGAGTAGCTTGGAATGAAAAAGAAGAGACATGGTATTTTTCAGTTGTTGATATCATATCAGTGTTAACTGATAGTGATTACACAAAAGCAAGAAATTACTGGAAATGGCTAAAAAACAAGTTGAATCAAGAAGGAAGCCAGTTGGTTAGTAAAACTAACCAACTGAAAATGATAGCAACTGATGGCAAACGTTATAATACAGATGTAATGAATTCAGAACAAATATTAAGACTTATTCAATCTATACCATCAAAAAAAGCAGAACCATTTAAATTATGGCTTGCAGAAGTTGGTCAAGACAGAATTGATGAAACCTATGATCCTGAAATCGCAATAAATAGAGCTTTAGAGACTTACAGAAAAAAAGGATATTCAGAAGAATGGATTAATCAAAGATTAAAAACTATAGAAATACGAAAAGAATTCACAGATGAATTAAAACGCACAGGAATAAGTCAAAATAAAGATTTTGCAATACTGACCAATGTCTTAACGCAAGTATGGAGTGGATACACTGTAAAAGAATATAAAAATTTAAAAGGATTAAAAAAAGAGAATTTAAGAGATAATATGACTAATATGGAATTAGTATTGAATATGCTTGCCGAAACTTCCTCTACTGAAATATCCAAAGGAGTTAATCCTTATGGCTTTTCTGAAACAAAAGAAACAGTAATTAAGGGAGCTAATGTAGCCAAAATGGCTAAAGAACAAATTGAAAAAGCCTCAGGAAAAAAAATTGTATCTAATAAAAACTCAAAAAATAAAAAGTCTTTAGGCGATACTTCACAATAATGCAAATCAAAAAAGCGTCCAGCGGACGCTTTATTTCAATATTTCTTTAGCTTTTTCTAATTGATTATCTACAAAATCTTCTTCTTTTTCTACTTCCTCAATTTTAACTTCATAATCTGGCTTTATACCTTGTTTATTAATTTTAGTTCCTTTTGGAGTATAGTATTCTGCAACTGTAAGTTTCAATACACTGCCATCTTTTAAAGAAAATACATTTTGTATAACTCCTTTTCCAAAAGTAGTCGTTCCTACTATTTTAGCTCTGTCATTATCCCTTAATGCGCCTACTAAAATTTCTGATGCACTAGCTGAATACTGGTTTACTAAAACTACTAGTTCACTATCAGTTATATTATCTTTATCAGTTTTACTAATTTCTTTCTCATCATCAGAAGAAACTGTTACTAATAAATCTCTACCTTTTGGGATAAATAAATTAGCAATATTCAATGCTTCTTCTACAAGTCCTCCACCATTATATCTTAAATCTAATATGAATTTTTTAGCACCTTTTCCTTCTAATTCTTTTATAGCATTTTCAAGCTCTTCTGCACAACCTGTATCAAAAGTTAAAAGTGACAAATATCCAATGTTTCCCTCTAGCATTTCTGTTTCAACATGGTATACTTTTATTTCTCTTCTTTCTATATCAAATTCTAAATACTCTGATTTTCTAACTACTTTAAGATGTACTTTCGTACCTTCTTCACCTTTTATCTTATTTGCAATAATTGAGCTATCTACTCCAATTACATCTTCACTATCTACTTCAACAATAATATCTTCCTTTTTTACACCTGCTGCTTCTGCTGGTGAATCTTTTATTGGAGCTGATACTATTGTATTACCATCTTTGTCAGTACCCATATATATACCTATACCAACATAATTTCCTAGTGCTGAAGCTTGATAATCTTCCCATTCTTCTTTTGTCATATACTCAGAATATTGGTCATCTAAACCTTCTACATATCCCTTAATAGCTCCGTCCAATAACTTGGTTTCGTCCACTTCGCCTATATAAAACATATCTATTACAGTTCTAAAACTTTTTAAGCTTTCACTGATAGCTTTAATAGTACTACCTGAACTAGAATTTTCATCTACTACATCTTTATTTAAATATGTAAAAAAGCTAGTATCACTTTTTCCACCACAGTATATAAAAGTTGCAATTGATGCAAGTACTGCCACTATGCAAGCTACAATAACTGTACTACAAATGTGTTTGTATCTTAATTGTTTTTTCTCGTATAAATCCATTTGTTGTCCTTTCTAAAATTTATGGTAAGTATTGTGTAGGATTAACTCTTGCACCATTAATACGCACTTCAAAATGCAAATGATTACCTGTTGAATTTCCAGTTGATCCTACTTGCCCAATTTGTTGTCCTTGTGATACCCATGCTCCATTTTGAACTGTTCTAGAGTTTGCAAGCATATGAGCATATAATGTCATAGTACCATCATGATGATCTATAACTATGTATTCTCCATAACTTTTATAACTTCCATCAGCTCTTTTTAAAGCCTTAGAAGTTACTACTTCTCCTGCTTTTACAGCTTGAACTGGTGTTCCTGCACTACAAGCAAAATCAACACCACCATGGTTTGCATAACCATAAAAACCAGTAGTTATATTTGATTTTGTCTTACCAGGAAGTGGGGTTCCATACCCTGCTTCACTTGGAGCAACTGGCACAATATCTCCATGTTTTTTAGCAATTTTAGCAAGTTCTAATTGAATTTCCCTTCTATCTTGTTCAAACTCTTCTAATAAAGCTTGTTTTTCTTTTTCTTCGGATGATAAATTATTTACTATAACTGTTTTTTCATTTTTAGTCAAATCTAAAGTATTTTTCTTCCTTTGTGCTGTTGTCTGTGCCTGCTCTACTTCAGCCTTTTTATTAGCAAGAGCCGTTTTTTCAACTTCTACTGCTGTTTTAGCCTTTTCTATAGAATCCAATAATTCATTATCACAAACTGCAAGTTCTGAAATCAAATAATATTTTGAAATAAAATCTGATAAACTCTCTGAACTTAAAAGCATATCTAAATAAGAAGTCGTACCTCTTTCATAAAGAGCAACTAGTCTTTTTTCTAGAATTGATTTTCTATCATCAAATTCTTTTTCTTTTGCCTTTAATTCTTCTTCTTTTGTTGTTATTTCTGAATTAAGTGTAGAAATTTGACCTTCTAATTGGTCAAGCTCTGTTTCATATTCAGAGATTTGTGAATTAAGTCTATTAATCTGTGTAAGCTGAGTAGACATCTGATCTTTTATTCCTGCAAGTTCCGTTTGTGTCTGATTGATTTTCTCGTCTAGTTCACTTTGTTGATTTTGTAAATCTGTTTTCGATGTAGCATATACTAAAGTAAAATCAAAACTTACTAATACTAAAGCTATAATTAATACACTAATAATATATGCTATTTTTCTAAAAGTATTATTCATTTTCTTCCTCCATTTCATTAGTTCCTTCATCAGTTTCTTCTGTTTCTCCTTCAGCAATATCTTCTGCTTCTTCATTTAAGTCTTTTACTGCTTCTTCCATACTCTTAATATTATAAGAAGTAATATAATCTAATGGCTCTACATAATCACCATTTATTCTAACCTCGAAATGTGCATGTGGTCCTGTTGAATATCCGGTTGAGCCAACTGCCAGTACTGGTGTTCCTTGTGTTACTATATCACCAACTTCTACTAAAATTTCTGAACCATGTGCATATAGTGTTTGAATACCACCACCGTGGTCTAATATAACCATATTTCCATAAGCTACATTATAACCTGCTTTTACTACAAGTCCATCATTGGCTGCAACAAATTGACTGCCCATTGGTGCTCCTATATCAACACCTGTGTGTAATTTATATATACCTGTAATTGGATGTGTTCTCATTCCAAACTGTGATGTAATTCTAGTATATCCGTGGCACTGGCCATGCCATTACTCCACCAACATATTCCGCTCCAACATTAGCAAGTGAAAGTAATCTTATCTCACTTTCTAATTTACTAAGTTCTTCTTGATACTGTGCAATGGTTTCATGCATTGCTCTTTCTTCTTCTGTTAATTGCTCTAATTTATTATTTTGTATTACTAAGTTATTTTGAAGTACAATATTAGCTTTCTCCTTGGCTGTTTTTGATTGCTCTAAAATAACTTTATTATTTGCCAAAGATTTTGCTAACCTCTCCATATCAGCTTTTACTTTTGAAAAAGAAGTAATTAAATCTTGGTCAACTTTTGCAATTTCTGAAATCATATAATAGTTTGACAAAAATTCTGTCAAACTTTTTGAGTGTAAAAGCATATCTAAATAAGTAGTTTGACCCATCTCATAAATTGCAACTAATCTCTCCTCTAATCTTGCTTTTTTATCATTATAAATCTCAGTAGTTGTTTCAAGATTAACTTCATTATTACTAATTTCTTCTTCTAATTGTACTTGTTTTGCTTCTAATTCCTCTATTTCAGCTTGTTGTTCAAGAATAGTAAGATTTAACCTCTCTACTTCCATTAAAGTTTCTGTCATTTGATTTTGTACCATACCCATTACTAAATATGAAGTAGACACATCATCCTCTAAATCTGTTTTCTGTGTCTTTAATTTATCTAAATCAGTTAATTCTTCGTCTTGTTCTAATTCTTGTCTAGCAAAGTCTGAGTCAAACACTGGAAAGCTCTGTGGAAGAACTTCTCCTGTTTCTTCGCTATTTCCTTCTGTATTTTCTTCTACTGCATATGATAAGAAAGATAAACTACATATTACTAAAACTAATAAAACTATGAAATTAATTTTAATAATTTTTTTCATTTATACCTCCAAATATTTTTTCATTGAAAATGCACTACCAAACATACCAATTCCAACTCCTAATACCACATATACTACAGAAACCATTCTTAAAATTTCTGAATAATGTAATAAAGTAATATTCATTGTTTGTAAAATATCTGATGATTCTATTCCTGTTACAACATAGTCATAGGCAATAGTAATCAAAGCTATTGTTATACAAGCAGCAACAAAGCCTATTATAATACCCTCTACTAGAAAAGGTCCTCTAATAAAGCTGTTTGTAGCTCCTACATATTTCATTATACTAATTTCTTTTCTTCTTGCGTGAACTGTTAGTTTAATTGTATTAGAAATAATTGTCATAGCGATTACTAAAAGTCCAGCAAATACTACTATAATAGCAATTCTAATACCATTTGAAATCTTAAATAAAGTATTCATAGTATCATTGCTACTTCTAATATTTTTAACATTTTCTAAAGTTGCAATAGTGCTTTCAACACCTTCCGCTTTTGATAAATCTGTAAGCATTACAATAAAAGATGCAGGAAAAATATATTCTTCAGTATAACCTGCAATTGCATCTGGATATTCTTTAAAAGATTCTTTTGCAGATTCTAATGCTTGTTCCTTACTCTTATATGTAACTGTACTTACTCCATCTATTTTCTTAATTTCAGATTCTAAAGTGTTTGTCTGTTCATCAGTTGCCTCATTTAAAATAAAAACTTCAATTCCTTGTGATGCTTGTACTTGTTCCATTACATAATTAACATTTTGTCCAATGGCAAAAGCAGCACCAAACATAAACATTGCACAAATCATTGTAATTAATGATATCATTGTGCCCTTTTTATTTTTGAAAACATTACTAAAACCTTCTGAAATTAAATATGTAAAACCATTATACCTCACTGCTATACCCACCTTTTTTATCATCTCTTACAATTATACCTTTATTAATTTGTATAACTCTTTTTTTCATTGTATTTACTATATCTTTAGCGTGAGTTGCCATTACAACAGTTGTTCCTCTTCTGTTGATTTCATCTAGTAAATTCATAATATCCCAAGCTGTATCAGGGTCTAAGTTTCCTGTAGGCTCGTCTGCAATAATCATACTTGGATTATTTACTAAAGCCCTCGCTAAAGCAACTCTTTGTTGTTCCCCACCTGATAACTCATTTGGATACATTTTTGATTTTTCACTTAAACCTACCTGTGAAAGTACATAAGGAACTTGTCTTCTTATATGTTTTGGTGTAGATTTTACTATATACATAGCAAAAGCTACATTTTCATATACGGTTTTATCAGGCAAAAGTCTGAAATCTTGGAAAACGACTCCCATACTTCTTCTTAAATATGGTACTCTCTTTGGTTTTAGATAAGTAATATCTTTTCCATTGATAATTATATTTCCTGAATTTGCTTCTTCCTCTTTTAATATTAATTTTATTAATGTAGATTTTCCAGAACCAGAAGAACCTACTAAAAATGCAAATTCGCCTTTATCTATTGAAAAACTTGCATCATGTACTGCTTCTGTACCTGTAGTATATACTTTAGTAACATTCTTGAATTCTATCATTATATTATATCCTTTCTAGCGTTTAACTTCTTCTACTATGTTTTTTGATACTAATCCAAAATACTCTAATAACTCCATAGCCTTTCCAGATTTTCCAAAACAATCTTTCATACCCATTCTAACAAGTTTCTTTGGATATTCATCTGCTAATACTTCTGCAATTGCAGATCCTAGTCCACCTATTATACTATGGTCTTCAATTGAAATTAATTTTTCTGTTTCTTTTGCACATTTAATAATCATTTCCCTATCAATTGGTTTGATAGTATGAACATCAATAACTCTTATGTCTATTCCCTCAGCTGCTAAAATTTCTTGAGCCAATAAGCTTTCAGAAACTACTGCTCCTGTTGCAAAAACAGTCGCTCTTGTGCCTTCACCGAACTGAACCATCTTACCAATTTCAAATTTAGTTCCAGCACTATATATAATTGGTGTAGCAGCTCTACTTAGTCTTAAATAAACTGGTCCATCAAATTTAGAAACTTCTTCTACTGCCCATCTAGCTTGAGTATCATCTGAAGGACAAATAACTGTCATATTAGGAAGTCCCCTCATTAAACTCAAGTCTTCAAGCATTTGATGCGTTGCACCATCCTCGCCAACTGTAACTCCTGCATGTGTGCCACAAATTTTTACATTTGCTTTTGGATAACAAATACTGCTTCTAATTTGATCATAACTTCTTCCTGTTGCAAACGCAGCAAAAGACGCAGCATAAGGAATTTTGCCACAACTTGCAAAACCAGCCGCTGTTCCAATCATATCTTGTTCAGCAATTCCCATATCAAAAAATCTATCAGGAAACGCTTTTCCAAATATATTAGTTTTTGTAGCTCCTGCTAAATCAGCATCTAGAACTACAATTTCCTCATTTTTTTCTCCAAGCTCTTTAAGAGCTTCTCCAAAGCTTTGACGTGTAGCAATTTTTGTATCTTTATCCATCAATCTTTCCTCCTACATTAAATCTTTCATTGCTGTAGTTAATTCTTCTTCGTTTGGCGCTTTTCCATGCCAAGAACCTTGATTTTCCATAAAAGATACGCCTTTTCCTTTTATTGTTTTTGCAATAATAGCTATAGGTTTTTCTTTAATAGTTTTAGCCTCGTCAAAAGCCTTTATTATTTGTTCATAATCGTGCCCATCAATTTCAATAGTATGGAAACCAAAACTTCTAAATTTTTCTACTATTGGATATGGACTCATGACCTTATCTAATGTCCCATCTATTTGTAGATTGTTGTTATCTACTATTACACATAAATTATCTAATTTATAATGACCAGCTGACATTGCAGCTTCCCAAACCTGCCCTTCTTGAATTTCGCCATCACCTAATGCACAATAAACTCTATAATCTTTTTTATCAAGTTTTGCACTAAGCGCCATGCCATTTGCTGCAGATAAACCTTGTCCTAAAGAACCTGTTGTCATATCTACTCCTGGTATTTTATTCATATCTGGATGACCTTGAAGATTGCTGTTTAGTTTTCTAAATCCTTTTAATTCTTCTACATCTATAAAACCACGCTCTGCAAGTACTGCATAAAGGCCAGCTGAAGCATGACCTTTTGATAGTACAAATCTATCTCTATTTTCATCTTTTGGGTTCTTTGGGTTCACTCTCATTTCTTTAAAATATAAAACTGTTAAAATATCTGTAATTGATAATGCTCCTCCTGGATGTCCTGATGATGCTAAATAAATCATTTCAACAATATGTCTTCTAACTTTTAGTGCTTTTTCTTTTAATTCATCAACTGATTCCATTATAAATTTCTCCTTTTCTTAATTTAAAATGGGAATATTCCAAATAGGAAGCCCTTTGGCATATACCAAATTACAATACCTCCTGCAATTAAATAACCCCATGCTGGAATAGTTTTTAAGAATCCTAGTGTTAAATTCCAAATATTTAAGCCAGTATCTTTTACGCTGTTTGGATCAATTATTGAAGATAAATCCATTCCAAATACATCTCTAATATCGATTTCAAAGCCAAATAAATCTAAGATATATGTCTTATCAGGTGAATCTTCTTGCAAGCTTACTGCATAATGAGCAATATTTTCGCCTTTGAAATTTATCTTAAATTTTTTAGTTTGATTTACATCAAAATTAGAAATATCAACATATTTTGTAGATGCTAAAACATCTCTTTCAGTAAATAATTCTATTTTAGCACAACATTTATTTATGTAATGACCAGTTGTATTTTTTATCTTTATAACTAAATAACCATTTACACTAGTAGCTTTTGACTCTTCAACTATAATTTCTAAATCATTATTCACACTACCTGTAAAAGTTATATTTCCATTTTCAGAACCACTTATTGTTTTATACATATCATTTATCAAAGCGTTCTCTAATATAACTGACACAACGAAGAACGCAATTATCCAAACAAAGTAATTACGAAATGATGTCATTGTACTCATTTTATTTTTCCCCTTTATATTACATTTTAATACCTGTATTATATAATAAGAAGCAAATTTTGTAAATAGATTAAAATGGTATTTCTTTATTTAATTTTAATGAATAAATATAAGTTTGCTCTACTTTTCTATGTAATGCTTCTTCTAAAGCTTTTTTATAAATTTCAAGTTGCTTCTTATATTTTTTTATTAATAAATTTTCTTCGCCTTCTTCTATATAATCTGTCTTATAATCTACTAATATGAGCTCATCATTTTCATTTATAAAATATAAATCTATTATACCTTGAACTAAAATTTCATCAGTGTCTCCAGCTTCTTCATATACATCATTTGCCATAATTTTAGTACAAAAAGCTTTTTCTTTTTCAATAAGTTTTGCATTTTTTATATCTTGCGCAAAATCTGAGTTTATAAAATTAAGTAATTTTTGTGATTCTATACTTTTTGCTTGAAGACTTGATATAAATTTTTTAGCCACCAATTCTTCTTTTAAAGCTTCTAATTTTTCTAAAGTATAAGTTTCTCTAAAATTAATTTTTTGAAGCATAAGGTGCATTAATGTACCTTTTTCGCTACTACTAACTTTCTTGGTATCCAACATAAATTTAGGCTCTAAACTAGCTAGTCCTACTTTACTGTCTACAATATCTCCTGCTAGCATAGACTTTATCTTGCTTACTGTACTTTTACTTTGAAGCCTTGTTACAAAATCATATTTATACTCAAAATTTAATTTATCTTTTATTTTTTCTATATCTATATCCTTATTAAAATCAAATCTTGGAAGTTCTACTGTTTCCTTTTTCTTCTCTTCTAATAATTCCTCTTTTGTGTGAATAAATTTTGTTATTACATCTTGCATATCTTTACTAAAAATTACGAAATCTATCCAATCTAAATATGAAGTATGTTTTTTTAGAAGAATTGGACTTATACCTTTTGTTTCCGCATTATAAATTTCTAAAAGCTCTTTTTTCTTTTCTGCCTCTTTTAAATAATCTTTTGCAGTTCCAGAAATAATCAACTTTTCCTTTGCTCGAGTAAGCGCAACATATAAAACTCTCATTTCCTCCGCAACACTCTCTATTTGGCTTGCAACTTTTATTGCCTGTTTTGCAGAAGTTGTATATCTAATTCCTTTATCATAATTTATGTATTCAGGTCCTAAACCTAATTTTTGATTTAATACCATCATTTCCTTTTGATCTTCTGTATTCATTTTCTTAGAGGTATTTGCCAAAAATACAATTGGAAATTCCAAACCTTTGCTTTTATGAATACTCATAATCCTAACAACATTTTCATTTTCACCAATTATTTTTGCTGAAGATAAATCAGAAGATCCAATCTTAATTTTCTCTATAAATCTAATAAAGTTGAAAATACCTTTAAAGCTTGTTTTTTCATATTCTTTTGCACGTTCAAAAAGCATTTTCAAATTAGCTTGCCTTAAAGCTCCATTTGGCATAAGTGAAACATAAGTATAAAAGCCTGTATCATTGTATATTTTCCATAAAAGTTCTGCTAAATTTAAGTATTCACTCTTCTCACGCCAATCTTCTAATTTATCTAAGAACTTAGCAATTTTATTTCTCAAGCCTTCGTCTGCCTTATTCTTTGACTTTTGTAAAGCTGAATAAAAATTTCCTTCCTTGTTAATAAGGCGTATACTAACTAATTCATTATCTGTAAAACTACCAATTGGTGATCTTAAAATAGATACTAGGGCAATATCATTAATCGGATTATCTAATATCTTTAATAAATTCATTATTGTTTGTATTTCAATTGTGTCAAGATATTCAGAAGCTGCATCACTATATACTGGTATATCTCTGTTTAATAATTCTTTTTCAAAGATTGGTGCTGTATATGCAGTTGAACGAAGCAAAATAACAATATCTTTATAGGTAACCTCTCTATAACCTAGCTTTTTATCTTTAATAACTAACTTGTTTTTTATAATTTCTTCAATTTTATTTGCAACAAATTTTGCTTCTATTTCTTGCTTTTCCAGTACTCTAGTATCTTTCTCATTGCTTTCATCATCTTCTGTCTCTTCTTGCCTCTCCTCATCTTCGTTATCTTTTAGTTCTATAATATGAAGTTCTGCATTTCCTACACCATTTTGCAATTCTTCATATTCTGCACCTAAATTTAGAAACTCGTCTTCCGTGTAATTTATGTCTCCTAAGCTTCCCCTCATAATACTTTCAAACACTTTATTTGTAAATGTCAAAACATTTTCTTTACTCCTAAAATTTTTGAAAAGTTGAATTTTAAGTCCTTTATCATTTCCTTCTAAACTATAGTTATTGTATTTATCTAAGAACAAATCTGGACAAGCACCCCTAAATTTGTATATGCTTTGCTTTACGTCGCCTACCATAAATATGTTATTTCCTCGAGAAATTCTCGTCAAAATATATTCTTGTACTTGGTTACTATCTTGATACTCGTCAATTGCAATCTCTTCAAACTTTTCTTGATATTTATTTGCAACTTCGTCTTTTGATAGAATTTCAAGTGCAAAGTGTTCAATATCACTAAAATCTATAATATTTTTTTCACGTTTCTTGCTCGCAAAACTTTCAGAAAAAGCAAAAATTAAATCTTTTAGTTTTTCTAAAATTTTGTGCATTTCAAATAAATCTGAATATGCTTCTTCAGATTTATATAATAATTTACTTTTACAGCTATCTGTAAGCTCTTTCTTTATCTTAGTTCTTGCATTTTTAGCTTCTTCTTTCAAATTTAAAACTACATTTTTATCTGTTGGCCACCTGTCAAAACTTAAATTCTGGTAATATTCATAGGCTTCGTCCCAAGATTCCTTAATAGCTGTTTGAAAACCTTTTAGAACATTTATATCATTATTTAAAACATCAGTAAATTTCTGCATTTCAAAATGCTTCTCTGCTTGATTTCTGTACAGTTTCAAACTATTTATACTAGATATAACCTCTTCTTCAAGCTCTGATAAAATTATTTTTCCAAAATCACTTTCAATAAAATCCTCGTCTTTGTACTCAAACTTTGAAATAGCTTCTTCTAGCCAGTCTTTGGGAAAAGCAAAGCTTTGCATAAATGTATATATTTTCAAAACTAAGTCTTGCAAAGGCTCATCACCTTTATATCCTGTATATATATTAACTAATTCTATAAAATTCTCGTCTTGCTCTTCATATAACTTCTCAAATAAATCTTCCAGAACTTCTTGTTTTAATAACAAAATTTCCTCTTTTCCAGCAATTCTAAAGTTTGAAGATAAGTCAATTTCATAAAAATTATTTCTAATAATATCTAAGCAAAAAGAATGAATAGTTGAAATACTAGACTTGCCAAGCAAAATAAGCTGTCTTTGTAAATTATCATTTTCTGGCTCTTCTTCTAGTTTTTTATAGATTGCATCAAGCACTCTTTCACGCATTTCAGAAGCTGCAGCATTAGTGAAAGTAACTACTAAAAGCTTGTCTATGTCAATGCCATCTTTAATTATCTTCTGAATTATACGCTCAACCAAAACAGCTGTCTTACCACTACCAGCAGCTGCGGCAACTAAAATATCTGTATCTTTCTTATATATAGCATCTTCTTGTTCTTTAGTCCAATTCATACTTCATTCCTCTTATTTTTCTCTTCTTAGTATATATTTTTATAATTCTTTTTGCAAGAACAAATTTTTTATTTATTCTTGACACAAAAAGCAGCATATATTGGTATCGATTTTATTCCATGCAAAAAGTAAAAATTAGTTGAAGCTAATCGGATTACATATGGAGGATGATTTTCTCTAATATAAGCATTTAATCCAGTAGTTCTTACATCCCCACCACTTTTTACAATTACTGGTATTACACCATCACTATTGTAAACAAAAAAATCAACTCTTGCATTTTTCCCATGTGTCCAATAATAAAGTGGTATACCATTTGTTGTAAATTCTTCTGCAACATAATTTTTAACAATAGCATCTCTAAACTTAAACTTTTTATTCAGCATCACATCAGTATAATTTGTATGACTTACTCTTGTTAATATTCCAACATCATTTAAATATAAATTGAAATTATCCCTAGAAACATTTAAAGGAAGTTTCACATTTTCAATTTCATAACTCGGTAAAATTAAATTAGACTCTAGTAACCAATTTATTGGTCCTTCGTATTTTCTTTTTCTTCCGTCTTCGTCTATCAAGTTATACCTAAAATCTTTATTATCCGTTATAAGTTGAGTTGGTATGTTGTAATATAATTTTTTCAGCTTCTTAGTTTCTATAATACTTTTTACATAATTATCCATATCTCCTATATATTTATCAACAATCTCAGAAATAACATTTTTGCTATAACTTAACATATTCAAGTCACTTTCAATAAGATTATTAACTGATTCTGGCAAACCACCTACACAAAGATATTTTCTATATAAATTAAAAGCTTCTTCATGCTCGAGCTCAGGCATTAAACTCATTTTTAAATAACATTCTTTTATTTGTTTTGATAAGGACTTTTTCCCAATTGCTATTAAAAATTCTTCAAAATTCATTGGATACATATATTCAATTTTTACTTTTTCACAAGGACAAGCATTGCTAATTCTATTCATCTTTACTCCTAATAAATTACCTGTACAAATAATTCTATAAGGATTTTTAGATTTAGAAAAATATTGTAGTGAAGAAACAAAATTTTTACTAACTTGAATTTCATCAAAAACTATAACCGTATTCTTAGGATCAATTTTTCTTCCTAAGCATAGTTCTAATCTCTCAAAAATCATTTTATCATTTAGCTTTTTCTCAAAAATATTCTTTATTTCACGATCTGTTGCAAGGTTAAAATATATGTAATTATCGAAATTTTCCTCACAAAATTTTTTAATAGTATATGTTTTACCAACTTTTCTTGCTCCAATCACCATTAAAGGTTTTCTCATTCCACCATTTTTCCAACTTTGCAATTTTTTTTCAAATAATCGATACATAATTTACCTCCGATATTTATATAATATCATAATTTTTTAAGATATCAACTCTTTTCTACAATACAAAGAAAAAGTAGCTGCATAAAATACAGCTACTCTTTCTAAAAACGATAAATCTTTTTGGTAGAAGGGAAACCACCGCTACCAATTCTCAAATATTCACATACTGCGTACACAAATATCACTACACCTATTATACCATTTACCAGAAATAAGTCAATAGTTTGTAGTAATTTATTTCATATCTTTTTCAGCATTAAAAAATGCAATTAAATGCTCTATAGTTCTTTTATCTTCTTCCTTCAAGCTCTGAAAACCTGTTATTTCAAAAGCTATCGAATCACTTTTAAGTATATCTAAATAATCTGCAAAAAGTTCATTCATGCCTATTTTAAATAAATTGCAAATATTTGCTAATACTTCATACGATGGATTTGAACGATTTTGCTCTATATCACTAATATACCTAGTTGAACACCCTATCTCTTCTGCCAATTTCTCCTGAGTATATCCATAACTTTTTCTTATTTTCTGTATGTTCTTTCCTATTTTAATACCATTTATTTTCTTCATAGCTTTCTCCTACAATTATGGCAACTTTGTATCGTATTTATATATTATCAAAGTAATTTTAATTCGATAACGAATTAAAATTGTAGTAGCTACGCATTTATTTCATTTTGTCGTAATATTCTTCAAGTTCTTCATCTAGTATTTTCTTCTCTTTCCTAATATTTTCAGCACTTTCGCCATTCGCTATCATACTTTCTATTTTTTCTAATGACTTTTTAATTTTTTTACTTAATTCTGTATTTTCCATACTCACCTCTACAATATTATGCGTTTTTTAGTGAAAAAACATACAAAAAAAGAAGCAACTACATAATTGCCCCTTTAAAATATTTACAATTTTAATGAACTGTCTAAAGCCAATTTTATCATTTCTTTCAAATTTTCTTGTCTCTCTTCTGCTGTAATAGAAACTTTTTTATAATTTGAATCTGCAACTGTAATTAAAGCACTAGCCTTTTTACCCAGCTGCTTTGCTACAAAAAATAGTGCAAAAGCTTCCATTTCTGATCCTAGTAAATTTTCTTCTTTCGGTAGCCTATCTATTACATTTTGTACATCATCTAAATATGGATCAAAATACTCTGTACATGCCATATTAGCCCTAATACATTTAATATTATTTTCCTCAGCAGTTTTTGCAATTACATCATTTACAGTCTTATTAGATTCTACAATATGACAATCTATTCCAGTCATTGCTTTTGCAAAATTTCCTTCAGTATAGCTTTTCTCTATAAGTACAATATCCAGTACATCTAAATCTGGTTTATAAGCACCACAAGATCCAATTCTAATAATAGTTTCCACTCCATAAAATTTGTATAATTCATAACTATATATGCCCATACTCGGCATGCCCATTCCAGAGGCCATAACAGTAATTTCTTTGCCCTTATATCTCCCTGTATATGCAAATATATTTCTTACACTATTAACAAGTCTCGCATCATCTAAGAAATTCTCAGCTATATATTTAGCACGTAGTGGATCACCTGGCATTAAAACTATTTTTGCAATCTCTCCAATATTTGCTTCATTATGTGCAGTCATAGTTTGCACCTCCTATTTTTTAACAGTATTCATTATCTGAAGCTCTGTTCCATCTGTTCTTACATAAATTTCCTTGTCTTTTAAAGCATATCCATTCGTGAAATATGATATTTCAGAATTTACATTAAATAAAGTATTTCCTTTTTCATCTATAACTTCCACTACTTCTGGTGTTACTGACAATTCAGAAGGTCTAGAAATCCTATATATTTTACTTGTAAGTGTATCACACATAGTTCCAGGTCTTTCTTCAAACATCTTATTTCCTTCTAGATCTATAACTGTATACTTTGTTCCTTCCTCTGTATTAAGTAAAATTCCCGCAAATCCATCAATAAATCTTGGTAAATTTGCAATATTCATATTAGATACATCTAATACTACTTTACCATTTATATCATTAAATACTCTTCTTCCATCTGTAAGCTCGCAATATATAACACCTTCTGTCCATTCACCAGTTCTTTTGATATTCTGCATTGAAACTCTTTCATGCTCACCACTTTTGTCGATTAAATAAATATCTGTACCTTTTCTATACATTGCTGTAGTATCATCGTAAAATAAAAAATCATCTACATCTTCTACTACTACTCCAATCGTATTAAAATACAATTTATCGCCTTTTTCATTAGTTAGCACCCCTCCATCTATACCTTTAGTAAATTCCTTTAAAAACTCATTCTCAGGGCTTGGAGCCTTACACCAACCTAAAGTGTCATTAATTAATCCATATCCCACTATTTCTTTTCCATTTTCTATTACCTTTTGTGTTGCCACAGCTAAATTTGCATGAAAATCATTAGTTATAATCTCATCACAAATATAACTATACTCACACAATCTTAAATCACCTGATCTATCTATCAATGCTTTTATACCATTTTGGTCCTTTACCATTGCAAACATTGAATTACAAAAATCTGTAACCTCGATATATTCTTCATCAAGCACAATCTCAACATCACCTGCTATATTGACACATACCCAGTTATTTCCATATTTACTCCAAGCAAGCGCATAAGTAAATTCCTGCTTATCAGTAGTATTAATCTCTTCTTTTATCTCTTCTACTGCTTCTTCTAATTTCTTTTCTTCAAACCAATCTGGATTTTCACCTATAGTTCTATATACTGCTAGTCCTGCCCAAATTGCAAATACTAAAACACAGATTATTATTATCTTTACATTCTTATTTATAGTCATATCGTCCTCCTACAAAATCTATTTGTATTATACATTTTTTACCAGTCGCTTGTCAATCCAAATTTCTCTGTTCCTTGGCTTACATTTATTAACATTCACAGTATAATCAAAATCTTTCTATATTTCGACTAAAGTTTAAAATCATTTGACATATAAAAATAAATGTGCTATCATATAGTTACAATAAACAATGTACTCTAGGTTAGGTTGTGTATATTGTTTGCTCGTAGTGTAACCATAATACACTACTTTTTTTATGCAAAAAAGTGAGAAAGTCCGTAAAACTTTCTCACTTCGACTATGTATGACACACTTAGTCTTTGCTCTTTTTGTGTTCTTCTAATTGTGATTGAATTTTAATGTTTTTTTCTCTTTCTGATAATAACTGTTCAATCAGTTTTAGAATAAGGTCAGGTTGTGTCATTGTAATTGCCCACTTTCCGTCCTTATGTAAAGACTACCTTTGACAGCGAAAGGTTAATATATACTATACAACATATTGTTCCATTATACAAGCGAACAAAGCATTTTTTTGTATTTTCTTCTAACAGATATACAAACTAAAATTAAAACAAGGTATATTATGAAATAACCTTGTTTTTTAAAATTATGCACTCTTTATTTCAAGTCTTAACTTATCAGCTATCATTGCAATAAATTCGCTATTCGTTGGCTTACCTTTATTTGCATTAACTGTGTAACCAAAGATGTTCTCCACTGTCTCAATCTGACCTCTACCCCAACCTACTTCAATTGCATGTCTGATAGCACGTTCTACTCTGCTTGGCGTAGTTTTATACTTTTTTGCTAAATCTGGATATAACTGTTTAGTTATCTGATTTATAATTTCAATATCTTCAACTACCATCATTATTCCATCTCTTAAATATTGATAGCCTTTTATATGTGCTGGAACTCCTACTTCGTGAATAATATTTGTTACCATAGCTTCTAAGCTTGGTTTTGGTTTATTTATATATTTCATATTTGTTATAGTTGCTGGCGCTTTTAATTCTGCTCTTCCTACTAATTCTCTAATTCTTCTCGCTAGTATATCCATTTCAAAAGGTTTTATTATGTAATACTGTGCACCTAGTGCCATTGAATGTGATGTAACCTTATCTTGACCTACTGCTGACATCATTATACAAATTGGATTAATATCTGGCATTTCATTTAATTTTTCTAAAACTCCGATTCCATCTACATGAAGCATAATTATATCTAATAATACAACATCTGGTTTCAGTTTTTGTATTTCCTCAATAGCTGTTCTTCCATCATTGGCAGTACCTACTACTTGAAAATCCTCCTCTTCATTTAAAAATGCTACTAATGCAGATACAAATTCTGTATTGTCATCAGCAATAAATATTGTGCTTTTCTCTTTCAAAATGATTCCTCCTTTGTTTTAGTTTTGACAAGAACGATTATATTATTTAAAAATCCAAAATGCAAGCTGTAACAAGCATTTTGGATAAATTTCGTATTTTAATTTTCTTCTTTTTTCGACAAAGCAATAAAACTTTTTCTAACTACTTTTTGCTCTTTTACCTTAAAATTAAAATTTTTGATATTTTTCAACATTTTTTGATATTTTTCCTCTGTAATTTCAACAGAAATTTCTACATTTTCTGCATAGTTAAAATCTATGATTTTTATATCTTCTTGTTTAAAATAATACTTTATTTTTTCTAAGTCCTCATAAGCTACAATAAATTTTACAATAAGTCCTAAATCTTTTTCCGCCTTATCCACACTATCTAAAGCCTGTTTTGTAGCTTCACTGTAGCATCTCAAGAGTCCACCTGTGCCTAGCAAAATTCCGCCAAAATATCTTGTAACTATAACTACTATATTAGATAAATTTTGGGAATTTAAGATGTTTAGCATTGGTGCACCAGCTGTACCAGAAGGCTCACCATCATCGCTAAATCTATCTATACTACCACTATTAGTACATATACTATATGCAAAACAATGATGTTTTGCATCATAGTATTTCTTTCTTATCTCTTTAATCTTCTCTTCTGCCTCTTCTACAGTTTCTACATAAAAAGCATCTGCTATGAATTTAGATTTCTTTTCTATCACTTCACTTGTTGCAGTTTCAGCTATTGTTTTAAACATATTTACTCCCAACTATTTTTCAAGCACAAAGCCCTCTACTCTAAGATTTTCTATATTTTTATCACTTTCGCCATAATTAAAAGATATCTCTGTTAAATATAAATCTCTACTTTCATCTATTCTAAGCGCTCCATCTTCTTCAAATACTCTTTCTGCTGTACCACTACTTACTTCATAAGATTCTATCAATTTGTCAATATATTTTTTTAAATCAATTGAAAATTTTAGTTCATATTTATATTTTCCATCAATATACTCACCATACCTACTATAGTCAAGCTTTGTACTATTATCACCATAACTGTATGGAACTTCATATATTTTTCTATAACTTGAAATATTAAAGCCATTAAATTCTCTGTTTAGCCTTACATATACGTCCTTCTCCTCATAAGCATTATTACTATAATCGTTATATGAATATCTATAAGTACTATATGAAGATAGTTTATCTTTTTCTATTTGGCTTAAAGCAGGATTTATAAGGTCTTTTTCGTCTTCTATATATTGATATGCACCTGAAAATCTTTTCTTGTCATATTCAGTAAGGCTATCAAATTCTATGCCAGCTGCAACATATCTATCTACTATTCTCTTTTGACTATATTTTGGCATATTTTCAAAATTAAAAGGTGAAATTAGTACAACTACACTAATTGCTATACTTGCTAAAAGTAATTCTTTTAAATATTTACTATTTTTAAATACTGCAAGCCCTATTGCAATTATCTCAAATATTATTAGTATAACTGCTATATATCTTGACTCTGTTAATCCATATTCTTTAATTCTAATACCCATTGAATAAATTTGTAAGAATATAAAAGGTGTAAATAAATATGGTATTGCCCTATTTACTTTATCTATAAAAGAACCGTTTTCCATATAGTTTTTGTTTATTATATATATTGGAAATGCACATACAAATATGAAAGATAATATGCTAAATAACTGGTTTTTTGGAACTTCTGTTATTAAGAATATTTTAACTAAATAAATATATACAATAAGCATTCCTATCAACAATAAAGGTAGTAATACTTTTGAAAATACTGCTTTATTAAACTTTGTATCTTCTGCCTCTTCGTTTGCAAAAGCTTTAAGTACCACTGGTACATAGTAAAAGCCTGTAAACATACAAAGTAGTTTTAAATATACTTTAAAACCTACATCTTCTAATATCAAAGTAACAAAAATTGCATATAAGATTAGAAAACCAATTGCAACTATTCCATAAATAATAGATGCTCTTTTAACATTTAGCACTAAATTTAAAGAATATTTCTCTAAATCTAATCCTGATCTTTTAATAAGCATATATACTGCAAATAAAAAGCAAGCTATAATGTATACCCCTGTCCATCTAGCCAGTATATCCTCTTCTATTGCCCCACCATCTATAAGCCTGTCAAAAATAATTGCAATTACAAAACTTATAACATAACCTATAGTTCTTTTTTTATCTGTTTTATCACTAAATAAAGCTTCTGAAAAAAAGCTACCATAAGCAGCAAGCATTCCTATTAAGCATATGTGCTCAATTAACTCGTCTACACTTTGTGAAAAGTTAGTGCCTATTACTAAAAAAGTAGAAATTAATGTAAGCACAAAAACTATTATTGTAGTTAATGGAAAAATATTAAGTGCTTCTTTTACAGAATTTATCATTCCTGAAAACATTTTTTTAAGTTTATTCATAATTCCTCCCTATTTTCCAGCTACATATCCTGTAGAATATGCTATCTGTAAATTAAAACCTCCTGTATATGCATCTACATCTATTATCTCACCTGCAAAATACAGTCCTGATATAAGTTTTGATTCCATTGTCTTAGGGTCTATTTCTTTTGTAGATACACCACCAGCTGTTATAATTGCCTCTTCTACTGGCCTAAAACCAGTAATAACAACTTCAAAATTTTTCATAAGATGAACTAAAAAATGTCTCTCTTCTTTGGTTATTTCATTTACTTTTTTATTTGGATCTATTTTTGAAAGTTCTACTATTACTGGTATCATTTTTTGTGGTAATAATTTTTCCAAACTATTCTTAAATGCTTTATTCTTAAACTCTTCAAAATCTCTTCTTATTCGTAAATCTAAAGTTTCTTCATCTAAAGCTGGTTTTAAATCTATAAATAATTTAATATTATTTTTTCCAAAATTTTTATATCTTAAAAGATGTGCAGATGCAGATAAAATTGTTGGACCACTCACACCAAAATGAGTAAATAACATCTCACCAAAATCGTCATATATTTTCTTATTTTTTTCTACATCTTTTATCAAAATTTTTACATTTCTCAAAGATAAGCCTTGCAAACTTTGACAAAGTTCTAAATCTGCTGTAAGTGGTACAAGTGAGCCCCTAGGTTCTACAATAGTATGTCCTAAGATCTTTGCCATTTCATACCCTTCTCCGATTAGATCCAGTTGATGAATAGCTCTTTCCACCTGTTGCTAAAATTACTTTATCTGCTTCTATTTTTTCTCTATCTACAAGCTCCACACCTGTTACTTTACCATTATTTACAAGTATTCTTTTTACCTCAGCCTTTAACCTAATTTCTATGTTGAATTTCTTTAACTCTTTTATTAAACAATCTACTACACTTTGTGCCTTATCAGTAACTGGAAAAACTCTATTGCCTCTTTCCTCTTTCACTTCAAGACCATTACTTTTTAATAACTCTATAATGTCTTTATTAGTAAATTCATTAAAACTACTATATAAAAATTTGCCATTACCGTGGAACATTTTTGATAAAGTCACCCATATCAATAGAACTTGTTATATTACATCTGCCCTTACCTGTAATTAATATCTTTTTACCAAGTATATTATTTTTCTCAAGTAGGATAGCATTATGCCTATTTCTAGCTGCTGATATTGCAGATATCATTCCGAGCTGCTCCTCCACCTATTATTACTACTTTCATTTATCCTCCAACTTCTACACAATGTAAAGTATCTATAAGTTCTAATTGATATTTTCCTACAAATTTAGGAAAATAATAGGTTTCAAGTTCATAACTTGGCTCTACTATAACTTTTCCTTCTTCACTTACTACTCCCCATTTACCATCCTTTTTTATTCCACCAAAACCATATTCGTTAAGAGTAGTAACTATATCATATTCTGCAGGTATTACAACTTTTCCTGACTTATCTTTATAGCCCCACTTCTCATTTTCTGTATAAGCATATATTAGTTTATCTTTAAATACCTCTGTATTTGAAACTTCCATACCATCATTATTGAAATATACTGTTCTAGAATCTGAATACACTCTTACATAATCTTCATCTACCTTTTCCACAATTCCACCAGAAACTGTACATACTGGCTCTATTCTTGAATTATATATAGTAAGATTTCCAGTTTCATCATCTCTTGCTTCAAACATCTTTGTTCCTTCAACATTTAATATATTAGTGTATTTAGGTTCTATTACTGTTCCTTCCCATACATTAAGTAACCCAGATTTTCCATCTTCTGTAGTAAATATGAAATAGTCATCAAAAGCATAAGATATATATGTATAGTCCTTATTTATTTGTACATCCTTACTAATAATACTGTAATATCCTTCTTCATTTACAGTTATGAAATATGAAGATTTTTCTACTTCTATCATAGATAAGTACTTATCTTTATTAATTAAATTTCCATTCAAATCATATAGCATAGTATTTTCGTCTTCTTGTACAGAAATATAATCTCCAGCAATTCCATACTTTGTATATTTTACAGGTAGAATCTCTTTACCACTATTATTGTAAAAACCATATTTTCCTGTTTTTTCGACAATAAATACATTTGACTTATTTGCATAATTAATTGATTGATATTTGAAATCTATAATCTGTTTTCCATTTTTGAAAACTCCTCTTTTTCCTTTATTTCTTACTACTAAATATATGTCGTCTTTATCGTCATATTCTAATACTCTTGAAATAGTCTCGTATTGTACTGGCAAGCTTAAATTTCCTGCATAATCTATATATCCATACATTACTCCCGTATCAGTCTTAGTAGATACTATATAACCCGCCAAACTATACCCATATTCTTGTAAGCAAAATTCGTCACCAACAATATTGTCATATTTTGTCGTAATAATCTCTTTTCCCTCTATATCAAGCACTCCACATAAGCCTTCTTTTTTTACCATAAGTACACCAGGTTTATTTTTCAAACTTGTAACCAATTCATAAACAGGCTCTGTAAGCTCTTTTCCATCAATACTTAGTATTCCATAAAGCCCATCCTTTTTGTATCTTAAAACTGCACTTTCTAAAACTAACTCTGTAGCATCAGAAGTTTCCAAATAACTTACTTCTTCATAATCTTTAAATATTTGATCTCCGTCTTTGTTTAAAATCACACAATTATCAGCTTTGTCATAGCAAATAAAAACATCTTTGCTATTATTGGGAATATATATATCTTTATATTTTGGCTCTATTATTATCTCACCTTTTTTATCCACTACCCCAGTAGTATCGTCTTTTGCATATAAAACAAAATACTCATAATTTGTAGGTTGAGCTTTAGCCACAGCCATAACTGATTTATTATCATCCTTCATTACAAAAAAAACTATAATAACAAGTACTATAATCACTGATATTGCAATCGTTATCTTTTTCGGATTCATAAAATCACCTCTTGCTCACAAATTCATTTTGATTATATCACATCTTTCGACAAAAATATACATTAAAATCAAAAAAATAATAAAGGCAGACATCAGAATTACAATCCCGATGTCTGCCTCTAGCGATGGATTTGCTGAACGTTGTCAGCCCAAAAAGCACCTATAATATATACTGCTGTCGATTGCATCAACCCCTTGTCGCTTTCATTTTGTCATGTAATCGTCTAAGTAGACTGGCTGCCTGCACCCGCGTACTATGTACTCCTTTTTTCTTTCTACGTTCCAAGTTCCATCGCTTAAAGAACTCTAGAATTCTTAACATGGCTGCTCCTCCTTTCGGTGTAAATGAGTTCCTTGTTTTTCTAACAAATGAGTTTCCTCGCGTAGTGCAGTATTAATTATATCACATTTTGACACATTTTACAAGTTTAGTAAAAGTAAAAGCCGACCAATACGGCCAGCTCTATATAATCTACTTACGCATTTTCTATCATTATAGGTACTATTTGTTTCTTTCTTGAAACAACACCTTTAAGTTCAATGACATTATCTATTATTTTTTCATTATAAGCTTTTTCTGCAATACTTGCTGAATTTCCTAAAACAATTGCTTTTGAATTACTTTCAACAATATCAGTAATTACAAACATAAATAAGTCTAGTCCTTTTTCAGCTATAATCTTCTTCATTCCCGTCTCTAAATCAGCCTTCATTTTTAATACTTCGTCTATTGAAGCTGTATTTACTTGAGCAATTATAGAGTTTTTATCTTTTAAAGAAGTCTGTTTTGCATCTAAATTAAGTATCTCTTCAATTGAGAATGAACTTAAATCCGTTCCTGCTTTTAACATATCCATTCCATATTTATCAATATCTATTTCAGCTATTTTGGCAAGTTCTTTTGCTGTTGCTTCATCTTCAGCTGTACAAGTTGGAGACTTGAACAATAATGTATCAGAAATAATTGCTGATACCATAAGTGTTGCTATTGTTTTATCTATCTCTACCCCATTTTCTTTATACAATTTATACATAACAGTTTCTGTACAACCAACAGGCTCTGTCCTAAAATATAATGGATAAGCTGTAGTAAGTGCCACTCTGTGGTGATCAATTACTTTTTTAATTTGTACATTCTCTAAATTTGGAATAGACTCTCCTGGATTTGAAGTATCTACTAAAATAACCTCTGTTCCATCTTCTGCATCTTCTATTAATCTTGGTGCTTCTATCCCTAAATAATTTAAAACATATTCTGTCTCTTTATTAATATTTCCTAATCTACAAGCTTCCGCATCATTTCCTAGTTTTTTCTCTAAATTTGCCATAACTATACTTGAAGTAATTGAATCTGTGTCTGGATTTTTATGTCCAAAAATAAGTGTTTTTCCCATATTTTTATTCTCCATTCTTTTAATTTCTACATAATAATACATCATTTTCCACTAAAAATCAATATTATAAGCCCAAATATTCTTTTATACTGTCTCTTATACTATTTACATATGCTTCTCTATTATAAAGCATTTTTTCTAAGTCTGTTTTGATATATCCTAGCTCTATTTGATAGCACTCAATTCCTTGGTTAGAATTAAAAAACCTGTTAGCAGAAAAGGATGGATTTCGTCCATCTGCATAAGCATTTGTAGCAATACCACCAACTTCCCTAATTGTATATTGATATGGCGTATCTGTTGTTATATTATATGGCTCATAACCTTTTCTCTCTGCTGTTTTCCTAAAATCGTCTATTACTTTTTTAGTAAAATTCCATACAAAAACACCATCTGCCTTTTTATAGCCATTATTATTTGAATAAGTATTTGCTCCACTCTCCACTATTTTTCTAGCCATAAGCTCAGCAAATTCCAAATTGCTCTTAGTCGGTGCATAGATTTCCAAGCCGGAAAGTCCACTTGCACCATTGTTTACATGAAAAGACAGCATATATTTTGCTTTTGATTCACCAGCAATTGTAATTCTACCATTATCATTATACATATTTGTACTTGTATAAGTAGACGTATTTTCATCATATCTGGTAAGTTTAACTTTTAAACCTAACTCTTCAAGCTTAACTTTTAAATCTTTAGCATAATCTAAGGTAATATTTGCCTCTGTATATCCATCTCTCTTTTCACCACTATCTGCCCCACCATGTCCACTATCAATAACAAAATCATAGCATTCTACATTCTCTGCTTTAGTTATATTTAAAGCTAAATAATTATATGTTTTTCCATTTAATTCTTTCTTCAAAAATTCTAGCCTTATTTTGTTATTTTCGCCATTTCTAGTTACAGTATAGTATTCTATAGGCTGGTATACAGAAATGTTGTTAAAAGTATAATATTTTGCGTTTGCGCTATTGTTCAATTTAACTCTAAGTAGCACATAATACTCTCCTACCTCTAATTTATCTAATTCTACACTTTTATTTATTTGAGGTGTTTCAAATATAAGTAGTTTATCTTCCAAACTAGTAGATAAATCATAAGTATGCTCATTTTGTCCATTTGTTACAATAAGTCTTGCATTTTCAAAGTTTTCTTTTGAAATATTATTTAAACTTCCTGAAACATTAAAACTATCACCATAAGTGTAAAACTTGGCAATTTCTGCTTCTCTATTTTGCAGAGAATTAAAAATATCTTCTACTTGCTTTATTTCTTGCTTTTCTTGTACATCTCTTGAAACAGTTATATAAATACCTGAACCAATTCCAAAAACAACTATAAGCAGAAAGATAAATTTAAAAATTTGTTTTCCCATAGGACTTTCCTGCCTTTCATTTTTACTACAATTCAGCAATTAAATCATATTCTCTAACTCCTGTTATTTTGCAATCTACGAAACTTCCTACTTTTATCTTCTTTGTATTCTTTATAAATATCACACCGTCTTCATCTGGTATATCCATATAACTTCTTGCTATATAATACTTACCATCTGATGAAATTCCTTCTACTAAGCTGTTATATGTATTTCCGATTTTCTCTTCTAATTTAATCTCAGCAATCTTTTGCTCTAATTTCATAAGTTTATTAAGTCTTGCTTCTTTAGTTTTTGGATGTATATGCTCTTTTATTTTAAAAGCTGGTGTTCCCTCTTCTTTAGAATATTTGAAAGCACCCATTTTCTCAAATTTAGCCCTATTCACAAATTCATAAAGTTCAAAAAAATCTTCTTCTGTCTCACCTGGAAAACCTACCATCATAGTAGTTCTTAAAATAACCTCAGGAATTTCTTTCCTAATTTTATTTATTAATTTTTCTATGCTTTCACTGTTACTATGCCTATTCATTCTTTTTAAAACTGAATCAGAAAAATGTTGAAGTGGAATATCAAAATATTTGCAAATTTTGTCGTTTTTCTTAACTACTTCAATTAGCCCGTCCGTAATACTTTCTGGATAAGCATATAAAAATCTAATCCATTTAAAACCTTCTATCTTACAAAGTTTTTCCAAAAGCTCTGCAAGTTTGCTTTCTCCATAAAGGTCAATTCCATATTTAGTAGTATCTTGAGCAATAACAATAATCTCTTTTATTCCAGACTTGGCAAGCTTTTCAGCCTCTTCTAAAACATCTTCCATTTTCCTGCTAATATATGGGCCTCTTATATATGGTATAGCACAATAAGTACATCTATTTGAGCAACCTTCAGCAATTTTCAAATATGCTGTAGTATCTCCAGTTGATACAATTCTGTTCATATAATCTAAAGTATTAACAGATTTTTTTATATTCAATAAATCAGCAATTTTCTCCCACATAGTATCATATTCGTCTATTGATAAAAACAAGTCCACTTCAGGTATCGATTTTTCTAAATCTTTTTTGTACCTTTGCACTAAGCAACCCATAACAATTAGATATCTACAGTTTCCATTTTCCTTATATTCTGCCATTTCTAAAATTGTATTTATTGCCTCTTCTTTTGCACTTTGAATAAAGCCACAAGTATTGATAACAATAATTTCAGCTTCTTTTGGATTGGTAACAATTTCAAAATTTTCTTTTTTGAACAAACCAATACACATTTCAGTATCTACTAAATTTTTACTACATCCGAAGTGATACAAATCCTACTTTCATACATTACTCCTATACTAGCATTGTTATAATAATTCCTATGATAAGTCCTGGTATTCCCAATATTGCTGATAATAAAATTATTCCTGTATTTAAAACTATTATAATTCCAAAATAAGAAAGCACAGCTAAAACAAGACCTGCTGCAAGTGAATTAATGAATAATTTAAAAATAATTTTAATTGGTAATGATAATATTTTAAGTACTCCTAAAAATATTACTAATGCGATAAAAAATGATAAAACGTGCATATATTTTCCTCCTTAATCTAATCTTTTACTACTTATTTGTTTTCTTGTAAGCTCAAGTAAATTAAGCTTCGTAAAATCCTCAATCTGAATTCTGCTTCTATCAGCTAAGCAGAACTCTTGTAAAGCTTTTACAATTTTTTCAATATTTTCTGGTTTGTGCATATCAATAAAGTCAATTACAATAATTCCACCTATATCTCTTAATCTAAGTTCTCTCGCAATTTCTTTTGCTGCCTCTTCATTTACTTTATAAATTGTTTCCTCTAAATTAGTATTACCAGTAAACTTACCAGTATTGACATCGATTGCAGTAAGTGCTTCAGTTCTGTCAATAGTAATAAACCCGCCTGACTTTAGCCAAATTTTATTTGAATTCATTTTTGATATTTCTTTTATAATATCATACTTTTTTGATAAATCTCTTTCTTCTACTTCTAGTCTAACTTTTCCGCCTATTTCTTCTATTATTTGCTTTACTCTAACCTCATTTTCTTTTGTATTTACTATAATCTTATCTAAATCAAAATCTATTAAATCAATAATAACTTTCTTAAAAATTCCACCACTATCGTAAATTTTTACTGGATAATTTTCAAACTCAGTACTTTGAATTTTTTTCCATTTTTCCATTTGATAGCGTATATCTTCTATAATATCTTCATTTTTAGCCTTATCCGCTGTTGTCCTAATAATAGCACCTATTCCTTCGGGAAGCTCATTACTTACTAACTCCTTTAGCTCAGTTCTTCTATTTCTATCCGTTATCTTACTAGATAACGTAACATATGGAGCATTTGGCATAAGTACTATCATTCTGCCTCTTAATCCTACATGTGTAGATACTCGAGCACCCTTTGTTTGCATTTTATCTTTTTTTACTTCAACTAAAATAGGATCACCTGGCTTAATTAACTTCGTTATAGATACTTTATTTTCAAACTTCTCTTTTGTTTCATCTTGTTTTGGTAAAATGTCTTTTTTATGTATAAAAGCATTTTTGCCTTCTCCTAAATTTATAAAAGCTGCTTCAAGCCCTGGCACTATATTTTGAACTTTTCCGATATATATATTTCCATCTAAGTTCTTATGCTCTTTTCCTTCTTCATAATATTCAACAATTTTGCCTTCTTCGATTAAATATATTAGATTTTTATTATCAATATGATTTATTAATAACTCTCTCATTTATCTTGCCTCTTCACCTCTAGTTATATTTGTTCATTGCACTATCAATATTATTCTTTAGTAATTCTGAAACAGCTTCTACTCCTAGTTCTACGCCTTTTGATAACTTTTCTTTATCTTCTTCGTCTATTCCTCCGATTACATGTGCAATCATGTCCATATGTTCATGAGGCTTTCCAATTCCAATCCTAATACGTGGAAACCCCTCACTAGATAAACAAGAAACAATTGATTTCATTCCATTATGTGAACCACTAGAACCATTTTTCCTAATTCTAATTTTCCCTGGCTCAATATCCACATCGTCATAAATTACTAGCACATTTTCTAATGATACTTTATAAAAGTTTACAAATTCTTGAACAGCCTCTCCACTTAAATTCATAAATGTTTGTGGCTTTATTAAAACTATCTTCTCGCCTTCAATCATTCCACTGCCAAATAATGCTTTAAATTTGTCTTTTTTTACTTCTATATCATATTTCTCAGATAATTTGTTTATAACATTAAATCCCATATTATGTCTAGTGTTTGCATAATCAGCTTCTGGATTTCCTAGTCCTATAATCAAATACATTTTTTCCCTCTTATAACAATTTTTTACATTTCTATTATATTGTATTTCTGCTAAAATTACAATAAGAATATTATTAATTCTTTATTTAGAAAACTTGTTGATTTTTGTCAAAAAATGTAATATAATTAATTAGTTGTAATAGAAAAATAAAAATAGGGGGGTGATTTTCGTGTCAATATATGAGTCCAGTAAGTGTACAAGTTGTATGGCGTGCTATAATGCTTGTACTAAAAATTGTATAGAAATGAATTATAATAATTCCAACAATTTAGAACCGTGTATAAACGAAAATCTCTGTGTGCACTGCAATTTGTGTTTGCATCTGTGTCCAGAAAATAACCCTGTTCAAAAAAATAGATCTTTAGAAGCTTATGCTTGTTGGAGTTTAAATGATTTGGAAAGAAAATCCAGTAGCTCCGGCGGTATAGCTTCTATTTTTTATTCACATTTTATTACAAACAAATTAGGCAGTACTTATGGATGCAGTTATGACGAAAACTTACAATTAAAATTCTCAAAGGCAAATACTGTAGAAGATTTAATTAAATTTAAAACTTCAAAATATACACAAGCTTATATCGGAAATACTTTCAAAGAAGTTCTACAAGATTTAAAAGAGGACAAGTTTGTCATATTTGTTGGTACTCCATGCCAAGTCGCAGGTTTGAAAAAATTTTTAAGGAAAGATTTTGAAAAACTACTAACTATCGATTTAATTTGTCATGGAATAGTGTCACAAAAATATTTAGACGACTATATTGAAGGATTACATTTGCCTCAAAAGCCTGATAAATTAACTTTTCGTGGAGAATATAATTACTATTTCAATTTATATAAAAATTACAAAATTATCTTCTCTGAAAAATCTGAAGACAATCTATTCTTTAAAGCCTTTTTAGATGGACTATTTTACAGAGAAAATTGCTACACTTGCCCTTATGCCTCAATTAATCGCGTGCGGTGATATTACTATTGGAGACTTTTGGGGACTAGGTAAAACAGAACCTTTTTCTCATGACACTTCAAACGGTGTGTCTTTAGTTTTGTTAAATAACAATAAAGGAATTAATTATTTTAACGATATAAAAGAAAATATATTTTTTGAAAAAAGGAGTATTGAAGAAGCAATAAAAGGAAATCACCAATTGTCAAATCCAACTCCAAAGCATCCAAACCACAATAAATTTTTAGAACTTTACAGAACAAATGGCATTATGGACGCTTTAAAACAAACTTTATTATAAGGAGGACAAACTTATGAAAATTGGAATCATGTCAATGCAAAGAATTATAAACTATGGCTCATACTTACAAGCTTTCGCTCTTTCACATATTATAAAAAACTTAGGCCATTCAGTTGAATTTATCGATTTTAAAATCGAACCTTGTATAAAAGAACCTTTCGTAGCTAAAACAGCTGAACATTACTATGGTAAAGATAAAGAATACTTTTTTAAAATACAAGAATTTGAAGAGAAATTTAGAAATGAATACTTACCAGAATTAGGAATTGCAGAAAGAAAAGAAAGAACTCAAGTTGACACTTTAGTAGTTGGAAGTGACGAAGTATTTAATTGTTTACAAATAAATCCAAACGTAGGATACTCTTTAGAGTTATTTGGTAAAGATTGTAATGCAAAAAAAATTATATCTTATGCTGCATCTTGTGGTCACACCACTTTTGACGAGTTAATCTCATTTGATAAGCATGGAGAAATATCTGAACTATTAAATAAATTTTCACATATTTCTGTAAGAGATGAAAACTCTAGACATTTCGTTGAAAATTTGTCCAATATAACACCTATAAACCATTTAGATCCTGTTCTTGTTTATGACTTTAGTAATGACGTTATAGATAATGTAGATTTAAAAGATTATATCATTCTTTATGGATATTCATATAATTTCTCAGAAGAAGAATCTGAACAAATTAAAGCTTTTGCAAAGGCTCATAAAAAACAAATTGTATCTATAGGCACATATCAATCTTGTGCAGACGTTTACATTCCTGCACATCCTTTAGAAGTTTTACCATACTTTAAAAAGGCTGACTACGTTATAACTAATACTTTCCATGGTACAATTTTCTCTATCAAAACACATACACCTTTTGTATCTTTCATAAAGAAATATAATCCACAAAAATTAACTGACCTTGTTCATAGACTTGGTTTAGAAGATAGATTGTTAACATCTTATAATGATTTAGAAGAATACTTCTCAAAACCAATAGACTTTGAGAAAACAGATAAAATAATAGAAATAGAAAAAGAAAGAACTATTGAATACTTAAAAGAAGCCTTATAAAAAAAAATGTCGAGGACAAGATTTTTTAAAAAATCTTGTCCTCGACTATTAAATGACTTATATCATTTAATAATTCTAAGTTAAATTTTCCATTTTCAAACTTAAGTATATTTACACTTGTATTTTTCTGGCTGTTCTCCTCCACATCTTCTAAAAAGCTTTGATTTTTCACTTTTCTAATAAACGCTTCTATTGCAACTCCATGTGAACAAATTAGAATAGTCTTTCCAAAGTTTTCTTTTGCAAGTTTTTCTATTACATCATACATCCTTGTAGCAACTTCACTGCTACTTTCTTGTTCTGGAATCTCCATAATCTCATTCTTTTCTTTATGTAGCTTATCTATCTTAGGATTTACTTTATTTACCTCATCCCAAGTCCAACCATCATAAATTCCAAAATACATTTCATCTAATTCTTCATATTGAATTACATCTAAATTATTCAATTTTGCAAGTGGTAAAATTGTTTTTAAAGTTCGATCTGAGGCACTTGAATAAGCACCTTCAAATCGAACTTCTCTTAATCTTTCAGTCAATTTATGTACAAAAATTTTACCTTCTTCCGTAAGCTCATAATCAGCTCTACCTGTAAGTCTTTTCTCTATATTGCCTATAGTCTGCGTATGTCTTACCAAATAAATTATTGTTTTCATAAATTCCTCTAATTATTAAATTTAATCTCAATTCCTTTTTTATCAGTAATACTATCAGCTGCAGCTGTCATAGGTATTTCTGTATTAATATTAATTCCATTATTTTGATTCTCGTTTTGCCCACCAACTAATGGTATTAATTTTGGTTTACCATCAACTTCTGGCATTCCATTAACAACAGTTGGTACAACCTCTGTAAATACATAATTTCTTTTTGGAATAACTGGTGTTTTTGTGTTATCTTCAAAAGATTTTAGTATTGCATCTAATCTCATTGGAACACTAAGAGTTTCATTCTTAATAAAACTCATTAAATATGGTTTTAGATGTTTTGGTGTAATCTCATATAAATCCATTAAATAATATAACATCTTGTACATATCCTTACATCTTGCCATATTTGGTGTAGCCATAATGCTACCTTCTCTATTTCTGTAATAAATATAAATTGGAAATTCTCCATAATTTAAGTCTTCAGCTAATATCGCACCTTTTATTGAATATACCATATCTTCATAATACATTCCTTCAATAAAAGTCATATTGTTTTTCTCTAAGAATTCTCTTCTCCAAACTTTACTTGCAACTGCAAAGTGCATATCACAAACAATTCTAGCTTCCCTAGTAGAATTTTGTGCATTTGGTATGTAAGCTTTATTACTTCCACCTACATATTGTACGCCAAAGTATATAATATCTGATTTTCTATCACCTATAGTTTCATCAATTCTCTTTAAAGTAGTTTTATCATATAAAGTATCGTCTCCGTCTAAATGAACTATATATTCGCCTTTAGCCTGTGCTATAGCTACATTTCTTGAAGCACTTAAGCCAATATTTTTCTCATTGTCAATTATTCTTATTTTACCATTTGATTTTGCTTGATATTTTTTTAGTACATTTAAAGTATTGTCTTGTGAACCGTCATTTACAATGATAAGTTCATAATTATCAAATTTTTGTTTTAGCACGCTTTCAATAGCTGCTCCAACTAATTTTTCTAAATTATAAGCACACATTATAACGCTAAATCTTAAATTTTTTTCTGTTTCCATATATTATTAAAATTCCTCCTATAATAGTTTAAACTTTTAAAGTTCAAACTAATATTAAATCTCAGTATAATCATATTCGCAAGTTCTTAAAAGCCTGTTCATGATTGCAACTCCAAGACCAGATATCTCCACTCCCTCAATTAAAATAATTTGAGCTTTTATGTGGTCTGCTCTCCTTAGTATGCTGTAGATGTTTTTAGCAAATTCATCAAGATTGTCTTTACTTCCAACATCAATAAACCTTGATTCTGACACTACTATGTCTTTCTTATGTTCTGTAAATCCTATTACAACAACATCTCCTCTGTATTTTTTTATTCTTTTGTTAATTTCAAAAATTTGATCTTGGTCATCTTTTGAGTAAATTAGTTGACATTTTGTTTTTGGAGCATAATGTCTGTGTTTCATTCCAGGACTTGCAACTACTTCACCCTCACTAACTTTTGAAAAGACATTTTTGTCAATTCTAACAGCTCCAATTTCTTTTCTGATTTCTTCTGGAGTAACCTTACCTGGTCGTAAAATTACTGGAACTTCATCTACAACCTTAACTACTGTAGATTCAAGTCCAACTTCAGTATTTCCTCCATCAATCACTGCGGAAACTTTAGTTTCTAGCTCTTGCTTAATATCTTCTATGTTTGTCCCGCTTGGACGACCTGAGATATTAGCACTTGGTGCTGCAATTGGTACACCAGAAAAAGTAATTATTGCCTGTGCTATAAGATTTTTAGGAATTCTTACGGCTACTGTATCTAGTCCTGCCGTAACAATATCTGGTAGCACACCAGGCTTTTTTTTAAGAATAAGGGTGAATGGTCCTGGCATAAACCTTTCAATAAGTTTCTCTTCAACTTTTGTGATATCTGTAGCAATTTCTTCTATATCTGCTTTCTTGCCTACATGAACTATCAACGGATTATCTGATGGTCTGCCTTTAGCTATAAAAATCTTCCCAACAGCTTCTGCATCAAAAGCGTTTGCGCCTATTCCATATACAGTCTCTGTTGGAAATATAACAAGCTCTCCATTCTTTATTAAATTACATACAACCTTCAATTCTTCTGTACTGGTTTTCTCTTCCCAATTATAATACATAAAAATTTCCTCGTGAATTATATTATACCATTTTTCCCACTCTTTGTCAAATTTCACAACCTTAAGAAATTCTTAATTTTGCCCAATTTCAAGCACCTTTTAAGTTAGCTCTCCTACTATTAATTTTATGCAAACTAAAAAATAGAAGTGACTTTTATCACTTCTATTTTTAACTATTGTTCTTTATTTATATTTCCTATATTTTTCTATGTCTTCTACATTACTAGTTTCACTGTCTTGTGTATTTCCTGAAACTTCATGTTCTACATTTATCTCTTCATGTTCATCATCAGAAGATAATAACTTAACTTTGAAAAATTCTTTATAACCTAGGGCTATAATCAAAGCAATCATAATAGCAAAAGACATTGCTTTCCAAATTCCACTATCTAATAAAATTATTGCAAACATCCCAAACACTGCACTTATAGCATACAAAATCAAAACTGCTTGTCTCTGGGTAAAACCCTTCTGCAACATTTTATGATGTAAATGTCCTGCATCTGGCTCAATTATAGATTTCAAATTTTTACCTTTTATAATTCTTCTAATTATTGCAAACAAAGTATCAAACACTGGCAATGCAAGCACTATAAGTGGTGCTACAATTACTATAGCCGTATATGTTTTAGCAACACCTAAAATAGAAATTACAGATAAACTATATCCTAAAAAGTTTGAACCTGTATCACCTATAAATGTTTTTGCTGGATTAAAATTATATGGTAAAAATCCAACTAATGAACCACAAAGTGACGTTATAAGCAATATAGAAATAAGTGGTGAATCATTAAGCGCAAAAATCATAAGTAGTGATATACTTGAAATAATTGATATACCAGTTGAAAGTCCATCTAAACCATCAATTAAATTCATAGCATTTGTAATTCCTACAATCCAAAGCACTGAAAAAATATCGTAAAATAATATATTACTTTCTGGAATATCAATAAATGGTAAATTAAAATAATCTATCCTTATTCCCATCTTAACCACTATTATTCCCGCTATCGTTTGTGCCGCTAATTTTGTTAAAGCTTTTGCGCCTTTTACATCGTCATAAAAACATACAATGCCTATTATCAATGCACCAATTACAAAACCTATAAGCTTTATGTGTAAATCATCTCTAAAAACATCAATATTGTTTTCAATAGTCATTACAATCAATAAATATATAACTGATACAAAGAAGCCTAAAATTACAGCTAATCCTCCGAAGTCTTGGCATAGTAATGTGATTTACTCTTCTAGGATCCTGTGGCGTATCCACCGCACCAACTTTTTTAGCAAATCTAATTGTGTATGGTGTAGCCATAAATGCTGTTACAAAAGCTATTGTAAAAGCTATTGCTATATCTCCCCACATAGGTTAACGACCTCTCTATTTCATATTTTCATTTTCAATTTCTTTAATCATTTCTAATCTATCTGTGTGTCTTCCACCTAAGAACTCTGCACCAAGCCATGCACGTAAAATAACTACTGCTTGAGAAATATTAATAAATCTACCTGGTAAAGCAATTACATTAGCATTATTATGTTCTTTTAATAATTTAGCTACTTCTTCATTCCAGCAAGATGCACATCTAATTCCTTTAAACTTGTTTGCAACAATGCTCATTCCAAAACCTGTTCCACAAACTAAAATTGCTTTTTCGCATTCTTTACTCTGAACTGCCTTAACTGCTGGTTCTGCATAAAGTGGATAGTCTGTCCTATCTGTTGAATTACAACCGAAGTCTTTATACTCTATTTCCTTTTCATCTAAATATTTTTTAATTTCTTCTTTTAATTCATATCCGCCATGATCACAAGCTATTGCTATCATACTTACGTACCTCCTATTTTTCTCAATATATCATAGAAACTTCATTTATACAATAGTCATTATAAACAACTTTTGTGAATTTTCTGTGAAATTTTCATATTTTATTAATTAATTAAACTTTTTTCACTAAACCACTTGATTTTTTAAGTAACTACATGTTATAATGGTTGAAGTAAATTTACTTTATACTAAAGGGAGGTGCAAAGAAATGCCAAATATTAAATCAGCAATAAAAAGAGTTAGTGTAATTGAGAAAAAAACATTACAAAATAATATGGTAAAATCTGCATACAAAACAGCAGTTAAAACATTTGAAGCAGCTGTTGAAGAGGGAGACAAGAAAAAAGCTGAAGCTACTTTCAAAGAAGCAGTTAAAAAAGTTGACCAAGCTTGCACAAAAGGTGTAATCAAAGCAAACACAGCATCAAGAAAAAAATCAAGTTTAGCTAAAAAATTAAATACTGTAAAATAAAAAATATATCTCACATTTGTGAGATTATTTTTTGCCAAAAATTACCTTTGAAACTTAAGCTCTAATGTGTTAATCTATATTTATGGATGTTATTTGGAGGTTCTCTTATGAAAGATGATATAATTAGTTTTTTTATAATTAAAGACAAGAAAATTTTAAACTTGTTAGATAAAACTTTAGCATTTTCTTTTGCTATCTGCTTGCTTGGCATATTAATTTTACATATTTTTTTAGAAAATTTTATTTCTTTTAGGCTATATGAAGCCTCAATAATAATTTTTCGCACTGGTCTTTTCATTGGAGTAACTAGTGTAATGTCCTCACTTATAATAAATCGTTATAATGGATAATATAAGAACCTGCCTAAACTCGCAAGCATACTTATGGATGTGGCAATATAATAAAATAACCGTAGACTTAAAAAAATCTACGGTTTAATTTTTATTTATTTAATTCTTCTAAGAACAATTTATTAAGCATTTGTGGATTTGCTTTGCCTTTTGTTTCTTTCATTGCTTGTCCAACTAAGAAGCCAAGTGCTTTATCCTTTCCTGCTTTATAATCTGCAATAGATTGTGGATTTGCTTCTAATACTTTTGCTACTACTTCTTTAATAGCACCTTCATCAGAAATTTGTACCCAGCCTTTTGACTCAATTATCTTACTTGGCATTTCTGGATTTTCAAACATCTCTTCTAGAACTTTCTTAGCAATTGCTGAACTTATTGTTCCTTTGTCTATTAAAGCTACTAATTCACCTAATTCTTTACCTGAGAATTTAAGCTCTTCTGGCTCTTCTTCTCTTTCATTTAAAATCCTAGCTATATCTGACATTATCCAGTTACTAACTGATTTTGCATTTTTGCAAACCTCTGTTGCTTCCTCAAACATATTTGAATAGTATTTTGAAGCTGTAACAAAATTTGCCGCTTTTTCTGTTAGTCCCATTTCCTCTAAGTATCTTTTCTTTCTGCTTTCTGGTAGCTCTGGTAAGCCTTTTTTAATATTTTCAATATATTCTTCAGATAATTTTATTGCAACTAAATCTGGATCTGGAAAATATCTATAATCTTGTGCATCTTCCTTATCTCTCATTGAGAAAGTCTTTCCTGATACATCATCCCATCTTAGAGTTTCCTGTGTAATAACTCCACCATTTTCAATTACATCTATTTGTCTGTTTGCTTCATATTCGATAGCTCTTACAATACTTCTAAAAGAGTTCATGTTTTTCATTTCTGTTCTTGTACCAAATTCTGTGCTACCTTTCTTTCTAACAGAAACGTTAACATCTGCTCTTAAAGAGCCTTCTTGCATTTTACAATCTGAAACTTCAATATATTCAAATATAGATTTCAATTTTCTAAGATAAGCTTCTACTTCCTCTTTGGTTCTTAAATCAGGTTCAGAAACTACCTCAATTAGTGGTACACCTGCTCTGTTTAAATCCACAAAGCTTCCTCTACCATATTCATCATGATTTAATTTTCCAGCATCTTCCTCTATATGAATACGTGTTATTCTAATCTTTTTTTCTCCTTCTGGAGTTTCAATATTTACATATCCTTCATAACAAAGAGGTAAATCAAATTGAGAAATTTGATATGCTTTTGGTAAATCTGGATAAAAATAATTTTTTCTATCATTTTTACTGTTTCTAGCAATTTGACAGTTTGTTGCTAATCCTGCTTTTACAGCATATTCTACAACCTTCTCATTTAAAACTGGTAATGTTCCAGGCATAGCCATACAAATTGGACAACAATGCGTATTTGGCTCACCACCAAATTGCGTAGGACAAGAACAAAATATTTTTGTCTTTGTTGAAAGTTCACAGTGAACTTCAAGTCCCATAACTATTTCATAATCTTCTCTAGCCATTAGTTATTACCTCCTTCTTTAAAAGTTGGTCTATTTTCTCTAAAGTTTGTATTTTGCTCATAAGTATAAGCTGCTCTTAAAATTGTTTCTTCGTCGAAAGCCTTTCCTATTAACTGAATACTTATTGGTAATCCTTTACTATCTAAACCTGAAGGAACACTTATACCCGGAACTCCACCTATATTTACAGGAACAGTACAAATATCTGCCATATACATCTCAATTGGGTTATCTGATTTCTCACCGAATTTAAAAGCTGTAGTTGGTGATACAGGTGTTAATAATATATCATATTTTTTGAATAACTCATTATATGCATTATTAATAACTGTTCTAACTTTTTGAGCCTTTTTATAATATGCGTCATAATATCCAGAAGAAAGTACATAAGTACCTACCATTATTCTTCTTTTTACTTCTGGTCCAAAACCTTCACTTCTTGAATTTCTATAAATATCTTTTAAATTCTCAAATTTTTCACTTCTATAACCATAACGAATTCCATCAAATCTTCCTAAATTTGAACTAGCTTCAGCATCTGCAATGACATAATAAACAGAAGTAGCATATTTTCCAACATCAAAAGAACATTCTTCAACAGTGGCTCCAAGTTCTTCAAATTTCTTAGCTGCAGCAAGTACTGATGCCTTTACTTCTTCATTTACACCTTCTCCAATATACTCTTTTGGAAGACCAATTTTCATTCCTTTAACATCATTTACTAAAGCTTTTGTATAATCTTTTTTCTCTATTTCCATTGATGTAGAATCTTTCTCATCATGCCCTGCTATTAAATTTAAAAGTAAAGCAGAATCGGTAACATCTTTTGTTATAGGTCCTATTTGATCAAGTGAAGATGCAAAAGCCACTAAACCATATCTTGAAACTAGACCATAAGTTGGCTTTAATCCAACTACACCACAAAGAGATGCTGGTTGTCTAATAGAACCACCTGTGTCGCTTCCTAAAGCCCAAGGTGCCATATCAGCCGCTACTGCTGCCGCAGAACCACCTGAAGAACCACCAGGTACTCTCTCTAAATCCCAAGGATTTTTAGTTGTGAAAAAAGCTGAGTTCTCTGTTGAGCTTCCCATTGCGAACTCGTCCATATTTAATTTTCCAAGATAAACTAATTCTTCTTTGTTTAAATTTTCTATAACAGTTGCGTCATATGGAGCAACAAAATTTTCAAGCATTTTTGAACTGCAAGTAGTTCTTGTGCCTGTAATACACATATTATCTTTTATACCAATTGGAATACCTGCATATTTACTAACTGGTTTTCCAGCCTTTCTATCTGCATCAACTTTTCTTGCTTTTTCTAAAGCACTTTCTTCTAAAGTTGAAACATAAGCCTTTACAACACCATCTTTTTCTTTTATTCTATTAAAATAACTTTTTGTAACTTCCTCTGAAGTAATCTCACCACTTGCTAACTTGTCCATTAACTCATGGGCTGTAAGTTCATAAAGTTCCATCATTTTATCTCCTTCCTTATTTCATGCTCTAAATGAGGCCATGAAAACACTCTCGTAACACCTTCTGCATTACTATTTGCATTACACCTATTGTCCATTATAAAGGTTTTTATACCCTTGCTAGCTACGCTGATACAATTTTTTAAACTATCGTCAACAAAAACATCTACATTATTTTCTTTAGCTATTTCACCTTTGTTTTGAGCATTTACAATCAGCTTGTCATACTCTATTCCGTGCTTTTTAAGCCAAGTTTCTGTTATCTCTTTTGCAGGTGCTAATCCATCTTCTACTACCTCATCCCATCTAGCTGTAATTAGAATAATTGCATGTCCTTCTTCTTTTAATTTACTTATAATCTCTTTCGCAAAGAAAAATGGGGTAGTTTGTTCTATCATTTGCCTATAATACTTCCAAAAAAACTTTAACTCCTCTTCTCTGCTCCAAGCATGTATATCTTGTACATAATCTATGTCTAATCTATTATTAGATATTTCTTTTATATCTATCTCTCTTCCCAAATCTTCTATTGTAAATTTTTGAGCATAAGCCATCATTACAGCTAATGTATCTGTTATTGTATCATCAATATCTAAACCTATTACCATAAAAACTCCTAATTTATTACTTTTGGTATTCTAAACATACCATCATCCTTACTTGGTGCATTTTGTAATAAAGCTTCTTTATCTACACTTTGTTTAATCTCATCTTTTCTAAACACATTGTACTTCTCATTAGCTGCTATTGTCTCACTTACATTGTCAGTATTTACAGAGTTTATCATGTTTGCAAACTCCAAAATTTCTGTCATATCGTTTGTATACATCTCAATTTCTGATTCTGTCAAATTTAAACTAGCAAGTTTTGCGATATGAATAACTTCTTCTCTACTTATTGCCATTTTCATCTCTCCTCTCATATATTTTATAATTATATACTGAAATGCCAAAAATTACAAGTTTTTAATTGCAAAAAAATGTAGCTTCAAAGCTACATTTAAAAATTATTCATTTTTTGGTTCTTCATTATTTTCTGTAGAATTGTCCTCATCATTATCTGACATGTTTTCTTCATGATTTTCGCTTGACTCTTCTGGAACACTTGAAAGCTCAATTACTTCTGGTACAGTCTCAACTTTTTCAGCCTCAACATCTTTGGCCTCTGGTGCAGGTTCTGCAGTCACAGTAACTGTAAGTTCTGTATTCTTTGGTTGCTTTGCTCCACATCTTGAGCAAAAGTCCGCATTTAAGTCTAACTCAGTTCCACAATCACTACATTTTTTAATATTTTTTAATGCTAATAATTCTACTTCTGCTTTTTCTATATTCTCTTTTAGTCTCTCAATTTCTTCACATTTTGGAGTAATCTCTTCTTTAGAAGCATCTTCTCCTGCCTTCATTTTTTCATATACAATTTTTCCAATTGCTTTATATTCATTATCTATTTTTTCTTTGCAATCTGAAATTTTACCTTTTAATTTTAATTCTTCTGAAAGTTTTGTAGTTTTTTCTTTTGCTGTTTGATAAGCTTCTGTAGTTTTCTTACCTAGTTTATTAAAAAAATCCATTTTCCATCCTCCTTTTATTCTGATTTCTGTTCTCTTGTCATAAGAATATTTACTGCATCTTTTGGACTAAGTCCTTTATATAAAACTTCATAAACTTTTTCAACTATTGGCATCTCTATATTATACTTTTTCGCAAGTTTATAAGCTACATCTATATTATCAACACTTTCAATAGTCATTCCCACTTGTTTTCTTGTCTCTTCTATAGTATAACCTCTACCTATTAATTCTCCTGCTTTTCTATTTCTGCTGTGAACACTTCCACAAGTAACTATTAAATCTCCAAGACCTGTTAATCCATAAAAAGTTTTACTTTGTCCTCCCATTGCTGTTCCTAATCTATCGATTTCTACAAGGCCTCTTGTAGCAAGTGCTGCAAAAGTATTGTCACCTAAGTTTAATCCTACTGCTATACCTGCGCAAAAAGCTATAATATTCTTTAAAGCTCCTCCAAGTTCTACACCTTTTACATCTTCAGAAGTATAAAGTCTTAAAGTATTGCTTTTAAATTCTTCTGAAACCATTTCTCTTACATCTTCATGTTTTGAAGCTACCACTAAAAGAGTTGGTACTCCAATAGAAACTTCTTCTGCATGACTAGGCCCTGATAAAATTCCTGTTTTTATTCCTGGAAGTTCTTCTTCCATAACTTGATCTAAAGTATATTCTGTTTCAGCTTCAAAACCTTTTGAACACATAAGTACTATTTGATTTGGTTTCACAAAACCTTTATACTTTTTTATTGTACTTCTTACGAATTTTGAAGGCGTAACATGAAGAATAATATCAGCTTCTTCTAAAACTTCTTCAAAACTTGATGAGCATATTACTCCATCTGGAATTCTTGCTTTTGGTAAAAATACACATTTTCTTTTATTATTTATTAGATTTTTTTCGTCTTCATCAAAAGACCACATCTTAACTTTATGTCCATTATTTGCAAGATATATTCCTAAAGCTGCTCCCCAGCTTCCACTACCAATAATTGCTATATTTTTCAAAATATTATTCCTCCTTAGTTTTCTGACTTTTTAAAACTAATCTTATTTTCTGTACCATTTAAAAGACGTTTTATATTGCTTCTATGATTATATGCTATAAAGACAGCCATTATAATACCAAAAATAATGTAATTTCCATCTACTATATAATGCTCGTGGATAAAAACCGTAAGCACTGGGAATAATATTGCTGCACATATTGAACCTAATGATACCATTCTTGTAAGTATCATTAAGATTAATGCAAATACTAAACATATAAGCCCTATTTGCCAGTTTACTAGAAGAATAACTCCTAAACTTGTTGCAACACCTTTTCCTCCTCTAAATTCGAAAAAGATTGGGAAAGTATGTCCTATTACAACTGCAACCGCTGCGATTTGAACTAAAATCGCTTTATCTACTGAACTATTGATTTTTCCAATTAATAATGCAATTGCAATTGCTACTACTCCTTTTAGTATGTCACAAACTAATGTAAGTAATGCAGCTTTTTTTCCAACACTACGTAACATATTTGTACTTCCCGCATTTCCACTACCTTTTTCTCTAACATCAAAACCAGCCATTTTTCTGCTTATTATTACAGAAAAGCTGATACTTCCTATGGCATAGGCAATAATTGCCATAACAACATATAATACCATAATTACCTCCTTATTCCTTTTCTGATTTTTCTCTTATAATTAATCTTACAGGTGTTCCCTCTAAGCCAAAATTATTTCTAAAATTATTTATTAAATACCTTTGATATGAGAAGTGAAATAAATCTTTATTATTCACAAATATAACAAAAGTAGGTGGTTTTGTAGAAGCTTGTGTACCGTACAAAATCTTAAGTCTTTTTCCTTTGTCAGTTGGTGGCTGTACTACTGCAATTGCTTCATTTATTACATCATTTATAACAGAAGTTGAAACCCTCAAAGAATTTTGTTTATAGACCTCGTTTACTTTTTCAAAAATTTTATTTACTCTTTGTCCAGTTTTAGCCGAAATAAACATAATCGGTGCGTAAGTAGCATACGATATCTTATTATAAATATCTTTTTTATACTCTTCCATAGTATAATTATCTTTTTCTATTTCATCCCATTTATTAACAACAATTATAATACCTTTTCCAGCTTCATGTGCTTCTCCAAGTATTTTTGCATCCTGATCTGTCACTCCTTCTAAAGCATCAATTAGTACTAAGCACACATCTGCTCTCTCAATTGCAAATAAAGTCCTCATAACACTAAATTTTTCTATAGCTTCATTAACTTTACTTTTTCTTCTAATGCCTGCTGTATCTATAAAAATGTATTTTCCAAATTCATTTTCGAACTCAGAATCTATTGCATCTCTAGTCGTGCCTGCTATATCACTTACTATACTTCTATCTTGTCCAAGTATCCTATTTAATAAAGAAGACTTACCAACATTAGGCTTACCTATCAATGCAACTCTTATATTATCTTCATCACCTTCGTCCTCTGATTTTGGTGGAAGTAAATCATAAATCTCGTCTAGCAAATCACCTATTCCCATTGCATTTGCGGCCGAAATTGCGTGTGGCTCTCCTAGTCCTAAATTATAAAATTCATAAATTTCGCTAGGCACCTCACCGAAAGTATCTACTTTATTGCAAGCAAGTATGATAGGCTTTTTAGATTTCTTAAGCATAACTGCAATTTCACTATCTGCAGCTGTTACTCCCTCTTTTACATTAGTCATAAATAATATAACATCTGCTACACCTATTGCAATATTTGCTTGTTCTCTCATTTGAGATAAAATAATATCATCACTTTCTGGCTCGATACCACCTGTATCGATTAAAGTAAACTCTCTATCACGCCAAGAAGTATCTGCATAAACCCTATCTCTCGTAACACCAGGCGTATCTTCTACTATTGATATTCTTTGTCCGACAACATAGTTAAAAAATCTAGATTTACCTACATTAGGTTTTCCAACTATTGCCACTATTGGTTTTGACATTTTAATTTTCCCTTTCCATTCTACACATATATATAATTAATAATAAAGTTCCTAGAATTGATATAATTGCTGCAACTTTTGAGTTATCCGTTTCAATATATGCTACCTCTAAAGTAAGGTCATCACCAAAGGATAACTTACAACCTAAAAATCCATTTTCTGTTTCATGAGTTTTTAATACTTCACCATCAGCTCTTACTTCATAACCTGGATAGTATATATATGGTAATTCTAATACAGCATCTTCTCCAAAAGTTTCTACTTTAGCCTTTAAAGTTAAACCAATCTTTTCTTCCTTTTCAATTATTGCTTTACCTTCTAAAACATATATCTTATCTTCTCTAGTCGCTATATAAAATCTATTTTCATAAGCCTTTGTTGGCAAATATTCTGCCCTTCCCATTCCTGCAATGCACTCATTATTCATTCCAGAAACTTGTCCTAAAGCTCTATTCTCAATAGGATCTATGCTTTCTGTGTATCTTACAAAGCCATGTAACGCCATCACATAAACTGTTGCAATCACTATAATAATTATAGCATCTTTGAATTTGTATTTTTTTATAACTGCACCCATATTTATTGCACATACTACACATAGAAAGAAAGATGCAAACTCCATACATCTCCATGGGAATTGTATTATATACATAAACTTAGGCATAAACTGCCATGGGAATAACTTTGTTGACATTAAAAGTGTAACTAATCCTGCTATTAAAAAGAATAAATAATCTTTCCTAAATTCAGGTTTCATTATTCGTATGGTCATATATGAAAATGCAAGCATTATAATAATATATGGACCTAATTCAAAAACAAATCCACTGCCTTCTACAGTAACAAATATACTTTTTATCGAAAGCCTTTGCTCTAAAACACTGCCTTTAGTTGCCATTGCTTCATCCTCATAAACTCTATAGTCTGTACTAAATCTCGTTTCTAACATAGGTAAAGTAAAACATAAAGTTATCATTACAATAAATAAAGCATTTATTCCCAAATATTTCCAAACTTCTTTGTCTTTTAAAGCTTTTATATTAACTAATAGATAAATCAAACCTAAAATTGCTGTATAAAATGTTGATATATTATGAGTGAAAATTAAACCTATCGCTCCTATGCTTAAATACCAGCTTTTTCCCTCTTTTTGTACTATGTTATATAAACCTAAAAATACCAGTGGTATAAACATAAAAGAAGCAAATTCAGCAATTGCGTTTCTAACATATAAATCTGTTAAATGATATGGCGCCATCATATACAAAGCACCTGCTAACAACCCAACATTTGCATTATCAGAAACATCTTTTACAAACTTGTACATAAAAATCCCTGATAATAATAGGCAAACAAAAGCAAATACTTTGTACCCTATTATGTATGAACCTGTAGCCATCTTGCAGATAATAATCCCTACTGTAGTAAATGCACCATAAAATAAATTCCAAGAATATCCAAAGCCATTACTAAAGCTTGGAATAATATTTCCAAAATTAATTCCTTTTTGCATAGCTTCAAAGCTTCCAAAAGCCCTTGATATATGCTGAATTCCGTCATCATAATAAATATCTAAATTGTCTTTTAGCATTGGCAAACACATAACAAGCGCAACCACTAGTAAAACTAAAAAACATCTAAAATTTTCACTTTTAAATATATTTTTTACTTTATCTTTCAACTCTTTTCTCCATTAGTAATTTATTTTACCTTCTAAAAACTCGTCATTTGCTTTCCAGTCATCTACTTCAAAAACTATATATTCTTTCTCATTTCTTCTTACAATTACTCTATCAATTCCAGAATTAATAATAAGTTTTCTACACATTAAGCAAGGTGCCGCACCATTTTCATAGTCATGGTTTTCTGTTCTATAACCAACTAGATATAAAGTCGCTCCTAACATCTCTTCTCTTGATGCGCAAAGCATAGCATTTTGCTCACTATGTACTGCTCTACACGCATCATATCCGCCATGTCTCTGATCTGGCAATAATTTCTTTTTGGTGCAATATCCTAAATCAGAACAATTTTTTCTACCTCTTGGTGCACCATTATATCCAGTCGAAACTATTTGATCATGATTTACTATAACTGCACCATATTTTTTCCTAAGGCAAGTAGCCCTTGAGGCAACTGTTTCTGCTATATCTAAGTAATAATTTATTTTATCAATTCTATCTTCCATTATTTTAGCCTCCTAGCCACGCTTATTATATCATTATTAGTTACATTTAGCAACAAAAAAATAATAAGAGTTAGCTTAACAAAAACTAACTCTTAAAATACTATTCTCCTATATCATATTTTGGTTTTGCACTATAAGTAGTATGTAAGTATTTATGTGCTACATGACTACCTGGTTTTTCTAAAAATTCATCATAAAGCATTTTCATAACTGGATTTTCATGTGATTTTCTTATAACACTCTTCTCATCTATACTATATAAAGCATCTGCTCTTAATTTTCTAACATCAACTGTTGCTCTTGTTTTAGAATTTTTAATTGGTTGACCACCACCCATTACACAGCCACCTGGACAAGCCATAATTTCTATAAAATGATATGGTGAATTTCCTTCTTTAATTTGTTTTAATAATTTTCTAGCATTTGCTAAACCACTTGCAACAGCAATTTTTATTTCTCTTCCTGCTACATTAAGAGTAGCTTCTTTTATTCCAGTTTCTCCTCTTACTTCTGTATACTCAATTCTATCAATGCTTCTTCCCTCTAGTGTATCAACAGCTGTTCTAACAGCTGCTTCCATAACTCCGCCTGTTGTTCCAAAAATTGCTCCTGCACCACTAGCTTCTCCCATTGGAGCATCAAATTCACTATCTACTAAGCTTGGGAAATCCATATTAGCTTGTTTAATCATTCTTGCAAGTTCTCTAGTAGTGATTACATAATCTACATCACGAGCGCCATCTACTTCCATCTCTGGTCTTGAACATTCATATTTTTTAGCTACACAAGGCATAACTGAAACTACACAAATTTTGTTTCTATCTACACCATATTTTTGTGCATAATATGATTTTACAATAGCTCCAAACATTTGATGTGGTGATTTGCAAGAAGATAGATGTCCTAAGCAATCTGGGAAGTTCTTTTCTGCAAATCTTACCCAGCCCGGACTACAAGAAGTAATCATAGGTAAAATACCATTATTAGTTACTCTTTCTATAAATTCATTAGCTTCTTCCATAATTGTTAAATCAGCACCTGTATTTGTATCAAATACTTTATCAAACCCCATAAGTTTTAAAGCTGTTGCCATTTTTCCAGTAACATTTGTACCTATTGGCATACCAAATTCTTCACCAAGTGCAACTCTAACTGCTGGAGCTGTTTGAACTACTACAAAAGTGTCTTCATTTCTTAAAGCTTTCCATACATCTTCAATATTTTCTTTTTCCTTTAATGCACCTGTTGGACAAGCTTCAATACATTGTCCACAAAGTGTGCAATCAACATCATTTAAACTATGTTCATAAGTTGTTGATACACGAGATTCAAAACCTCTTCCTATACAGTCAATTGCTCCTATTTCTTGTACATTTTTACAAGTTGCAACACATCTTCTACATAAGATACATTTATTGAAATCTCTAACTATTGAAGGTGATTTATCATCAATTTCATAATGTGACTGTTCTCCCTCAAATTCTACTTTTTGAACATTATATTTTACAGCTAATGCCTGTAACTCGCAATTTCCATTTCTAGTACATGTTAAACAATCTCTGTGGTGATTTGAAAGTATTAAGTCCAAAACTACTTTTCTTGCTTCAACTACTGCTGCGGAGTTAGTTTTTATAACCATACCTTCTTCAACTTTTTGGATACAAGAAGTTGCAAAACCTCTTCTGCCTTCCACCTCTACTATACACATTCTACAATCGCCAAATTCATTGATATCTTTTAAGAAGCATAAAGTAGGTATATCAATTCCATTATCACGTGCAGCCTTAAGGATAGTTGTTCCTTCCTCTACACAAATATCTTTTCCATCTATTTTTAAATTTACCATAAGCTTTACCCTCCTATTTATTAATTGCCTTAAATGGGCATTTGTCTACACAAGTTCCACATTTAATACAAATTTCTGGGTCTATTTTATGTGGTTCTTTTATTTCGCCTGTAATAGCATTAACAGGACAATTTCTCTTACACAAACCACAACCTTTACATTTCTCAGGATCAATGCTTATATCACATAACGCTTTACAAGCTCCTGCTCTGCATTTTTTATCACGAACATGCTCTTCATATTCATTTCTAAAATAATGTAATGTACTAAGTACTGGGTTTGGTGCTGTTTGACCAAGTCCACAAACTGATGCTTTCCTTATACTATCTGCTAATCTTTCAAGATGTTCTATATCTGTTTCTGTACCCTTTCCTTCACATATTTTTGTAAGAATTTCGAGCATTCTCTTTGTACCAATTCTACAAGGTGTACATTTACCACAACTTTCACTTACTGTAAAGTCTAAATAAAATCTTGCAATATCCACCATACATTTTGTATCATCCATTACGATAAGTCCACCAGAGCCCATCATTGAACCTATACTTGCTAGTGACTCATAATCAATTGGTGTATCTAAATGTTCAGCTGGTATACAACCTCCTGATGGTCCACCAGTTTGAGCTGCTTTGAACTCTCTACCATTTGGAATTCCTCCACCTATGTCATATACAATTTCTCTTAAAGTAGTTCCCATAGGAACTTCAACTAAACCAACATTAACAACATTTCCACCTAAAGCAAATACTTTTGTACCCTTAGATTTCTCTGTTCCTATACTTGCATACCATTCTGCACCATTTAAGATTATTTTAGTAACATTTGCAAGTGTTTCAACATTGTTTATAATTGTTGGTTTTTGGAATAAACCTTTATTAGCTGGAAATGGTGGTTTTAATCTTGGTTGACCACGTTTACCTTCTACTGACTCAAGTAATGCTGTTTCTTCTCCACATACAAAAGCTCCTGCACCAAGTCTAATATCAATATCAAAATTAAAGTTTGTTCCAAAAATATTATTTCCAAATAAGCCATATTCTCTTGCTTGATTTATTGCTATTCTTAATCTTTGAACTGCTATTGGATATTCAGCTCTAACATATATGTAACCTTGACTTGCACCGATTGCATACCCTGCAATAGCCATCGCCTCAAGTACACAGTGTGGATCTCCCTCTAAAATGCTTCTATCCATAAAAGCACCTGGATCACCTTCATCTGCATTACATACAATATATTTTTGATCGCCTTCAGCATCTTTGGCAAAAGCCCATTTTCTACCTGTTGGGAAACCTGCTCCTCCACGACCTTTCAATCCAGAATTTAATACTGTATTTATTACATCATCTTGGCTCATTGAAGTAAGCACTTTTTCAAGCGCTTTATATCCATCAAAAGCAATATATTCATCAATAACTTCTGGGTCAATAATACCACAATTTTGTAGTGCAATTCTCTTTTGTTTTTTATAGAAATTTAAATCATCTAATTTGTCTACTATACTTCCATCTATATCTCTACAAAGTAATCTTTCTACTCTTCTTCCTTCTATAATATGTGATTGAATTATTTCTTCACAATCTTCTACTTTAACGTGTGCATAAAAAGTCTCTTCTGGACAGATAATTACTATTGGTCCTTTGGCACATAAACCAAAGCAACCCGTTTGAATTACTCTAACATTAGTTATTCCTTTTTCTTCTAAAATTCTTCTCATGTTTTCAATAATTTGAAGAGATTTTGAAGAAGTACAACCAGTTCCTCTACATACTAAAATATGTTTTTCTCTAGTATCAGAACTTGTATTAACTCTTAAATCTAATTCTGCTCTTTTTTCTCTTCTAATATTCTCTAATTCTTCTATACTTTTCATAGATGACCTCCTTTATTCATTCATATATTTATCAATTACCTCGTCTAATTGTTTTACTGTTGCATTTCCGTAAACTTCATCATTTACCATAAATACTGGTGCTAAACCACAGGCACCTACACATCTTACATCATCTATTGAAAATTTACCGTCCAGTGTAACTTGACCTGGCTCAATTTGTAGTCTTTCTTTCGCTCTATCTAATAAGCTACCTGAACCCTTTACAAAACATGCTGTACCTAAGCATATTGAAATATTATATTTTCCTTTTGGAGCAAGTGTAAATCTTGAATAAAAAGTAATTACTCCATAAATTTCTGCCATTGGCATATCTAGTTTTTCAGATATTGTTTCTTGAGCTTGCTTAGGTATATATCCGTATTTCTCTTGTACATCATTTAATATACCTATTAATTGATTCTTCTCATTATGAAATTTCTCAACAATTTCTTCTGTTTCTTTTTTCACTCTAACACATGCACACATTTCTTCCATAACTCAATCATCCTTTCTATATCCATACTTATTTTGAATTATATCATAGTATTTATTTTCTTTTCAACAAATTTCGACAAATTTTCACATAGTAATTTTTGGTACGAAAAAAAGGCTATAAATAGCCTCTTTACTGTTCTGGTTATTTTTGCTTATTTTTTAATTTTGAATAAATTTTTTTATTTCATCTCTTACAAATTCCCATCTATTTTTCATAAAACATTTTTCCTCATAAAGTCTCTCTATCTCTTCAAAACTTGCAAATTTAACTTCTGATACTTCTTCTTTTTGCATAATAACTTTGTTTAAGTCAATATCCTGCTTAACTAGGTATACATCTAACCATACATTATTAGTTTTATAATGATTAATCTTTATAGCATTTTCAATATCTAAATCAACGCTAAGTTCCTCTTTTGTTTCTCGCTTTATTGTCTCTAACGGACTTTCTCCTCTTATAACAGAACCACCTGTCATTGCCCATACATTAGGCTGTCTTTTCTTCTCAGGAGATCTCTTTTGAATTAATATTTTATTTTCAGAATTAATTATCCACACATCAGCACCTTGATGGTATATTCCTTCTTGCCAAGCTAGCTTATCATCTGCAAGCATAGTTTCACCAGTAATATTACCCTCTTCATCTAATATATCCCAAATTTCTTCACTCATTGTTTTCTCCTTTTATTTTTTAGTAAATTTATTATATACTATTTTATAAAAAATGTCACTAAAATATATTTCGTCTAAGTTTACATAACTGTAAAAATATGGTATAATATAATCGTATTACTACGATTGCCTTGCAATCACAAAATCTATTTGAAGGAGTTGATGTCATGAATGGCACCAGAGGCGCACTGCCTATGGTATTCAATAACACGATGAAAACTCGGGTTTTGAATCCTGTCATTCCATTTGCCATCCCTCAAGTCAAACGTCCATTAACAATGGCTGAGAGATTGGCAAAAGATCCCGCACTTCTCTGCGCAGATGCAGAAAACTACCGCGACAAGGCTTATGTCACCGCACTTTCTAAACTGTATCTCCAGATTGCAGCAGATTCGAAAGTGCCGGCGGAAAAGCTTGAAAAGTTCAAAATCGCAGACTTCGAAGTTGCTCTGGCTAAGCTCGCTAAAGAGTATCGGTCAGAATACAAAGAACTTTGCAAGTACTGGGGTGTTGTTCCGGAAGAGCATCGGTCAAAACCAAGTACCAAATGTACAATCCCAGCAACACATCTGACCCGGCTTTGCAACTGGGAATACATTGAGCTGTTCTTTACCAATATGGACAGCATTATCAAAACGGTTGCACGCAAAACCTATTCCTCTCACCCAATGAGTGATTTGGAAAAAGCAAAGTACGCCCAAATTTTCGTTATGTTCATTATCGGGCATTCCATGATGTACTACGACCTGCTAAATTTTCAACGTGTCGAAGCACAACTGAAAGCCCAAGGCGGAATAGTAGACGAAAGCAAACTGGAGCGTGCCGTCCTTGTTCAAGTCATGAAAAATGAAAAGGGGATTCGGCAAAACGGAAGTCTGTTACACGAGATGTACACCTACTTCCTGTCGAACTTGCCAGATGGCGCAATCAACATTGATGCCATTATCTTTTTCTTGGACATGGTAGACTATGACTATAAACTTCAAATCAAGGAGTTTATGGATATGCTTACCGTGTACTCCGACGACTACAACGAAAAAACTGATTTTCGGAGCAGGAATCTTACCCCGATTATCACCAATTTCGATGTACGTCTTCTCAAGGAAAAGCTTTTCCCCTGCGGCCTTTGGGATTCTGAACTGAACCTGTTTATGACAGACATCCCGGACGAAAAGCGCAAATCGTTTTACTACGCCTTCGAGCGTTTTAAGAAAAACGGATATGCGTTTGGGAAAAATGTTGAGGGTCTGGCAACACCAGAAAGCTATCGGCATCCTGCCAGCAAAACACCCTTTGAGAGACACTGCTATGTGTACTCTCGCACCCCGAGTGAAATTCGGGTATCTGACCAGAACGAGCTCTGGCTCATGAGATTGGTCTAAACATCAACTACAAGCTTGCGTTTCTTACCAAGCACAAAGCACGCCACATACCTTCGAGGTAGTGGCGTGCTTTGTTTTTAAATTATTTATTATGCGGTACTTCAGGGCTTGTTGTTCACAAAATAAGGCTCCCCCGCGTGACAATGCCACGCGGGGGAGCAAGGTAATTGCTGTATATCGCACGACACAAGCTGTTTAGCAAGTGTAAAAGTCCGACATATTTATGATGAAGAGCTTTTTGCTCAGTAACTCCCGTCATTACGGGCTATTCAATGTTCAAGGCATATTTGGCATTCAGCCATTTACCATAGAACACGTGATCCACGTACTGATAGCTAACAGGCACTTGGTCTATCACACGCGAACGCAATGCACCTTCGTCCACATCGTCTGGACTATAGTGGTAAAATGCACCCCACTTATAATATTCCTCTCCAAGCTCTAAGCCAAACTGCTCATTTCTAAGAGCTGTTCCAGCTTCAAGCACAAATTTTGTCGTATTGGAGCCTTGCAAAGCCAATTTCGTTACCGTAGTTGCCACCTCAGGCACATCAATCACTTCAACGCCATCGCCGTCATAAACATGATAACCATTCTCATCAGTTTCAACATAATAGCCCTTATAGAGTATTGCACTCACGTCAGAACCATATATTCCACTTCTGAGACGGGTAACCACGCCTTCGGCAACTTGGAGTTGTCCGAATACTGGCTGGTTTCCAGCTTCACGATATACAACTCTGGCAATACACTGCTCCAAATCATAAGGAACGGTGTAGTACAAGTCAGGGTCTATCGCATTGCTGATATCGATTTCGACATCATCCTCAGTTACTCGCTCGTCCGAAAGTAAAAGCGGGCCTTTAGGGTTATCCGAATCGATACTTAAGTACACCAGCACCGGAATTCTACTATCCAAAGAGGATACTTTAAGAATTGGAACTTCATCAGTCTCCTCTGGCTCGGTGCTTTCTACAGGTGACATTGACACGGTTGGATTCAAAATCAATTCTGGATGCTCTGAGAGTAAAGGCAGCTTTTTCCCTATGAATTGATCATAGCCTGCCACTCCTCCATTAACCACAATTGATTTCTCGGGATAGACACTGCTTTGTGCCTCGCTGTTTGCTTGCTCTGCTTCAGTGTTGCAAGCGCCTTCTCCGTCAGTCTTATCCGCTTCGCCAGTTACAATGGTGGAAACGCCCCATACATACAGGAGCAACACCATGCAAACTACCAAAAACGGCACGACTTTCCGAGAAAAACTCTTGTCGCTGAGTTTCTGCATCGGTATTACCTTCTTTCTTTCAGATTTTAGTTAAAGGGTCTGAAGCTTATATAATAAACGCCTTATCGGCGGAATTGTAATAGATATTAATTTTATCATATTTTTAACTTTATGTCTACTGTTTTAAGATTTATATATATATCTTTTATATTACTAAAATTCTATGTGTACACATCTATATTTATAAAAATCATAATCTGATACTTTCTTTCCAAAAGTATCAAATGTATGTGCAGCTACTAAAGTATCCAATATGCTTTTTGAACTCTGAATTACTATCATAGTATGTGAAAACTTAACACCATCAAAGCTCAATTGAATAACATCTCCTATATCTAAATTATTAATTGTAGTTTCTTTTCCAAATGGTCCAGCTCCTTTATTATATACCAAAAAATCATATAAAAATTCTACACCTGTCCATGATGGAGATTTATTATTACCATTTATATAATACCATCCATTATTTTTATTATAATTCATTTGGTTGCATCCTGAAAAAATACATTGAGATACAAAGTTAGTACAATCCCCTCCTATTGCATCATAATTATAATACTGTGGATTCCTAGAATATGCCCACTTTTTTGCATATTCATAGACTTTCTCTCTATTATATTTCTCTTTACTCATGTTACCACTCTTTCTATCTTACTCTTGTTAACACTTTATTCTTATACATCATACTATGTTAATATGAAATAAATAGATAATAGAGGTACTTTATGTTTTTTAATAATGCAAAAGCTTATATAAAAGGTGGAAAAAGATTTCCAAACATAAATGGTTTAGTTACTTTTAAAGAAGTTTCAAACGGGGTATTAATAACTGCAAAAATTTATGGTTTACCACAATCAACAAATACTTGCACTGGTAAATTTTTCGGATTTCATATACATGAAGGTAATTCTTGCACTGGAAATTTAAATGACGAGTTTGCCAACGCAAAATCTCACTTAAATACAACAAATTGTCCTCACCCTTTTCATATTGGAGACTTGCCACCTTTAATTGAAAACAATGGATATGCATACATGAATGTTTTAATCAATAAATTCAAAATAAGAGATATTATTGGGAAAGTAATTATTATACACGATATGCCTGATGATTTTACCACTCAGCCTAGTCGGAAATTCTGGAACAAAAATTGCATGTGGGAAAATTGAAAAATGATATTCTATAAAAAAAAGAAAGCTGAATTAAAATTCAGCTTATTTTTTTACTAATCTCCTTATTAAATATAACTTAAAATATCCTCAAATGTCTCATATCCGCTTTCACTATTAATATGTCCTGCTTTTGGTATCATAATTTGCTCTGTAGCAACTTTATCTGCAAAATCTTTTTCTACTTCATATCTAACATATGGATCATTATCTGAATAAAAACATATTATTTCTTTAGCATACTGTTTTACATCTTCTAAATTGTCAAAATACATTGATTCATTTACAGCATCATACTCTTCATTTATTCCTAAATAATTATTAAATCCGCATACAAATATTAATTTCTTAACCTTTACTTTATTCTCAGTTAAAAACTTTGAGATAAACACTGGTGCAATACTATGTCCTATTATTGTTGTGTTTTCATTAATTAATCCTAAATCAACGTAACACTTAAGTAATTTACTCCAATTTCCATAATTTTGATATCCAACTCCGCTTGGAAAATCTGGAACAAGAACTTGCTTTCCTTCATCTTCTATAAAATCGTGCAACCAGCCTAACCAATTTGAATATGGGCTACTAAATGAACCATGTATTATAAAATAATTTTCCATCTATTATTCCTCCAATATTTGATGTTATCATTTTATCACATCTTATTATCTTAAACAAGTTTTTAATAAACAAAAAGAACATATATAAATATGCTCTTTTACTTAATATAACTGTGGTGTTCTTCTTAAATTGATAAAACAAACCTCCTTTTTATTTATTATTTATAATATCATATTCTAAAATATCTGGCTCTTCAAAAACATTATCTTCAACATTGTTAAATTCAAATTTAAAATCCTTAAGTGTACTTTGAACCTCATTTTGGCTAGTAGATATATAGCCAGTAAGTTCTTCCCATCTTACTATCAATCCAGTTTCTTTATCGAAATACAAGATTTTTCCTTTTTGCATAAGTTGATAGCATTCTTTTCCATTAACTATTGCATTTTTTAGTGAATAATTGAAAATATTTTTTGGATCTTTTAATTCATTTTTTAGTAATTCTATTAAGTCCCAATAATACGTCTTTAATATACCTTCACTAGTAAAGTTTTCATTAGTCAAAGTAGATATAATTGTTTCACCTTCGATAAAGTATTGATACATTGTATTATCTTCTATTGATATTGTCGTTATGCCATCACTTTTTTGAATCATTTTTTTATCTTTTACCCAAGTTTCTGTAGTTAAAGAGTAAAAGCCATTATAATCATATGTTCTCATATAATAATTAGTTATATTTTGATAATTAGCTATTTTATTATACAAACTATTAAAAATAATAAATTTTCTTCCAAAAAAGGCTAGTATTATAAAAATTAAACTCAATATTATTATAATTAAACTATATTTTATTTTTTTATATCTTATATTATATTTTTTTGCATAACATATTTCTTTTTTTTCATTTGAATTTTCTTTTTCAAATTCCTTTGTCATATTTTGTAAAATATAAGTACATTCATTACATTCTTTTAAGTGATTTTCTATAAATATACTTGTTTCATTAGAAGTAAGATTATCAACATAATTAGGTAATAAATCTTGTACAATTTTGCAATCTTTTTTATTTATCATAACAATCAACTCCTTTCATTAACTTATTTTTAGCTCTATAAAAAGTTACTCGTGCCCAATTTTCAGTTTGATTCAATAATAAACCAATTTCCTTAAAAGACAATTCACCAGAAATTCTTAAAAATACAACTTGTTTATGAATTTCATCTAAATCATTTATTTTATTTTTTAATTCTATTTTTTCTTCGTTTGAAACAATTGTATCTTCAATATTCTCTTCATATATTTTTTGTTGAATTACATTAAATTCCACTAATTTTTTACTTCTTTTAAGTTCATCAAAATATAAATTTTTCGCAATCTGTATTAACCACGTTGAAATGTGACAATTTTCTTTAAACGAACTCATGTTCTTTATAGCTTTAAAAAAAGTTTCTTGAGTTAACTCTTCAGACAAATCTTCATTATGAGTTAAATATAAAAGATATTTATACACAGTTTCAAAATATTCTTTATATATTTTGTCTATGTCCATAATATTTTTCTCCTTTATTATTAGACTTTTTTAATTGCTTTTCGTTACACAATTATTTATTTTTTTATCAATAAATTTCTAATATACTACATTTATTCATTTTTATAGAAATTCCCGAGCGGTTTTACCGCTCGGGAAAACTTCATCAGTAAAATCAACATTTCTCTTTGAAAAATAGCATTTTCTTAGACTTGGCTCACATTTCACGTTTATAGCAAAATAGCCACTAAGCATTAAATTATCTGTACCATTACAAATATTTGTTTTACAACTTACTGAAAAACTATTGGAAAACAATAGCAAAAGTAGTAAGAAGTATGTCAAATAGTTTAATATATTCATTAGCAAAGAAAATATATAATGATTTAGAAAGTAACTCAATTGTATCAATAGATAAAAATAAAACAAACTAAATTCGGTTAAAATTTAGCTTGCTTTGGTGTGTAGGATAATCGTATCTACCATAAATTTACCTAATCTCAATGCCTTTAAATTTTTTACTGTGCATATTATATGCAAATTAAATAATTACACATAGCATTAAATACTATTCAATTTTATTATATTAAATTACGTGGATTAATTACTTATTATATTATTAATATTATAATAAAACTAAGTAGTGTGTCAACTATAAGTAATATATTATATAGATATAAAACTTTAATTTCATATAAAAAAATCCCCCAAGCAACAACAAAAAGTGCCATTGAAGCTTGGGAGACCTTTTGGGTGGGAATATTCAAGGTTTATAAGTTACTTAACAATATTTGGGACTAAAATTATGGGTACAGCGTTACTCCCTGTAGAACACAAGGCTGATTGAAATCAAATTGACGCCATTGTACTTACAGGTATATTCTTTGTTAGCACTGAGTGCCCAATTGAAGTCACCTTTTTCCCCAATAGTGGCTACATGAGCTTTCCCGTCACATGTCAATGAGTATCTTAATTGGTCGTCAAACCCTACCTGACACTGCGAGTTGCCATTTCCATTCGACTGCACAATGTACCGAACTCTATTCGGCGCCGAAGGAGAAAATGTCACATTCTCGTGCCACGAAGGTTTCAGCGCGGATCCAGTACCATTTCCTGCGTTAACCCCCGAAAAGATGACCGTGCCAACAGTGGTTGCCCTCGGAGAAACCGCATCGGTGCCCTCGCTTTCAGCGACTTTGGCCGCCATAGCAGCAGTGTTCATCGTGAAGCAAAGAGCAATTGCAAAAACGGCAGCGCCGAAGCGCTTAAAAAATTTCTTCATTGTCAAAATCCTTTCATAGTCAAAAGAATATTCCCACCAGATATTACAAAAACAGAATATACTCGGAACTATTCCGTTTTGTAATTGAAATTATAAAGCTAACTTCTAAAACATTGTAATACTTGTAACTATAAATGTCAAAACTTGACTTTTATTTTTGTTAAATATATTATATTTATATAAGAAGGATAAGTATTTATGGAAAAAACAAAACTATCAATAAAAAAAATAGCAATAATTCTAATTAGTATATTATTAGCTATAATACTAATAACACTAATCAGAAAAATAATTATACTTAATTTTATCTCAGCAAAAATAGATGACTATACACAAGCAACAAATTATTATATAAGAATGTATTTATATCAAGGTTGGAATGCTACTACATATGAAGTATGGGTTAAAAATGGAAATATGGTTCGTAAAACCAATAATGAATTAGAATATATTATACAAAATAATACTGTGTATGAAGTATCAGACAATAATATTAGCGAAACTAACTCTAATATAGAAGATTTATTAAGTATCAATTGGAATTATGTTAAACCTTTAAAAGATGAACTTCCTAATTTAAAAAACATTTTTAAATATTCAATAAGTACAGCAAAAGTAAATGGAAAAAATTGTTATAAACTAACTGATAAAGATAATATATTATTTTTTGAAAAAAGTACAGGATTATTGATTAGAACTGAATGTCTTGAAGGATTAATATCAGGCTATTACAATGAAGAAATTCAAAGTACACTTTGGGATTACAAAACAGAATTTAATAGTGTAAAAGACGAAGATGTACAAGTTGATATATCAAATTTTAATAAATAAAAATTTAAAAGAAGATAATCAAATAAATATTTAGATTCATTTGATTATCTTCTTTTATTATGCTATCCTTACTAATTTTTAAATATTTGTACCAAAATAACCGCCAAGCATTAAATTATCTGTACCATTACAAATATTTATTAGATAAAAAAGGAAAAGGCTATTTATTAGAATCTCTAGACATTGAAATGCACAAAAGAATTCACAAAGAATATACATATTAGCAGAGCAAATATATAATGATTTAGAAAGATAAAATTCGATAATATTCTTGTATAAGGAAAAGTGTTTTTCTTATGACAGGCTATATGCTTATATGGATTCTACTTCAGAAAATTGAAAAATTGGAAGAAGAATCGAATACATATAGAAATGACACAACTAAAAACTGATTTTCAGTTCAGAGCAGTTCACCCTGCTCTGTTTTTTTGCAAAAAAAGAGATATGTGTTTCACCCCACATACCTAGTGTGCTTTAAATGACAAGCTATACTCATTTATAAGCTAAATATATTATAACATCCTTTATATTATATGTCAATTTTTTTGTAAATTTCATATCAAAAGTAAATTGTCTAAAAAACAATTTTATTTTGCCCGTGCAAATTGGATAATGTTAAAAATACTCAGTTATTCTATTCTGGCTTTTCAACATCACTTACAGAAACTGTATTAAACTCTATTTTACATGTATTTGTGGTCATTGGAGTATCAGTTCCTGTAATTATATCTTCAAATTTCACTAAAGTACTAGTTTCTTTATCATAATAACATTTATAGTTTGGTTTAAAATATAAAACGTATGTATTTCCATCAGATTTTATTGTTGTTTTAAAATAATCAAGCAAACTCATCTTTTGATCTTCTTCTATAAAGTATCTTGGTTTCATAGTTGTATCAATATCATCAGCATATACAACTTCAGTATCTCCCATTTTACTTATACTTTCACCTGTCTCAAAATTTTTCCAAGAAATAGTTACCAATTCTTCCCCAAAATATGTCTCTATTCTCTTAATTCCACTGTTATAATATACTTCTGTTTTTGCTGTCCCATCTTCATTTAAAATTGTCATATGATAATTTTGTGTTGTATCATTGAAGATTTCATTACCAACCTTTTTTATATTATTAATAATAGTATAATTTCTTAAAGTCTTTCCAACACAAAACATTAATATAATAGCTATCACAGCAGCTAAAAAAATTACAAAAAATCTTTTTTTCACAATATTCTCCCCTACTTTTTATTTAATATCATTATATATTATGCAATAATATTTGTAAACAATAAAACAAGCTAAATTCAGTTAAAATTTAGCTCGTTTTGGTGGGTAGGATAATCGTACATACCCAATATCTAAATTCTATATAATGTTTGTTAATATATTATAGATATTCTATTTCAAAATCAGAAAAATTGTTTAAATCTATTTTTTCAACATCTTTATCTGTTAGAGCATTAAAAGTATATTTATAATTTCTTTCGATATGCGACTTTTCATTATCATCAGTAGTAATTTCTATAATGGACTTTATTAGGAGTCCAGTATCAATATCAAAACTATATTGATAAAATGCATCTTTATTTTTTACTTGTATAGTATAGCATTCAAAATTTTCTATTTGCTCTTTTCCAATGTATTTGTATTTTGAATTATCATTCATATCTACTTCTAAAAGTTCATATGGAGTATGCAAATAAGAAGTAGTTTTATCTTTTCTAATTTGAATTTTTTTACTAGATTTGTCAATATAAATAATTTCATTGTTTACAGTATCTTTCCATTCCAAAACTGAATTGTCCATATCTAGTATTATTTCAATTCCATTTTTTATATAAAATGTGCCACCATCACTATTCATATTGTCTCCAGTATTTTCAATGTGTAAAATAACATTATTTACATTTACTAAATTATCTGCTAATTTTATAATGTCATTATAAGAAATTGCATCTTTATTTAAAAAAGTAAAAATGCCAATTCCAGTAATTAAAATTATCAGTATGCTTATAAGTATCATTATTTTCTTTTTCACGTTAAAACGAACCTCCTTTTTTTTTATAATATCATACATACATATACAAAAAAAGACTTGATTTTACTGAAATTTTATATTATACTATCACAGTACTTTTTTCTCGAAGTACACGCCTTATCATTTCTATCGCGATACAATTACAGATTTGACTAAGGCAAACAATATGGGTATGCGGTTACAAAGACAATTTTGGAGGTATTCATATGCAACTTTTTAAGAATGTTTCTGTAACAAAAAAAATGTTGGCGCTGATTTTGGCGTTTTGCTGTGTGTGCGGAATCCTGTCTGCGCCCGTGTCCGCTTTGGCGGCAGCAGATAACGCTGTGGTAACCAACGTCGAGCCTCGGCGTACGACGATTTACCCCAACAGCGGGGTAACATCGGGGTATTTTACGGGCATCAAAAGCGACACGGCAACTTATAACAGTTTGCCCGCAAATACATCAATCCACATCACATATTCTTATGACAACACTGAGGACAATGGCGGTACTGGCGATGCATTGTGCTTCGAATACAATGGCAGGATCGTCAAAAGAGTCTACTTGTCCCGCCACGATGGAATTGCGGCAGAAGCTTATGTCACGTTGCCAAATGCTGGAAAATATGTAACATATGTTACAGCAACTGCCAACGGTGCTAAGTATTTCTCCTATATTCTGTCCTACTAAAACCTATTAACCCACACCGCATCCCCATATTGAATTCAGGTTTCTAAACGGAACTTGAGGGAGCGACCTTGACTTCAAGGTCGCTTTCCTCATATCATATATGTATACAGAGATTTTTTGTCCGTGCAGTTTTGAAATTTTGATGAATAATTTTGAATTATAGTCAAGCAGTAAAAACCGACGCAATTTGCTATTACCAATGATGGTTCTATAATTTTAGTTGGGGTGTAAAAATTCCAACTATTTTTATATAAAAAAATAGCATTTATTTAGCTTCTTTGATAAAATTATTTTGCTAACAAA
>CATJWN010000032.1 GCA_949745595.1 uncultured Clostridia bacterium
ATTAATTTCTTTGGTATCTGTTATTAGCTCTACCTCATCTGAAAATACATATGCCTCTTGTCCATCACTTAGTTCTATCTTATCCCATACATGACCATGCATTTCATTGACAGATTTCTTTATTCTCTTTATTGTTAATCCTTCTTGTATTGTTGCTATTATATCATGGTTTATTCCTGCTTTTTCATATATATTTATTGTTTTAGTTGCCTTTACTACCTCATTACAATTTTCTCCTTTTTCTTTTGACACATCATATTCATATCCACAATTTTTATCGAAAATTTTTGTATTACTAGTAGTATGATAAATATTTTGATTTGACACTACTATGTTTTTTTTATAAATGACAGAATAACTTTCTTGTAAATTTAATATGCTTTTTTCTAATTCTCCAGTTGTAGTATTAATTTTTACTGATATTGTATTTTTACAACATCTAATGTCATATTTATCCTCAGAAGGATATTTATAGCTTGCTCTTATTCTCTCATTGCTATAATACAAATTTAACCCTGTATTTGTCTTGGTTACAAAATAATATTCATAACCATTCAAATCCACCCCCAACTCTTTTGATGATAAATCAACTGAATATGAAATATTATTATAAGTAAATGTTACTCTTACTACCTTATCTGGAATTTCTGGTGTATCTTCAGAATTTATTATTGCTTCATCATCTATAATATTCTCTTCAAGTTTCTCTTTTTCTAGCTCTTCTTGTACCACCTCCGTTTCTGACATAATTTCTTTTGATGTTTCTTCCACTTCAATTAGCTTGTCCTCTTCAACATCTTTTTTCTCTGGAACTGCTATTTCCTGACTAGTAACATTCTCTTCCGTGTTCTCTGATTTTGGAATTTCCATAGTCTTGTTTTCTTCCTGCTTTTTTTCTTCTGTACTCTCTTTGATGCTTTCTACTTTTGTTGAATTTTCTGCAACTTCTTGCTGTACTTCTACACTATCCGTGTCATTCATTGCCATTGCAATCGTCGTATTGCAAAAGCAAAGTAGTTCTATGATTATTATCATAGACGCTAAGATTTTTTTCATAAAAAATCCCCCTTTCATTATATAAAATTTTTTCAGGGAAAGGTGTAAAAAGATTTTGCATTTTTCTCTCGTTTTTCCCTTATATAATATTAGACTCTAAAAAAGTCAAAATGGTTGCAAAAAAATAAATTTTTTTTTAATTTTCACAAAAAATTCACAAAACTTGTTAAATTTGTTAATTTATGTAAACTATGATATAATATATATATACTATCTTTGGTAGTGTAGATTTTATATGTTTATTATATAAAATTCTACAAATGTCCTAGCGCTAGGAACTTTTAATCAAAACAAAATCCAAGTGCAACGGACACTTGGATTTTTTATATAATACTTCTCATATGTAAATCAATTTACTTTTATGATTTGAAGTTTTATACCGCGTTTTGTAACCATTGAAAGTAAATTTGATACATAGGAGGTGCATATTATGGATATTCTTTCATATCAAGAAAGATTTGTTGATAAGCGTAATGACGAGTTAATAAGAAAACTTATTATAAATACTGAAAACTATAAATCAGATACAAACAATAACGCATCTGTTAAACAAGTTCTAGATGAATTAAGCCAATACATTAAAAATTACCATAGCTTAGAAAAATCAACAGACCAATAATCTACACAAAGTGGGCAGACCAATATGCCCACTTTATTTTTTTTATTATAACAGCATTATCCTCAAAAGTCAAACAAAATATGTATTTTAGTTTTTAAATATGTCTAAGTATAAAGCATTTTGCTTATCTAATATTTCTTTTTCATTTTCGTCTAACTTTAATTGTTCAAGCATTTCGTCAGTAAAATCTACGTTTTTCTTTGAAAAATAGCATTTTCTTAAACTAGGCTCATATTTTGCATTTGTTCCAAAGTAACCACCAAGCATTAAACCGTCTGTACCATTACAAATATTTATTTCAATAACAGGCACATCAATGCGAGTGCTTGTTGGTTTGTAATTTTCCATTACAATAAATACAATTTCGTCATTACATATCAAGTAACCCTCCGAGTATATTCTTTTATTGTGATAATCAACAAATCTTGCTTTACAAATATTTTGTTTTTGTTCTAATTCTAATACATATTTATCAGGTGCAAATTGTTTTGTTCTAAAATTATAGGCATTAAAATAAACGTATAGTTTATTAGCACCAAAAGGGTTTTTAGATTTATTATTTTGACTTGTTCTATTAGTATTATTTCCATATAGATCAGCCTCATATATTCCTAGTTCTTCACAAATTATACTAATATCTCTAACATCAGGCAAAATTTCTCCTTTTTCGTATCTTGCAATAGTGCTTCTATTTTTATTAAGAAGTGTTGCCATATTTTCTTGGCTTAAACCTTTTTGAATTCTATAATTTTTTAGTCTTTCTCCAAAATCTTTACTATCAAATTCTGCCATAATCTGTACCCCCTTATATAAACTAAATTCATTATACTATTATATGTAAAAATATTCAACAAAAATGGCATAAGTCTTGATATAATTGATTTATAAGGAATTTTGTGGTATAATATATTATATAAATACCTATTTGGTAAAGTCTTTTTATATGATTTTGCCCAAGCATTAGCTTGTTTGTAACATAAAGTTATTATTCGAGCTATTGCAAAGTGGCTCGAATTGTATATATAGAACTTCCACCTGTTTGGACTTTCTAATTTATGTGCAAGAAATAGAGATTACATAGAAAGGAAACCAAACAGATGAAATCATCAAAGAAAAAAGTTATAGCTTTTCCACGGTGGAAGTGGAGGTTGCTAAAAGACTGGATTTTGGAGGCAGTAATAGCCTCCATTTTCTTTGCATATTTTAATTTGTTGCGTGGGACGCACAAATTTGTGCTTTTTACCTATTTTTACTAATTTTTCTAACTTTTTATATAAAAATCAACTCAAAAACACATATTTTCAGCCTGAAATGTGCGTGTGACGCAACATCTGTTGCGTAGCACGCACATTTGCTATGTTTTGCCAGTTTACATAAATCGTGTTATCCTATAACTAAGCTTAAGCCTCATTGGCTACCGGTAGTCAAAATAATTTAAGAAAGGAAAAACAAAAATGAATTATTTTGACATTTTTGATACCGAAGACGAAATCGATAAAATCGAAAAATTAGACTGTTTATATACAAAAGATATAGTTAGCTTAGACGACGAAGAAACGCAGAAAAAACTAGCTTGTTACGCTTATGAGATGTACTTAAGAGAAAAAAACAAAAAAAGCTCAAATGATAAAAAAGGTGGTGATACTTGTGACTAGAGTTTTGTATAAGAAAACTGGAAAAACACCACAAATAAAATACATAAAAGATATGTTACCTATAAAAAAGCTTATAGTTAATGGCGATTTAGAAATTGTAAAATTTGAAAATTGCATTATTGTTTGTAATAACAAAAAGAAAGTGAAAAACAAAATACCTAACATTGTATTAGACTTTAGGCATATTGCTGGTGACTTCTTCTTAATCGGATATGACCATAAAGCAAAAGACTTTAAAGAATTGGACATTGAAAAAACTATATTCTATATTGACCGTTTACAAAGTAGAGCCTTTAAGCAAAACATATACAATGAGTGGCTAGAAAAATCAGCTAATAACAATTTAATTGATTTTAGCAACTATCAGGGTTTTCAAAAAGATTTGATATTCAAAAAAGACAAAACACTAGAAATGGACGAAGAAAATCAAGATACTTCTTCCCCACCTGACACAAAAATATTAGAAATGCTTTTGGCTATACAAGCAAATATTTTGAAATACATAAAAAATGTAAATTAGAGAAAGTAGGTAATTGATATGGAAAATATAATTGAAAAAATTACCGAAGATACAATTCAAGATATTAGAAATACAGAAGTAAAAAACATAGTAATACAAAACGAAATTACACCAGAGCAAAGAGTTTTAATGGAAAGTATAAAACGTTTAAAGAACCCTTTTAGAATGCTAACTGTACAAGATGTAATGAAAGACTTAAATATTTGCGAAACTATTGCTTATAGAACTTTTAAAAGACCAGACTTTCCCTCAATTACTATTGGGAAAACAAACCAAGTAATGCTTATTTCTTACCTAGTATGGAAAATGCAAAAAAGAGCTTTGGTGGTGGTCTTATGGTAAGAACAAAAAAAGAAAAAACTGGAAGTATTTACTATGATAAAAAACTTAAAAAATTCAGATGTACTTATTATGCCATAGATAATGACAAATTAGTAGAAACACGAAAAACAAAATCTTTTTTTACAGAACAAGAAGCTCAAGACTTTTTAACATCTATTGAGTGCCAAAAAGGTAATGAATTATATATAAAAAATAATGGTATTCCTTTAAATAAACTTATACGTAGTATTACTACAAAAAAACTGAAAGCAAATACGATAAAAGAAAGTCAATATACAAGAGTAGAATATAACATTAAAAATATTGAGAAATCTCCTATATCTCAAAAAAATGTTGATGATATAACAAGCGAAGAAATTCAAGCTTTCTTAAATACACTAACAAATTATAGTGAATCTACTATCAAAAAAATAACAGGTTTACTATCGCAAGCTTTTTCTTATTCACTTAATAAAGGATATATTACCAAAAATCCTATGACTGATATAATACGACCAAAAAGTAAAAAACAAGAAAAAATTGTTAGAGCTTTAACACTCGAAGAACAACAAAAATTGACCAATTATTTAATGTTAGTTCCTCGAAGTAATGAACCATTTAAAATAGCTTATTTACTTCAACTATATCTAGGACTACGAATAGGCGAAGTATTAGCACTAAAAACTTCTGATATTGATTTATATAATAATCTAATTAGAGTAAACAAAACACTAACAATTGATAAAAACAATAAAATCATATTAGGAGATACTACAAAAACTTATGCTGGTACAAGAGAAATTCCTATACCTAACTTTATAAGAAGTGAAGTTATATCACAAATAAAATCTGCCGAAAATAATAAAGATAAGTTATTATTTGTGGATACAAAAAATAATTATATGAACCCTCAAAATGCTAATAGGCAATTAAAACATATTTTAAAAGCAATGAATATAGCAGGAATTTCTACACATAGTTTAAGGCATACATACGGCACTAGATGTATCGAAGCTGGTATGAGAGCTGTTGCATTGCAAAGACTAATGGGACATACTGATATATCAATAACCTTAAATACTTATACCTCTGTATTTAACAAATACAAAGAAAATGAACTTGAAAAAGTTAATCAATATTATATGGATAACGACATTGTAAAAAACAATTTAGAAAAACTAGTAGAAGACGATATATATTTTGCTAAACATTATTTTGATAGAAGAAAAAGAATTTTACAAGAGTTATTCTTAGTTGAACAAGAAGCATTAAAGCAAAGAATAATAACGCTAAAAGAATATAACGAAAAAGTAACTATATTAAAAGAACTATCACAAAAAGATAATGACAATGATTATATTTGCAACTATGAACAAACGACAAATACTATACAAAATGAATATATAACAGGACAAATTATAAATATGCAAAAAAGAAAAGAAAAAGAGCTTGAAATTATATAAAATTATTTATCTTTATCCAATAATATATAAGATAAATAATTTTGAATGCTACTACAAGGGGTTACTAGGGGCTTTGCCCCTAGTCGCACAGAACACTTTTGTAAAAAGTGTTCTAGTGTGTTAGAACACTGAAGTGACCCACAAAAGTTGGACAAGTTCTATGCTACATTAGGGTAATATTCCATTCTGTACTGAATTGGACTTTTACCATTTAGCTTTAACTTAATTCTACTATTATTGTAGTAATAAATATAATCATCAAGTTCTTGCTTGAATTGATTTATACTTTCAAATTCTTTTGCATAAAAGAATTCG
>CATJWN010000033.1 GCA_949745595.1 uncultured Clostridia bacterium
GTCAACATATTTTTTATATTTTTTTAATATTTTTTTTAATATATGATAACAGGTTGTGTAGCTAGTATTTACAAATAGATTTTTATAGTATATAGTTACTTTAGATTAAGAAGATATGTGGAGTGTTTATATGAGATGTAAAAAATGTAATTGTGAATTAGAAAAGGGTTGTAAAGTTTGTCCAGTATGCTTTGAACCTATAAAGAATAGTAATTATTTATCGTTAGTTATAGTTATTATTATTGTTTTATTAATGATAGTATTAGTTTCTAATTCTGGTGATAGTGATTTATCAGGAGAAGAGCGCGTAAGAAGATATTTAGAAGAGGAATATAGTGAGAATTTTGAAAAAATTACTTTATTAGAGATAGCTAAAAATCCTGATACTAAGTTAAGTATTGATGGTTCAAATTTTGGTACTATTAAAGGTAAAGGTGAAACGGAAGCATATATAGTTCACTCAGATAAAGAGAATATTGATTTTGAGGTTTCTTATAATACTCATAAAAAAGAATTTTATGATAATTATGAGTTTAGTTTGACATTAAGAAAAAGTGCAGTAGAATTATATGAGAAAGTAAAAGATACTTTTAGTAGTTATAGTGAAAAGGTTTCTTTTTCATATGATACCAATAATGAAAGTTTGTCCCCAATTGCCGTTACTTCAAAAGAAGATATATATAATCAATTAAGCAATTGTAATGATGGAGAACCGTTTACAGCAATTTGTATGTATATAAATATGGATAGTTTTGAATTTTGTAAAACTGAATATGATAATATAAAGGCTGTTAATGATTATATAGTAGAATTAGAGAAAAGTAGTGAATTATATAGTCATATTGGATTTTTAATATATACAAAAGATAGAGTGACACTTGAATTTGATAGGCTTGATGCTGTTCGTATTTATGATAGGTTTGCAACAGGAAAAGCTTGGGGCGAAACAATAGAAGAATTTGTACAAAGGGAGAATTATTAAAATAAAATTGTAATTAAATTTTTTTAAACTACTATACATTAGTATAACATATGTGATATAATATTTAATCATAAAAGAGAAAAGAGGAAGATATAAAATGAATAAAATAATTCCAGTTACAATACTTACAGGATATTTAGGAGCAGGAAAAACAACTTTAATAAACTATGTTTTAAATAACCAAGAGGGTTATAAAGTTGCTGTAATAGTTAATGATATAGGAGAAGTTAATATAGATGCTAAACTTATTGGGAAAGGTGGAGTAGTTACAGAGAATGATGATAGCTTAGTTCCACTTTCTAATGGTTGTATTTGTTGTACTTTAAAAGTAGATTTAATGAAACAGATAGTAGAGCTTGTAAAATCTGGAAAATTTGATTATATATTAATAGAAGCAAGTGGTATTTGTGAGCCAATGCCAATAGTTCAAACTTTGACTGTTTTATCTGATGAAACAGGAAGCTATGGAGTACCAAAGCTTTGCAGATTAGACAATGTAGTTACAGTAGTTGATGCATTAAGACTTGCATCAGAATTTGGTTGTGGAGATAATTTAGTTAAAGAAAATATAGATGAGGAAGATATTGAGAATTTACTTATTCAACAAATAGAATTTTGTAACACTATTATTTTAAATAAAGTAGACGAAGTAGAACCAGATGAATTAAATAGAGTTAGAAAAATTATAAAAGTTCTTCAACCAAAGGCTAGAATAATTGAAACAAACTATGGAAAAGTTGAAGTGAAAGATATTATAGATGCAAAAGCTTTTGATTTTGAAGAAGCAGCTGCATCAGCTGGTTGGGTTCAAGAATTAGAAAAAGATGTAGAAGAGGAAGAAGAACATCACCATCACAATCATGAAGAGGAACACGAACATCATGAGCATGATCATCATGAACACCATGAGCACGAAGGACATCATCATCACTACCATGACGAAGGTGAAGCAGAAGAATATGGAATTGGTACTTTTGTATATTATAGAAGAAAACCTCTTGATAGAGATGCTTTTGAAGTTTTTGCAAATAATTTTCCAAAATCAGTTATTAGATGTAAAGGATTAATTTGGTTTGCAGATACTCCAAATGAGTCATATATATTTGAGCAAGCAGGTAAACAAATTCAAGCAGAATATGGTGGGGATTGGATTGCATCAGCACCAGAGGCTGAAAGAAAAGCTATTATAAAAGAAAATCCAGAAGTACTAAAAGACTGGGACGATGAAGTTGGGGACAGAATGATTAAATTAGTATTTATTGGACAAAAGATGAACAAAGAAGAGATTATAGAGACCTTAGATAAATGTTTAAAATAATTTTAAAATACACTTGAAAAAATATGTTGTTATGTTAGAATTATATTAGATATGAAAATAAACGAAGGAGAAAATATGGGAGATACAATTAAAGATAAAGCTGAAGAGAATAAAGAACAAAATGAAGAATTTAAAGAACAAAAAGCAATAAAAACTATACCAACACCAATCACATTAGGTAATTCCTTATTAGCGATTTTAGTTGTACTTATTTTAATAACTGGTTCGTTGGTATATTATATGATAAAAAAAGAGCAGGGAGATTATGAAAAATACAATAGTTTAGTTCAAAACTTAACACAAGATGAGCAAATAACTAAACCAGAAGAAACTACAAATGAGTTAAAAGAAGGGGAGACTATTAAAGATATAATAGATTCTGCTACAAATACAGGTTCTACCACAAATACAATAGATGCGGTAGATGCAAGTAACAGAAAAGTTTTGAATGAAAATCTTACTGTTTTATATAATGGCTTAATTTTAGATACAACAAATATGAAACAAACAGAGCTTAAATACATAGATAATTCTGATAAATATAAAGATAAATATGTTATAACTTATTATAACTATGAGAGTTTTGGATTTAAAGATTCTAAACTTGGTAGTTTATCTTCACAAATATATGACGGGCTTGTAAAAATAGAAAATGTAGGTAAAATAGCAATTTCTGAGAGTTATGAAGCTATCCCTAGAGAGATTAAGGTAGTAAATGCTATACCAACTATAGTATCAGATAAAAACCCTAAAGTTAGTGAATTTGATTCAACAAAAACTATTATTACTGATTTAGATGGAAACGGAACAGAGGAATATATTTTGATACTTGCAAACAAGGCAAATGGTTATTCTAAAATTACTTTAGTAGATTCTTCTGGAACAAAGGTTGCAGATTTAGCTGGTATTGAGAAAAGCCAATGGGAGTCTGTATCAAAAGAAGAATACCACTTAAGTTTAAGCAATGTAGAAGTAATAGATGTTGATAATGATGGAATAATGGAAATTTTAATTGAACTACCTAGATATGAAGGAGATCCAAGCATAAGTTTATTAAAATACAAAAATGGAGAATTACAAGGTGACACCAATATTCAGTGTTCTCTATTACCATAATTTAGAGTTTAAGCCGTAAATATATTTATATTTGCGGTTTTTTGTTACTTTTTAGTTTACAATAACGAAAAAAAGGTATATAATTATAAAATATAAAATAAAAAGAAAAGGAGCAGTTTTTATGGAAAATGAAGAGTTAGACATTAATCATTTAATGCAAATTAGGCTTGATAAGCTAAAGGAGCTACAACAGGCTGGAAAAAATCCATTTGAAATCACAAAGTACGATAGGACAGAATTCAGTAAAGACATCAAAGACAATTATGAGAAATATGAAAACAAAGATGTTTCTATTGCAGGAAGAATTATGGCCAAACGTATAATGGGTAAAGCATCTTTTTGCACTATTCAAGATTCAACTGGTAAGATCCAAAGTTATATAAGCATAAATGATTTAGGCGAAGAAAGTTACAAAGCTTTTAAAACTTTTGATATTGGAGATATTATTGGTTTAAAAGGATTTGTATTTAAAACTAAAACCGAAGAAATATCAATTCATGCAAAAGAAATTGTTCTTTTAACAAAATCATTAAGGGATTTACCTGAGAAGTTTCATGGCTTAAAGGATACAGACTTACGTTATAGACAAAGATATGTTGATTTAATTATGAATCCAGAAGTTAAGGATACTTTTATAAAAAGAAGTATGATAATTTCTGAAATAAGAAATATATTAAATGAAAAAGGTTATTTAGAAGTTGAAACACCTGTATTAAATACTATTTCAGGTGGAGCTACTGCAAGACCTTTTATAACACATCACAATACTTTAGACCTTACAATGTATTTAAGAATCGCTACTGAGTTAAATTTAAAGAGACTTATAGTAGGTGGATATGATAAAGTTTATGAAATAGGTAGAATTTTTAGAAATGAAGGAATGGATATTAGACACAATCCTGAATTTACTTCTATAGAATTTTATTCAGCATACCAAAATTATCATGATATGATGGAATTAACTGAAGAGATATTCCAAAAATGTGCTATGAAGGTTTGTGGTACAACTAAAATTGTATATCAAGGAACAGAGATTGATTTAGGTGGAAATTGGAAAAGAATTTCAATGATAGATTCTATTAAAGAAGTTACTGGAATTGACTTTAACAATATAAATAGCGACGAAGAAGCAATAAAAATAGCTAGAGAAAGAAATATAGAAATTCCAAATGGTAAAGAAACAAGGGGACATATAATTAGTTTATTTTTTGACGAGTATGTTGAAAAAACAATTGTACAACCTACTTTCATATATGATTATCCAGTAGAGATTTCACCACTTGCAAAAAAATCACCAAAAGATGGTAGATTAACAGAGAGATTTGAAATATTTATAGATGGTAGAGAGTATGGAAATGCTTTCTCAGAATTAAATGATCCAATTGACCAATATGAGAGGTTTAAAGAGGAAATTGCAGCAAGAGAAAATGGTGATGATGAAGCAGGAATGATGGACGAAGATTATGTTCAAGCACTTCAATATGGTCTACCTCCAACAGGTGGCGAAGGTATAGGAATTGATAGATTAGTTATGCTTCTTACTGATTCTGCTTCAATTAGAGATGTTATTTTGTTCCCTACAATGAAGCCAATAAACAGCAAATCAGAAGAAAAATCTGCACCAAAAGCAGCAGTTGACTATTCAAAAGGAATTTCAAGAGAGAAAGCTTTAGAGATTTTAAAGAAATATAATAAAGAAGAATTCCATATAAGACATGCATTAACAGTTGAAGGTGTAATGAGATATTTTGCAAAAGAGCAAGGCGAAGATGTTGATTATTGGGGAAATATTGGTTTATTACATGATGTAGATTTCGAAATGTACCCAGAAGAACATTGCAAAAAATGTGTAGAATTATTACAAGCTGAAGGAGTTGCAGATGAAATTATTACATCAATTTGTAGTCATGGTTATGAAAGCTGTTCAGATGTAGAGCCATCTCATATTATGGAAAAAATCTTATATGCAGTTGACGAGCTTACTGGATTAATTTGGGCTTGTGCAAAAATGAGACCATCAAAAAGCGTTTCAGATATGGAAGTATCAAGCTTAAAGAAGAAATTTAAAGACAAAAAGTTTGCAGCAGGTTGTTCAAGAGATGTAATAACAAAGGGTGCTGAAAGACTTGGCTGGAGCTTAGAAGAATTGTTTGAAAAAACAATTCTAGCGATGAGAGAAGACGAAGAAAAAATTAATAAATATATAGAAGAAAATTAATAGAAAATTGGATAACGAAGGTAATAAAATGATTTCTAAGAAAAGCACAAAAGAAAAGAGTGTATCAAAATATATTTTTGAAATAGTTTATATTGCAATGTTTATAGCAATAGCAGTGTTTGTAGGTTCGCATCATGAACATTGGGCAGACGAAGCACAATCTTGGTTGATTGCAAGAGATAACAACGTTATTGGTATATTCAGAGCAATAAGATATGAAGGTACACCTGCACTTTGGCAACTTTTATTAAAATTTTGCATTGTACTAGGTATGGAGTATAATCAACTATATTTGCTTACAACAACATTAACAGTAGTTGGTATAATATTCCTTCATAAGAATGAAAATGTGCCACTTGCTTTTAAAATTTTATTACCCTATACCTATTATATATTTTTCCAATATACGATTGTTGCAAGATCATATACACTATTATTTCCAATATTAATGATGATAGTGTATTTATATCCAAATAAAAAAGAACATTTATTTAAATATGGTGTTCTGCTTACTTTGCTTATGAATGTATCTTTACATGGTTTTCTACTAGCAGGTGGATTTTGGCTTGAATTTTTAATAGAAGAAATTATAACAAGTAGAAAAGAAAATAAAAAAATAGAAAAAGACGTGAAAAAGTTTTTTATAATTCTTACTTTATTATTTATTTGTGTTGCTTTTTATTTTTGTCCAGCTAGTGATTGTGTAGCTAGTTTAGTTGTACTGGAAAAGTGGTATAAAGTAGCTAGTGGTATTTTATTTACGAGTTCAGATAGTATATTTTTTAATATTTTAGGAGTAATTGCTTTTTCAATTGTAGTATTTAAATTGATTGATATAACTAATACAAAAGAATTGATTAGAACATCAGCATTATTAGGATTAAATCTTTGTTGGATAACTTGCATTCATAGTTGTTCTCATCATATAGGAATTTTATTTTTAATTATAATAAGTATTGCTTTTTTAAAGAATGATTTAAAGACAGATAAAATTTTATATACATTATTATTGATTTCTGTTATTATTCAAATATATTGGGGTATATCATCTAGCATTAATGATATAAAATATCCATATTCGGCAGGAGATGCTGTAAGTGAATATTTAAAAGAAATTGGCATAGAAGATAAAAAAATTATTGCAGTAGATTATTGGTCGGTACAAGTAAATCCATTTTTTGAAAAAAATATATTTGCAAATTTTGATAAGTCATATCATGTGTGGACAAGAGAACAAAATAATAAGGTTGTTTCTAAATATATTAAGGATGATGAACTCGATGCAGATATATATGTAATAGCGCATCATTGTTATTATTATTATGATTATAAAAAAGAAGAGAAGGTAGTACAAACTTATACTGCATATTATGAGGAACAAATAATGAATAAATTAGAAGCAACAGGTCAATATATAAAAAAGAAATTTGATGGTAATTTGTTTTTCAAAGATGTAAAATTTGAATCAACAGGAATATATGTATATTCTAAAAAATAAAAGAGGAAGTATAAATGGTAAAAAGGTTAGGTTTAATTTTTAAATTATTAGGAAAATAAATGGGAGTTTTGCGCCCATTTATTTTTTTTGAATAAGATATATAAGTAAAATTTTATGTTTTGCTTAAAATAAAAATAAAGGAGAATATTTATGGAAAATCAAAACACATCAGAACTTTTTGGAAAGAGTGTATTTAACACTAGCACTATGAAAAAGTACTTATCAAGAGACCAGTATTCAAAAATCAAAAAGGTTATTGAAAATAACTTGGATTTCGACGAAGAACTTGCTAAAAAATTTGCAGATGCAATGAAAGCTTGGGCAATTGAGAATGGAGCAAGATACTATACTCACTGGTTTCAACCATTAAATGGAGCTACTGCAGAGAAACATAATAGTTTTATGTTTCCTAACTCAGAAGATGGAGTAATTTATGAGTTCCCTTTTGAAGCATTATTTATTGGTGAATCAGATGCTTCATCATTCCCATCAGGAGGACTTAGATCAACTTTTGAAGCTAGAGGTTATACAAAATGGGATTATACATCACCAGCATTTATAAAAGAATATAAATCTAGCAAGATTTTATGTATTCCAACTATATTTGTATCACATAATGGTGAGTCTTTAGATAAAAAGTACCCATTACTAAAATCTTGTAAGGCAATAAATGATGAAACTTTAAAATTAATAAAATTATTAGATAAAAATACTAATGTGCATAAAGTATTTCCAACAATTGGTGCTGAGCAAGAGTATTTCTTAATTACTAAAGAAATGTATAATAAACGTGAAGATTTAAGAACAGTTGGAAGAACTTTATTTGGAGCAGAGCCTGCTAAAACACAACAATTAAGTGACCATTATCTTGGAAATATAAAAGAAAAAGTTGCAAGTTTTATGGACGAAGTTGATTTAGAACTTCTAAAACTTGGAATTTTATCTGCTACAAGACATAATGAGGTTGCTCCTTGCCAATATGAGCTTGCACCATATTTTGGTGATGTAAATTTAGCAGCTGACCAAAACCAATTAATAATGGAAACCTTAAAATCAGTTGCAGAAAAGCATGATTTAGTTTGTTTATTGCATGAAAAACCTTTTAAAGGAATAAATGGTTCTGGAAAACATAATAATTGGAGTTTATCTACTGACCTTGGAGATAATTTATTGTCAATGGGAAAAACACCAAAAGACAATACGAGATTTTTACTTATTCTTACTGCTATAATTGCTGCAACTGATGAATACTCTGGACTACTTAGAGCATCTACTGCTACTGCTTCAAATGATAAGCGATTATCTGGTTATGAGGCACCACCTTCAATTATATCTGTATTTATAGGAGAAGATTTACAGAATATTTTTGAAACATTGATCAAAGAGAAAGACAAGAAAGAAAAGACAATAGTTTTGGGAGAGACTTTATTAAAAGCAATAAATAAATTTAGTACTGATAGAAATAGAACTTCACCATTTGCTTTTGTTGATAATAGATTTGAATTTAGAATGCCAGGTTCTTCTACATCAATTGGTGTGTGCAATACTATATTAAATACAGCAGTTGCAGATAAAATATCTGAACTGGTTAGCAAATTGGAAAATTCAAATAATATATATGAAGATGCTCAAAACTTGATAATAGAAGAGTTTGAGAAACATAAAAAGATTATATATCATGGAAATGGTTATTCAACTGATTGGGTAGAAGAGGCAGAATATCGTGGGTTAAAAGATATAAAATCTACTCCAGAGGCATTGAAAATGTTTACAGAGGATAAAGCTATTAAATTATTTGAAAAATATAGTATATATACAGAAAAAGAACTTAAGTCAAGATATGCTATCAAGATGCAAAAATATAGCTATTTAACAGATATAGAAGCATGCACTATGTTATCTATGGCAAAAACAAAAATATTGCCAGCAAGTTTACAATTTTCAGAAAATTTGATGGATGATATAAAAGGCTTAAAAGAGCTAGGTTTAAATGCAGATACAGAAACAGCAATTTTAACAGAGGCAAGAAAAAATATAGATGGCTTATATAAAAATATTAATATGTTATCTAGAAAATTAGAAGAAGCTAGAAAAATAGAAGATTATGAAGAAAAGGCTGTTAGTTATAGAGATGAAGTTATAAAATTTATGGATAAATTGAGGAATAATGCGGATAATTTAGAGCAAATTGTACCTAAGGATTTATGGCCAATACCAACTTATGTAGATATATTTTTAGAAGATTAAAAAACGATTGATAATTCTATAAAATATGATATAATAATAATATTGTACAAGGGATTAAATGGAAAAGGAGAGTTTTATGTTTAGTTTTGACAAACGTACGTTATACGTAATTTTATTTCTTTTAGTTGTATTTTCATTGAGAAGTATGACAGGAGATTATTTATTAAGTTTACTTTTGACTTTACCAGGTGTAATAGTTGCAATAACTTTTCATGAGTTTGCGCATGCTTGGATGGCAGATAGATTAGGAGATACAACTCCGAGATATCAAGGGAGACTAACATTAAATCCTTTGGCACATTTAGATCCTGTAGGCTTGATTTTACTTATATTTGCTCACGTAGGTTGGGGAAAGCCAGTACAAATTAATCCTAATAATTTTACAAGTAATAAATCAATGGGGACTTGTGAAGCTTTGGTTTCTTTTGCGGGTCCTGCAATGAATTTTATAATAGCAATAATTTTAGCATTTGTTGCTGCACTACTTAGTGCATTTGCACCAGCAACTTTTCTATACAGCGGTGGTGGTCAAATTTTAGGAACGCTTATATATGCTACTATTTCAGTAAATATAGGACTTGGAGTGTTTAATCTAATACCACTTCCACCATTAGATGGAGAAAAGATATTTAGAAATTTCTTACCATATAGAGCTTTAGAGTGGTTAGATAGAAATGCTTATACTTTTAATTTAATATTTATGGTTTTATGGATTACAGGACTTTTAGGTGAAGTAGTTTCTCCAGTAATTGGTCTAATTGAAAAAGGAATTTTTAGTTTAGTTGGAATTGTAGTGGGAGTTATAGTTGGAATATTTTTATAGGAGATAAAATTGAAAGACGTATTAATACTAGGAATTGAATCAAGTTGTGATGAGACCTCTATATCAATAGTAAAAAATGGTAGAGAGGTTTTGTCTAATGTTATTAATTCACAAATAAAAATACATGAAGAATATGGCGGAGTAGTGCCAGAGATAGCCTCGCGTTGCCATACAGAAGTTATAAATGGTGTTATGAAACAAGCTTTGAAAGAGGCAAGTGTTACTTTGAAGGATATTGATGGAATCGCTGTAACTAAAGGTCCACGGATTAGTTGGCGCATTACTTGTTGGAGTATCTTATGCAAAGGGATTGAGTTTTCGGGGCAGATATACCACTTATTGCGGTTAATCATATCGAAGGACATATTGCTGGAAATTATTTGACACACAAGGACTTACAGCCACCATTTTTATGTTTAATTGTTTCAGGTGGACATACACACTTAGTAAATGTGAAAAGTTATAATGATTTTGAAATTTTAGGAAAAACTCGTGATGATGCAATTGGAGAGGCTTTTGATAAAGTTGCAAGGGTCGTTGGACTTGGATATCCGGGTGGACCAAAAGTAGATAATTTAGCTAAAGAGGGCAAGCCAAGTATCGAGTTGCCGCTTACACATTTTGATGGACTAGACTTTAGTTTTAGTGGAATAAAAACTGCTGTTATAAACTTAAATCACAAAGATCCTAATATTAATAAAGCCGATCTTTGTGCAAGTTTTCAAAAAGCAGTTACTGAAATGCTACTTACTAATACTGAAAAAGCAGTAAAGGAGTTTAAAGCAGATAAGCTTGCGATTGCTGGCGGTGTTTCAAGAAATTCATACATAAGAGCAGAATTTGATAAATTTGCAGAAAGAATGAATATAAAAGTATATTATCCTGAGCCAATTTTGTGTACAGATAATGCTGCAATGATTGCAGCTCAGGGATATTATAACTACATAAATGGAGAACGTGCAGGACTTAATCTAAATGCAGTACCAAACTTAAAGATAGGGGAATAGAATGTCAATTTATGTAATTGGAGATTTACATTTATCTTTTGCAGTAGACAAGCCAATGGATATTTTTGGCGATAATTGGGAGAACCATGCAGAAAAGATAAGAGAGAATTGGATAACAAAAGTTAAACCAGAAGATACTGTTATTCTTCCGGGTGATTTCTCGTGGGCTACATATTTAGAAGAGGCAAAGCCAGATTTTGAGTTTTTAAATTTTTTACCAGGTAAAAAGATTATGTCTAAAGGTAATCACGATTATTGGTGGTCAACAGTTACTAAAATGAGACAGTTTTTGAAGGAAAACAATTTTGAAAATATTGATTTTTTATATAACAATAGTTATTTAGTCGAGGATAAAATTATTGTAGGAACAAGAGGCTGGGTGACAAATTTTAAATCACCAGAGAACGCTAAAATTTTGAATAGAGAAAATGATAGACTAAAACTTTCTATTGAAGATGGAATTAGAAATTATGGAGAGGATAAAGAAATTATTGCCTTTATCCATTACCCACCATTTTTTAAAGAACAACCACCAGACGAGTTTAATTTCATAAAGACTTTAAAAGACTATGGGATAAGGAAATGTATTTATGGACATTTACATGGCGAGTCTCATAATGAAGCAATAGAAGGAGTAATAGATGATATTGAATATAAGCTTGTAAGTTCAGATTATTTGAATTTTGACTTGATTAAATTAATATGAATATTTATTTTATAAATAATTTATAGGTTTGTAATACAAAAGACAAGGGGAATTTTATGAAGAAAGTATTAAAAATAATGTTTATGATAATAGTGATAATTGCTGTGCTAATTGTAGTATGGCAGTTATCACTATTTGTGCGTGTAAAAAATATTGAAGAGAAAACTTTTGAAAATTTTAATGGTGACTATTACTACAAAATGACTGATAGTAGTCATACAGTTACAGAGTTTTGGGTAAGTGATGACTATAATAAAGTGCAACGTATGGGAAGCATAGTAATGTGGGAAGACAAAGAAAATGGATTTTTCATTACTAGATACACTGGTGAAGAAGCTGATGCTATTATAGAATATATTGGAGACGATGGTAGTGATAGAATGTTTATGAATATGTTTAAAAGCGGAAGTATTCAATATATGACACATTGGACATGGGATAACATCAAATATATTATTAAATCAATGAGTTTTGATGGTTTATTAAACGATATTCGTAATTTATTTAATGAACTAATTACATATCCTCTAACATGTATTAAAAGTATAACTACAGAAGAGGTAAACGGCAAAGAATGTTATAAAATAGAGTTAAGAGATGGTATGAACGAGTTTGAGACTTATTATATAGAAAAAGAAACTTGTTTAATAATAAGAGGTATTAGAAAGAACGGAATTACAACAGGTGATGGTATTAATATTTATATGAGAGATTATGAATATTCATTTGAAACAATTACTGAAGAGAGTTTGAATTTACCAAGCCTAGATAATTGTTATGTAGTTATTCAAGATAATATGTAAGGGGAACGATATGAAGAAAGTTGAAATTTTTAAAACCAAGACAGCTATGATAGTAATAATATTATTAATTATAATATTGTTGTTTGCTGTGTCTTTGTATATTGAAAAAAATTATCAAAAAGAGTATGAAGAAATACCAGAAATATCAGTTTATTATAAAAATAAGAAATTAGCTCAAATGTTACCATTAACTTATAAATGGACTTATAATGGTGAAACTAAAGAGAAGATTTTTGAAGGAGAAAGTAAAAGGCAGGGTGAATTTACAATAAGCAATCCATATAAACAGTACGAAGAGTATGATTTCCCAGAAGAAAATACTATAATTATTTCTAATAAAAAAAATTATGATTATGTGCAGAAAATGAATGAGAGACATAAAATGATAGAAAATTCTTATACTTTTAAGACTTTAGAAATTAAAAAAACAGCATATAGAGGGCAGACTTCATATGGAAGTAGTAGAACATTTGATGACAGCAAAGCATTTTTAAATGGTATTCCGTTAAGTAATTCTTATAGTTTAGAGGTTGGAGAATATTTATATCTAGAAACTATAAATTATTTGAAACAAGGTAAAGTAGATTATTGTTTGAAAGTAATTGCTTTTGATGAGGACGAAGCAAGAATTGCTAAAGACTATAGAAATACGCCTTTGGATAATACTGAAAAAATTAAAGAATTAGCAAGTAAAATAAAGTTTGGTTCGTATTTGAATTCAATCAAAGTAGATGGTACAAATTTGATTTTAGAGTATAATTGGCATATACGTTCTGATAGTTTAAAAATGAACAATTTAATTTTATTTGCATGTATTCCTGATATAGAGACAATCACATATTCACCTACAAATAAGAAGACTTCATTAATTAATAAGGATACTGGCAAACTAGAAAAGGGTGAAATAGAAAGTGTAGTATATACTAAAGAAGAGGTAGATAGAGAAAGTTTAGCTAATATTGAAAACTTGAAAAAGTTTATGGAGCAAATTTAGTTAAATTTTCCTTGCCATAAGTCTTTTTCTTTAAAAATTTTGTCTATTCCATTTAAAACCCATTTCTTATGTAAATTCCAGTCAGGTGCTAAAAGTAAATCTTTTGGAGCATCACCTGAAATTCTGTGTATAACAATAGATTTAGATATATGAGTTATTATATATTCAAGTGTTATCATATAATCTTCAAAACTAATTGGAGAGTATTCACCGTTTAAATACATTTCTGCAAGTTTTGTGTTTTTCACAACATAGCAGGAATGTATTTTTATTCCTTGAATATTATGCTTATTTATAAAATCTATAGTAGTTTTTATATCTTCAATTGTTTCATTTGGAAGACCAGCCATTATATGAGTTACGATGTCGATATTATATTTATTTAGAAGCTCTACAGCTTTTGTAAATTCAGAAGTAAGATAGCCTCTATTTATGAGTTTTGCAGTATTGTCATTTGCTGTTTGAAGACCAAGTTCGACACATACATAGTATTTATCAGTATAGGTTTGTAAAAGTTTACAAATTTCTTCTGTAATACAATCGGGTCTTGTAGCAATTTGAAGTCCAACAATTCTATTATCAATTAAAGCACTATCATATTTTGCTTTTAAGTTTTCAACAGTATCATAAGTATTTGTAAAATTTTGAAAGTAAACAATAAAATTATTGGCACGAGTAGCTTTGTAACTTGAAAAATAGCTTTTGACTTGCTCACTAATGCTGTTACAAGAATTAATATGATCACCAGAGCCTTTTTCTGAACAGAAAATACAGCCATAAGTTCCACATTTTCCATCACGATTAGGGCAAGTGAATCCGCCATCTATACAGATTTTTAGAGTTCTCTCACCAAATTTTTCTTTTAAATATTTATTTAAGTGTCTATATCTTTCAAAATCTTCCATAACAGAGCAAGTATATCAGAAAATCTTAAGTTTTTCAAATATATTAAGAATTTATATTTTTATTGCTAGTATTTTAGGAGATATGATATACTTAAAGCAAGAGGTATAAATTATGATTAAGTTTTTAAAATATGTTGCTATACTGATAGCCATTGTAATAGTGATAGTGTTTATAATAAATTTTTATGTTATATTTAAAACCAAAGATCAAATATTAGAAAACGTTGAAAAAGAAGATATTGACTGTATTTTAGTTTTAGGTGCTGGAGTAAGAAATGGAAAACCTACAGATATGTTAGCTGATAGGTTGTTAACAGCTATTGATTTATATAATAAAAAGGTAGCGCCTAAAATAATAATGAGTGGTGATCATAGTAAAGCAGATTATGACGAAGTAAATATTATGAAAGCTTTTGCTATTGATAAAGGTGTGCCATCTACAGATATTTTTATGGACCATGCTGGTTTTTCTTCTTATGAAAGTTTATATAGAGCAAAAGAGATTTTTGAAGCTAAGAAAGTTGTCATAGTTACTCAAAAATATCATTTATATAGGTCATTATATATTGCAAATAAGTTAGGACTTGAGGCTTATGGAGTGGGTGCAGATTTACGAAAATACATAGGACAGAGCTATAGAGAACTTAGAGAGATTTTAGCAAGAGATAAAGATTTTGTCAAATGCTTTTTTAAACCAAAATCTACTTATTTAGGCGAAGTTATACCAGTTAGTGGAGATGGTGATATAACTAACGATAAAGAGAGATAATTGATAAAAAATGTAAAAATGTATTGACAAATGCTTATTAATGATTTAAAATATAATAGCACTGTGTATAGTGCTATAAGCATGGTGGATGTAGCGTAGTTGGTTAACGCGTCAGTTTGTGGCACTGAAGACCGTGGGTTCGAGTCCCATCTTCCACCCCATATATATTGGGCTGTA
>CATJWN010000034.1 GCA_949745595.1 uncultured Clostridia bacterium
AAAACAGTAAATGGAATTAGAGATATAATGATGGATTCTAATGTTGAAAATATCCTTAAAGAATACTTATCCTCTGAATATTATACAGCAAATGATTATAATCTTTTATTTTGCAATTCTTATAAAGAATGTATAAGTACAGATACTGTTAATGTGATGTTCAAAGAGTTTTGCAAAAATTATAATATTGGAAAAGGTTATGATGTTCATCAACATATGCTACGTCATACCTTTGCTACTAGATGTATTGAATCGGGAATGCCTGCATCTGTTTTAGCAAAAATAATGGGACACGCAAATGTTGCAACTACTTTAAATGTCTATTGTGAAGTTTTTGATAAATTTAAAAAGGAACACCTTGATTTATCTTACAACTACTTAAAGGAAAATGGCTTGACACTTGACTTTTAAATATATATTTGTACAGCCTTTAGTACAGCCGTGCAAAAAAATTTGAACCCTATTTCAAAACTTGTGAAATAGAGTTCAAATCTTATACACCAGATATAACAATAGTTCAAGCATACTTCACACTTTTTGAAATTTAGTTCAAACCTTTAATTTTAGGTTGCTTTTGCCAACCATTAAATTTTGTTCCATCATATTCAATTACTAGTTTTATATTTCTCATAATTTATTATTATATCATAAAAACATATTTCCTGCAAACCATAAGCTTACAAAAACTTGGTATAACTTGTATTTTAAGGAAATTTGTGGTATACTATGACCAAGGAGTAAATCCATGAACATTAAACTTGTTGCCAGTGATTTAGATGGAACAATCATTGACAGAAATAATTTCATAGCAAAAGAAAATCTAGATGCTATAGAGCTTATACATTCAAAAAAAATTCCTTTTGTTGTTTGTACAGGAAAATCTTATTCCGTATCAAAAACAATTTGTGAAAATTTTAAAGCTAACTATGGCATTTTTGGTAATGGTGCCCAAATAGTAGATTTACAAAATGATGAAGAATTAAACAGAAAAATTTTGAAACCAAAACAAATTAATTATTGCATAAAACTTGCAAGAAAACATAATCTTCATATACATTTCTATACAGATACTTCTATTGTTACAGAAAATTTAAAATATATGGATTTAAGGAATTATTTTTTAAAAGACTATAATGCTACTGAACTAAAATTTTGTATAGTACCTAATATTGAAAAATATATCGAAGAAGAAAATCCAGATATTTTTAGTCTAGTCTTAACTACAGACAATTCTATTGCAGAACTAGAAGAAATTATAAATAAACATTTAACAGTAAGTACAAGTTTGATTAATAAAAAAGGTGTTTATAAAGATAATATAATTAATCGAGAATACGAATATCTAAACATAGCGCCTAACAATATAAATAAAAATCAAGCACTTGCCTTCTTATCTTCTCTCCTAGGTATTAGCCAAAGTGAAATGTTAGCAATTGGAGATAATGTAAATGACTTAGAAATGATTAAAAACTGTGGTATTGGAATTGCAGTTGGTGAAGCTTATAACGAATTAAAAAATAATTCTGATTACATCACCACTAAAACTGTTACAGACGGAGCTTTTGCAGAAGCTATTAATAAATTCATAAAATAAAGCACTTTATATTTTTAAATATAAAGTGCTTATATTTTATTCTGTTTTATCCGTTTTTTTATGTTCAGTATTTACTTTCGTTTCTTGTCTAAATTTCCCTTCATTTACGATATTTTTTAATAATATTTTTTTCAAAACATCTTCTCTTAAATCAGCAATCAATGTACCATCTTTTGCTATTGAAACTTTTCCAGTCTCTTCTGAAACTACTATTGCAATACTATCTGACTCTTTTGAAATTCCTATAGCTGCTCTATGTCTTGTGCCAAGCTCTCTTGCAATATCTTGATCATTTGCAAGTGGAAGCATACAAGATGCCGCAGCAATTTTGTTATCTCTAATTATAACAGCTCCATCATGAAGTGGTGTATTTGGTACAAATATATTACAAATTAGTTGTGGAGAAACCTCTGATTCCATTTGAATACCTGTAGCAATAATATCTTGAATCTTCACATCTCTTTCAATAACAATTAAAGCTCCTGTTCTAGATTTAGCAAGTTCCATTGCTGCAACTACTATTCTATAAACAGTTTCCTTCTTCTTTGCCTCTAAATCTCTATTTATTCCTAAAAGACTTCCAAATTTATTTGCTCCGTAACTGCTCTAATCCACGTCTGATTTCTGGCTGAAATATAACGATTATCATTATACCACCATACATCATAATTATAGATAATATATAATTTAATATTTTAAGTCTTAGCATATTACTTATTATTGTTACTAGAACTAATATAAATATTCCTTTTAATAACTGCCAAGCTCTTGTGTTTTTAAGCATTTTGCAAGCATAAAAAATTAAAGTAACCACAATTGCTAAGTCTATTACAGTAAGTATCATACTACCTGGATTATCAAAAGTACTTTGGATATATTCTAATATATCTATTTGATACACTTGATTTACAGAATTAAAAAAATTCATTAACATTTATTTCTCCTTATTGTAATGCTGCGATTACATAATATATTAAAGTTCCGCATACTGATAAAATCATTAATGCACATAAAAAACCTGCTAATATCTTTTTAAAAATCTCCATTTCTATCTCCTCTTTTCTTACATCAATAAATATATTTTAACACATTCAAAATTACATTTCAATACAAAAAAATAGAAAAAGCACCAGCTGGTGCTTAAAATTTATTTAAGATATAATGTCGGATTTACATACACTCCATCTTTTATCATTTCAAAATGCAAATGTGGCTCCTCTGAGATTTCAAAGCTTGCAGTTTCGCCTACAGTTCCAATAGTTCTACCTTGTTCAATAGTTTGTCCTTGTGATACAAATTCTGCTGTTAACAAATTTGAATATACTGTTTTAAAACCGTCCCTATGGCTAATTGTTACAGTTAAACCATATCTAGGATCATTTTTAATGCTTTCTACTACACCGTCTGAACTTGCTACAACCACAGTAGTTTTAGGTGCTTTTATATCTATTCCATTATGCACTGTCCATTCCTCTAAAGTCTTTGAATATACTAAAGTTTCAGTTGCAAAATCTGTAGCTATTTCTCCATTTACTGGTGCTACAAAAGTTATAGGTTCTACTACTTCTTCTAAAGGCTGTTCTTCTAATGATGGCGCTGGTGCTTCTTCTTTTGTTGTCTCCTCTGGCTCTGGGGTTTTAGCTGTTTCAAGAGCTATAACATTTTCTATTTTTTCTTCGTTTACAGAAGTTTCTGCCTGCACCTCATTTATTCCTTTGTCTTCGCTCATACTTGCTAGACTAAGTTCATTTGTATCTGAATTAGGTACAATATTATTTATTCTTCCCAAATCTAGTATACTTTGTCTTGCATTTTCTTCAAGCTTTTTATTATATAAACTAAATATACATATAAAGGCTATTATCGTTATGGCTAAAGCTATCCCAAAAACAATGCTCACATTTTTCAATTTATTTTCTTCTCTAAAATAATCTCTTCTACTCATTTCACCCTCCATTTTTTAGCTTTGTTTGATAAAATAAGTATTTGCAGATTATAGTAAAATTATTCAGTTATTTCCACATTTTTATAATAATGTGTGATTATTTCTTCAAAATTTTTACCTTGTTTTGCTAAACTATCGCTTCCGCTTTGACTTAAGCCTACTCCGTGACCATAACCCAAAATTTGAAATTTAATTTCGTCTCCATCAATCATAAATTCGAATTTTGCCGATTTTAGCCCAAAAATGCTTCTTGCTTCGACTCCACTAAGTTCAGTATTTCCAACTTTTAAAGTTTTAACTCTACCACTTTCATTATACTCTAGAATTCGCATAGCATCGTCATCTTTAAAATTAATTTTAAATTTTGAATTTTTTTCTAGCATTTTTTGAATTAACTCATCCTTGCTAATAACAACTTCTGAAGCATAAGTTGAATATGCATTTTCTCCAGAAGTTTCGACAATTTGAAGATATGGATAAGTACCACCCCAAACATTAATTGGAAGCTCAGTTTTTCCAGCACTGTTACTATGGAAAAGTGCATTTATAGGTTTCCCTTCGTATGCAATATACTTACCAGCAGTTTCATTTACAGCTTGAACAATCTTATTCCAGTTGCTTTCTCTCTCAGCTTCTTCCCACCTTGAGAAACGATTTTCTTTTGAAATCCATGCCTGACAGCAAGTACTATCATCACAAATATCAGCATTATCATGTTTTTTTTCTTCTTGCTTATATTTCGTATAAGTTCTTGCAACTACTGCTTGTGCTTTTAAAGCTTCAAGCTCATAACTTGCTGGCATTTCTGCGCTAACCACTCCATATAAATATTCTTCTAAACCTAAGTGCTCTACTGTTCCATCTGCTTTATGTAGTAAATCCACGAAATTGTTTTCCACCCTTTCCACAGGTTCTGGGGAGACAACCTCCTCTTCCTTCTTTTCAAAATTTTTCGTAAACAATATTGAAATTGAAAACGAAATAATAATTATTATAACAATATAAATAAAAATTTTTTTCAAAACTATACCTCTGCTTTTAATTTCTCTTTAAATTCACTTAATATTCTTTTTTCTATCCTAGAAACTTGAACTTGAGAAATTCCTAGGATTTCACCTACTTGTCTTTGCGTTTTTTCTTTATAAAATCTAAGTTTTATAATTTCCTTATCTCTTGTATTTAAGTTTTCAACAAGTTCTTCAATTGTGATTTTTTCAACGATTTTTGTTTGCTCGTCAAACTCACTAAAAATTTTCCTTTCATTTGATTCTTCATTTATAGATTCCATAAGCACTTTAAAGCCTAGCTCTTTAATGCTTCTGCTAATTTTTATAATACCATCATCTCTAATAAATTTCTTTATCTCACCTAAGATATATGGTACAGCATATGTAGAAAGTTTCACTTTATAACTTTTATCAAATCTTTTTATAGCTTTTATAAAACCCATACATGCAATTTGATAAAGGTCATCTGTTTCATAACCTTTTCCTATGAATTTTTTAACTATTCCCCATATCAGTCCCGTATTTTTATTTATTAGAATTTCCATTTTCTCTGAATTTCCACTTGCTGCTTCTTCCAAGAGAGTATTATCATTTTCATACATAACCCCTCCATTACTTTATTTCGTATGTACTAGACTCTAAACTTACCTCTTTTGTTGTTATTTTCTTTTTCATTGTAATTTTAGTACCAAGTCCTACGATAGACTCTACTTTTAAATTATCCATAAAACTTTCCATTATTGTAAAGCCCATACCAGAACGCTCTAGTCCACTTTTGCTGGTATATAGTGGTTCTTTAGCTTCTTCAATATCACTAATACCAATTCCTGTATCTGAAACTTCCACCTCAAGCTCTTTATCATATAGTCTAGCAACAATTTTTACGATGCCTTCTCCATTTGGATACGCATGTATAATAGCATTTGTAACTGCTTCAGACACTGCAGTTTTTATATCTGCGATCTCTTCTATTGTAGGATCAATTTGTGATGCAAAACATGCAACAACTACTCTGGCAAACCCTTCATTATTTGATTTACTTAGAAACTCAAGTTTCATTTCATTTTTTATCATCTTATTCATTGACCGCCTCCTTATTAGATATAATTGGAATTATCTTTAAAATTCCAGACATCTCAAAAATTTTTCTTATTTTACTACTTACGTTTATCATTTCTAGCTTACCACCATAACAACAAGTAGTTTTGTATCTACCTATAACTAATCCAATTCCGGCACTATCCATAAATACAACCCTATTAAAATCAAGTACCACTCTTTTAGGCATAAATCTTTGAATTTCATAATCCGCTCTCCTCCTTATTTTTTCTGTAACATGATGATCCAAATCCTCAGTTATTTCGAAGACCAAGAGCTTATCATCTACATAATGTTTTACATTCATAAGTTTGTCCTCCTCATCTTTTGTTCTACTTTAATATTCGTTTTATTAGAGCCTTTCTCCTTTGGTGAAAACAGAGAAGTTTTGTCGAATGACTATATTTTGATTGACAAGTTTTGCATATAAAAAAGAAGCTATTAAAGCTTCTCTTCTCCTAATCTTTTTAATTGTTCTTCTAGTCCAGTATTTCTCTTTTTGATATCAGCATTATTTATCATATATTCTACTAAATTTCTATTACCTATGATTATCAAAAGCTTTTTAGCTCTAGTCATACCTGTATATAACAAATTTCTTGTAAGTAACATACTTGAAGTTGGAGGTATAACTAAAATAACTACATCAAATTCACTTCCTTGCGCCTTGTGTATAGTTATACTATACGCATGCTCCAATTCTTCAAGTTCTGAAAAAGCATACCAAGCAACCTTTTTATCGTCAAACTCTACTTCAATTTGTTTTTCTTTCCCATCTATTTTTCTGATAATTCCTAGCTCACCATTAAAAATACCTGTGCCTATATCCTTGCCCTTCTCCCAATAAATATCATAGTTATTTTTAACCTGCATTACTCTATCGCCTTCTCTAAAAATAATTTCGCCATATTGTTTTTCAAGAACATTTACATCTTCTGGATTTAAAGTTTTTTGTAAGCTTTTATTTAATTCTTTTGTTCCTAACATTCCCTTTTTAGTCGGGGTAAGAACTTGAATATTCTTAAAAAATTCATAATTTCCATAGTTTTTAAGTCTGTCTTTGCTAAGAGATAGCACTTGACTAAGTATTTTTTCTTGATTTGCCTCATTTACATAGAAAAAGTCTTCTAATTTTTCTTCATCTTTTTCATTTTTTCCGTACAAAGCTTATACCATTATTAACATTGTGAGCATTTACTATTATCTTGCTTTTAGCAGCTTGTCTAAAAATCTTATTAAGCTGTACCATTGCAAACTGATTTGAATCAATTAGGTCTTTTAAAATACTTCCAGGACCAACTGATGGAAGCTGATTAGAGTCACCTACAAAAATAATTTTAGTGCCATAATATACTGCTCTTACAATGTAGTTCATAAGGAAAACATCAACCATTGACATTTCATCTATAATTAAAACATCAACATCAATAGGAACTATTTCTTCATCAATACTACCAAGCTTATCCTCTTCTATTTTTCCAATTTCTAAAAGTCTGTGTATAGTTTTAGCTTCTTCTCCAGTAGTTTCACTCATTCTTTTAGCAGCTCTTCCTGTCGGTGCACAAAGCTCCACTTTGTATTTATCATTTTTATAAATCTCTAAAATACATTTAATAATAGTAGTTTTACCAGTACCGAGGTCCCCCAGTTATAACACATATATTATTATCATTAATTTGCCTTATAGCTTCTCTTTGCTTATCAGATAATTCAATATCTAACATTCTCTCATTCATTCTAATCTTAGTTTCAAAGTTTTGTATGAACTTTGTATTTTTTGCGTCTCTTAAAGCAATAAGTCTTTCAGTAATATTAAGCTCAGCTTTATAAAAAGGATATAGGTATACCCAAGTCTCTCCTTCTATTTCCTCAATATAAGTTTCTTGTTTTACATTTAAGTTTATTAAGTTATTCTCTATTGCCTCTCTATCAACTTCTAAAATACTTTGGCTAAATTCAATTAAATTTTCCTTTTGTACACAAGTATTTCCATTATAACTAGCCATAATAAGTGCATATTTAATACCACTCTTAATTCTATGGTCACTATTTTTAGAAACTCCTATTTCTAAAGCAATCCTATCTAACTTTTGAAAATTAACTCCATATACAATATCAATTAATATATATGGATTTTCTTCTATTTTCTCTATTGCATCTTTTCCTAGCGCATCATAGACTTTTTTACTACTATTTGCACTAATACCAAATTTCTCTAAAAAGCCAACAATTTGCCAAACTTCCCATTTCTCGTTGAATTCTTCTCCAATTTCATAAGCTTTATCTTTAGAAATCCCTTTAATCTCAGCAAGTTTTAATGGTTCAAACTTAAATACATTAATTGCGTCGTCCCCAAACTTTTTAATTATTTTTCTTGCAGTTGCAGGACCAATTCCTTTAATTGTTCCACTTGCTAAATATTTCTCAAGAGCATCTGTAGTTTCTGGTAATATTTTCTCAAAAGTCTCAATCTTAAATTGTTCTCCATATTCTTGATGCACTACCATCTTACCAGTTAATTTCAAACAATCTCCGAACAGCAATAAAAGGCAAAAATCCAACTACTGTAAGTATTTCCATATCTATTGTTTGGAATACTGCAATAGTATAGCTATTTGCCTCACTTTGATATATAAATTCTTCTATTTGTCCTTTTAGCTCCAAATTTATTACTCCAATATCTGTTATCCAAAGATTCCCTTTTTCTTAATAGGTGGTTGTTCATTCATTGTTTTAGCAAGTTCTACTAACAATTCTCTTTGTGTATGCGTTAGTCTCTTTGGTACTTGAACTGTAACAGTAAATACGAAATCACCTCTCCAATTTCCATTTACACTTTTGAAACCTTTATTTTTTATAGTAAACTTAGTTCCTGTTTGCGTACCTTCAGGAATCTTATATTTTTCTTTAGTTCCATCTACCATTGGAATTTCGATTTCTGTACCTAAAGTTGCACCTGTAAAAGTAATTGGTACTTCGCAAAATACATGATCACCTTTCCTGCTGTATATATTATGTCTTTTTATATGTACGACTATATATAAATCACCTTTTGGTCCATTATTTATACCTGGCTCGCCTTGATTTTCTAGTACTAAAGTTCTACCATCATCTATTCCCGCTGGAACCTTTACACTGATTTTTACTGACTTTCTAACTTTTCCTTTACCCCTACAATCTGGGCAAGGTTCTTTTATAACTTTTCCTGTGCCACCACAAACTGAGCAAGTTTTTTGTGTTGCCATTTGTCCAAACGGTGTTGTAACTACTTGTTTAACTCTTCCTTGACCATTACAAGTTGTACAAGTAACTGGTGAAGTTCCTGCCTTTGCACCTGTTCCTTTACAAGATTTACATTCTTCATTTCTGCTTATTGTAATTTCTTTTTCAGCACCTAAAAAAGCTTCTTCAAAAGTAATATCTAAATTTACTTTTAAATCTGCACCTTTTCTTGGTGAATTAGAACTTGCTCTAGTTCTTGTACCTCCACCCCCAAAAAATGAAGAAAAAATATCTCCTAAATCTCCTAGATCATTGAAATCTGAAAATCCACTAAATCCGTCAAAGCCACTTCCATAAGAATAATAACCACCACCTTGGCCTCCGCCAAATTGTGGTCCATCAAAGCCAAACTGGTCATACATTTGTCTTTTTTGTTTATCAGATAAGTTCTCATAAGCTTCACTTAATTCTTTAAACTTTTCTTCTGCTCCTGCCTTATCGTCTGGATTTGCATCTGGGTGATATTTCTTGGCAAGTCTTCTATAAGCTTTTTTTATCTCTTCATCTGTGGCGTTTTTATCAACACCTAGAACTTCATAATAATCTCTTTTTTGTGTCATAAACTCCTCCTAATTTTCATTTGGCTAAAGTCGTCCGCCACTATAATATATTCATTTATATTACAGTGGCCGACGACTTACGCCGGCCAAGTATTAATTATTTATTATCTTCGTTATTAGAATCATCTTCAACTGTATAATCAGCATTTACTGTTCCATCTTCATTAACTGTATTGTCAGCACCATTTGCTTCTCCAGCAGGTCCCGCTTGTTTATATAGTTTTTCAGAAATTTCATAGAACACTTTTGTCAATTTATCTGTAGCTTCTTTAATTGTATCTACATTATTTCCTTCTAATGCTTTTTTAGTATTTTCAATTTCAGTCTCAACTTTAGCTTTCTCTTCTCCACTTAGCTTATCTCCAAGTTCTTCTAAAGTTTTTTGGCTGTTATATACTAAACTCTCTGCATTATTTTTAACTTCGATTTCTTCTTTCTTTTTCTTATCTTCTGAAGCATGTGCTTCTGCGTCTTTAATAGCTTGATTGATATCATCTTCAGTTAAGTTTGTGCTTGCTGTAATTGAAACTTTTTGCTCATTTCCAGTTGCTTGGTCTTTAGCTGAAACGTGAACTATACCATTAGCATCAATATCAAATGTTACTTCGATTTGTGGTACTCCCCTTGGTGCTGGTGGAATTCCTGTTAATTGGAATCTTCCAAGTGTTTTATTGTAAGCTGCCATTTCTCTTTCACCTTGTAAAACGTGGACTTCAACACTTGTCTGACCGTCTCCAGCTGTAGAGAATACTTGTGATTTTTTAGTTGGAATAGTAGTATTTCTTTCGATTAATTTTGTAAATACACCGCCATAAGTTTCAATACCTAATGATAATGGTGTTACGTCTAATAATACTAAATCCTTAACATCTCCTGACAATACACCACCTTGAATAGCTGCACCAACTGCAACACATTCATCAGGATTAATTCCTTTATCGGCTTCTTTTCCAGTAATCCTTTTTACAACTTCTTGAACAGCTGGTACTCTTGTTGAACCACCAACTAATAATACTTTGTGTAAATCAGAAGCACTGATGCCAGCATCTTTTAATGCTAAGTTAACTGGATCTGCTGTTGACTCAACTAAATCATGAATTAATTCTTCAAACTTAGCTCTTGTTAAAGTAATATCTAAGTGTTTTGGTCCTGTGCTATCAGCTGTGATAAATGGTAAATTGATATTTGTTTGTTGCACACCTGAAAGTTCAATTTTAGCTTTCTCAGCTGCTTCTTTTAATCTTTGCATAGCCATTTTATCAGCTTTTAAATCAATACCATTTGATTTCTTAAATTCAGAAACTAAATATTCAATAATAGCATTATCGAAATCGTCTCCTCCTAAGTGTGTATTTCCGTTTGTTGATAAAACTTCAAATACTCCATCACCAATTTCAAGTATTGAAACATCAAATGTTCCACCACCTAAGTCATAAATCATTATTTTTTGATCTTGAGCTTCTTTATCCATTCCATAAGCAAGTGCTGCTGCTGTAGGTTCATTTATAATTCTTAAAACTTCAAGTCCTGCGATTCTACCAGCATCTTTTGTCGCTTGTCTTTGGCTATCACTAAAGTAAGCTGGAACTGTAATAACAGCTTGTGATACTGTACCACCTAAGTAGTTTTCAGCATCTGCTTTTAGTTTTTGTAATATCATGGCTGAAATCTCTTGTGGTGAGAATTCGTCTCCTTCGATTTTTACTTTTTCGCTTGTTCCCATTTTTCTTTTTATAGAAATAACTGTGTTGTCTGGGTTCGTAACTGCTTGACGTTTTGCAATTTGTCCAACTAATCTTTCTCCGTTTTTTGAGAAAGCTACTACAGATGGAGTTGTTCTATTTCCTTCTGCATTTGGTATAACAACTGGTTCCCCACCTTCCATAACTGAAACGCAAGAATTTGTTGTTCCTAAATCAATACCTATGATTTTTCCCATTTTAAATTCCTCCTTGAATATATATTTTTTCTTCTTTTCTTTGGTTTATATATAATAATTTACATTATTAACATTGTAATTTAAATTAATATCAAAAGACGGAGCTTTTCATATTAATTGGCTACTATTACCATTGAGTGACGTACTACTTTATTACCTATTTTATAGCCCTTTCTATATTCCTCTACAATTTCTTGTACACCTTTACTATCGTCTTCTACATGTGATACTGCTTCGTGTAACTCTGGATCAAAAGTTGTTCCAACTGCTTCTATGGCTGTCAATCCAAGTTTTCCTAATGCTTCTGATAATTGCTTTGATACCATTTTTACACCAGATTGATAGTTTTCATCTTCTGTCTTAGCATCCGCAGCTTTTTCTAAGTTATCCATGATTGGAAGAATTGTCATAACAACATCTCCTGTAACCATTCCATATAAGCTGTCTCTTTCTTTTTGACTTCTTTTTTTGTAATTTTCAAACTCTGCAAGTAGCCTCTTATATCTATCTTCAAGTTCATCAATTTCACTCTTATTTTCTATTTCCTCATTGTTTTGCACTTTCTCTGCTGTTTCAAAATATTCATTTGCTTCATTTTCTTCCAAATCTATTTCCTACCTTTCTTTAGAATTTGCCTTTTTTATAATCGTCATTCAACTTTTTACTGATATATTTCATAACTGAAATTACTTTTGAATAGTCCATTCTAGTTGGACCTATAATTCCAATTGTACCAATATCTTTACCGTCTAATAAATGATTAAAGGTAACAATACTAAAATTCTTAAGTTCTTCTCTTTCTGATTCTGAACCTATATAAACATTTATATCCTTTGCCATACCTGTATTTATAACATCAGCAATTATATCTTTTGCATCAATAACATTTAAAAAGTCTTTTGCCATCTCCTGTTTTTTAAATTCTGGCATATCTATAACTTTGTTTGCGCCTTCAATATATGTCTTAGAATCTTCTAGCAATTTGTTAATTTCTTCAATAATTTTCTCAATTATCCTTATTCCAGTTTTCATTTCTTCAACAATATATTCTTCAATTGGTCCATCTATTTTTTCAAGTGGTTTTCCAACAAGTTTATTATTAAAAATATATGTTAAATCGTCAATCTGCTCTTGTGTTAAATCTTCGTCAAATTTAATTATTGACTCTCTAATAATACCAGAATCCGTAAGAATAACTGCCATTAATACTCTAGTGCCTAATAGTATAAATTTGATATCTATTATAGTATGGTTGCTAACATTAGGCTCAATTGCTATAGTAGTGTAATGAGTTATTTCTGATAGAGTTGTTGTAGCAATTTTAGTAAGATCTTCTAACCTATTTACCTTTGTCTCCATCATTTCTTTAATCATTTCAATTTCTTTTCGGCTTAAATTATCTTCTCTTAATAATTCATCAACATAGTACCTATATCCTTTTTGTGAAGGAATTCTACCAGCAGAAGTATGTGGCTTTTCCAAGAATCCTATTTGCTCAAGCTCTGCCATCTCATTTCTAATAGTAGCACTACTACATTTTAATTCCTCATTTTTCACTAAGCTTCCAGAGCTTACGGGTTCAGAGGTTTCAATATATTCTTCCACAATTGCTTGTAGAATTTTTCTTTTTCTATTGTCTAAATTTTCAGGCATACTTTTACTCCTTACTTTTTAGCAATCTATTTCTTTGACTGCTAATATCTTACATCTTTTATTAGCACTTGTCAAGTACTTTTGCTAATATTTTTTTAGTAATTTTTCCATACGGAAATAATCGATTTTATTAATTTCTGCACCAAGAAAAATTATATAAAATGATGCATAAACCCACATCATTATTAACATCAAACTAGTAAGTTTTCCATAGATAAATGAAAAATTTCGAAAGATTAATAAGTATTTCGAAAATATCAAAGATATGAAATTAAAAGCAACAGCTCCAAAAACTGCACCTAATATTTGACTTTTAAAATCAACTTTATGGTTGGGAATAAATTTATATATCATTAGTAAACCCAATAAAATTAAAATTTTTAAGTAACTTCCAAAAACTATGATTATTAATCCACTAATTATTAGAAAAATGAAAAGAATAGTTTGAAAAATTCCTTTAAGGCGCAAATAAATATATGAGATTTCTTCATTTTTGTTAGTATCATAAATTTCTCCCAAAACTTTACTTAATGCGAAAAGTCCTCTTCCTGCAGACCAAATAGTAAATATTATCGAAATTGATATCGTTCCAATAGATTTAGAATATACTTCATATACAATATCCATTACAAATTCGTTCATATTTTCTGGTACAATGCTTGAAATAGCTTCAAAAAGTGTCACAGGCGAAATACCTGTATATTGAATTAAAGTTATAACTAACATAATAAAAGGTATAAAAGACAGTATCGTATAATATGCACATACTGCCGCTCCCTCACTTATATTATCTTTTTTTATATTTTCCCACAATGTTTTTATCATAATTTTATTATTTACAAAAAAGCTTGCATTATAAATAAATGCAAGCTTTAATTTTTTATTTTAATTTCATTGAAAGAAGTTTACTAATACCTTTTTCTTCCATTGTAATTCCATAAACCGTGTCTGCTACTTCCATTGTTCCTTTTCTATGTGTTATTACTAAGAACTGAGTAGTGTCTGTAAAGTGATTTAAGTATTCAGCAAATCTGTAAACATTTACATCGTCAAGTGCCGCTTCAATTTCATCAAGTACACAAAATGGCGCTGGATTGATTTTTAATATTGCAAACAATAATGCAATTGCTGTAAATGCTTTCTCACCACCTGATAAAAGCATCATATTTTGAAGTTTCTTACCCGGCGGTTGTACTTCTATTTCAATTCCGCACTCTAAAATATTATCTGTATCAGCTAATATAAGTTCTGCCTTTCCCCCACCAAACAGTTCAACAAATACTTTACCAAAATTTTTATTAATAACTTTAAATTGCTCTGCAAATTGCTTTTTCATTGTGTCTGTCATCTCTGTTATAACCTTTTTAAGTTTTGTACTCGCCTCTTCTAAATCTAAACGTTGCTCACTAATAAAATCATATCTTTCTTTTAATTCTTGATATTCTTTTATGCTGTTTACATTAATAGGTCCTAAATCTTTAATCTCACTTCTTAGTGAATTAACTTCTTTTTGCACTTCATTTGCATTATTGATTGGCTTAACTTCTCCTACCGTATTTGGTGTAAGCTCATATTCTTCCCACATTTTATTGATAACTTGATTTAGTTCTAAATCTAATTTTGAATTCTTCAAGTCTAGTTTAGAAATTTGGTTTTTAACTTCATCGACTCTTGAAGTAATTTCTTGAATTTCTGATTCTAAAGCTACTATTTTATCATTTTTCTGACTACGCTCTTGTTTTAGCTTATCTACTTTTTCTCCACTTTCCGCAACTTCTTTTTCAAGTTCCGTAATCTTTATTTTAGTATCTTCAATATTTCTCTCGAACTCTTCATTGTCTTTTATAATTTTCTCACGAAGCTCTTTTTTATTTTCAATGCTTGTCCTATTATTTGCGATATCAGAATCCAATCTATCAAGCATTTCATTAATTGAAGTTTCACTCTCATCAAATGAAGATACAGATATTTTTAAATTTGTAATATCAAAATTCAAGTCATCTATATATCTTTGATTATCTTTGTTTATTGCAGTAAATTCTTCAATTACTTTGTTTAATCCCTCATTTTCTTTATCTATTTCTGAAATCTTCTTATTATATTCTACCTCTGCATCCTGATTCTCTTGTTTTTCTTTCTTTAGATTTTCTAAATCTTCTTTTAATTTATCACGTTTTGCCTCTAGTTTAATTATTTCCAAATTTAAAGTCTCTTGCTTTTGATTTTCAGTCGCAAATATTATTTCTACTTCTTGAAGTTTAGCCTGTTTCTCATCAAAACCTTCTAATACTTCTTGAACTTCATTTGAATATTTTTCTTTATCTTTAATTACCTTGTCTTTCTTTACTTCTATACTTTTTAGTTCTTTTTCTAAACTTTGGATTTCTTTTCCACGTCCTAAAATACTTACGGTTTTCTTTTGTACAGAACCTCCACTGATTGCTCCAGATGGATTTATCATATCTCCTTTTAAAGTTACTATTTTAAAAGAATATGAATTTTGTTTTGCAAGTGCAATAGCAGTATCCATATCTTCCACAATTACAGTCTTTCCAAGTAAATTTGCTACAATATCTATATATTTTTTATCTGTTTCTACAAGCTCGCTTGCAACTCCAATTACGCCTTTAATTCCATTAGTAACAAGCTTAGAAATCTTTTGTGGCTTTACGGAACTAATAGGTAAGAAAGATGCTCTTCCTAAATTATTTTCTCTTAAATGATTAACTAATTTTTTTGCTTCTTGCTCCGTATCTGTAACTATATTTTGAAGAGATCCACCAAGTGTCATTTCGATAGCTGTCTCATACTTTGAATCTACTGAGATTAGGTTTGCTAAAACTCCATGTACACCTTTATTTAAACTAGAATTCTTCTCAATATCCTCTAATAATAATTTTACACTTCGTCCATAGCCTTCTTTTTCTTTTTCAGTTTCCACCAAGAATTTTAATCTTGAATTCTTAATTCTATATTCAGTATCTAAATTATTTATTTCTTCATCAAAATTTGCTATTTTGCTAGTGCTTTCTTCACGTTTTCCCTTTATAGCCTCTAAAGCTTTTTGAAGTGTATTTTTATTTGCTTCTATTGTGTGAAAATGAGCACTCATATCACTTTTCTTAAGTCTAGCTTCATCTAGTTCTGAAATAGTATCTTGTATTTCATTTTTAATAGAAGTTTCCTTTTTATTTAAATTTTCAAAATTTGCCTTCCCTGTGCTTATTTGATTTAAAATCTCATACCTATTATCAATATTAGTTTGTACAGTAAGTTTTTTTGCTTCAATTTCCAAGTCCTTTTCAGAAAGAGTTTGTGTATATTTTTCCAGTTCCTCTTCTTTTTCTTTAAGCTCACTATCGAATTTTTCTTTATTAGCAGTTAAATTAGTTTTCTTTTCAATTTTAGTGGTTTTCTCGTTTTCTAGTTCACTATTTCTTACTTCTAAATCTTCTATATCTTTTTCATATCTATCAAAATTCTCTTTATTATTGGCAATTCTTTCCTGTAAAATAGCTATTTCACTATTATATTGCTCTTTTTTCTTCCCGCCTTCAAAGCCTAAATTTTGTACTTCTTCAATTTGTTCTAAAAGTTCATCTATTGCTTTCTTTAAGTTTTCTTTTTCTTCACTTGCATTGTTTAGCTTTTCTTCTTCTTTTATTTTTTGTGCTTCAAAAATATCAATATTATCTTTGATTTCTTTCATTTTAGTTTTATAATCTTCTATATTATATAGAAAAAGACCTACTTCAATCTCTTTTAATCTTTCTCTTAAGTCTAAGAACTTTCTAGCCTTTTCAGATTGTGATTTTAAAGGTCCTATATTACCTTCAATTTCATTTACAATATCATTTATTCTCAATAAATTAAGCTTAGTTTGTTCTAGCTTTTTCTCTGACTCATTTTTTCTAGTTCTATATTTTACAATACCTGCAGCCTCTTCAAAAATATGTCTTCTATCTTCTGATTTATTACTTAAAATTTCATCAATCTTTCCTTGACCTATTATAGAATACCCATCTTTTCCAATACCAGTATCCATAAATAGTTCTAAAATATCTTTTAATCTACATGGCGTTTTGTTTATGAAATAACCTGTTTCTCCACTTCTATATATTCTTCTAGTAACAATAACTTCATTATACTCAATAGGTAATTTTCCATCTGTATTATCTATAACGATTGAGCCTTCAGCATAGCCTAAAGACTTTCTATTTTGTGTTCCTGCAAAAATTATATCTTCCGATTTTTGTCCTCTTAAAGACTTCATACTTTGCTCGCCTAAAATCCAACGTATACAATCAGATATATTACTTTTTCCTGATCCATTTGGTCCAATTACTGTTGTAATTCCTGGCATAAATTCAAGTACTGTTTTATCAGCAAAAGACTTAAATCCGTACATTTCTAATCTTTTTAAATACATGTTTTTTTCCTCTTTTTTATAACTACTAATTACTATATCCTAAATTTACATTTTTCGCAAGTAAAAATTAATTTTTTAAAGTTACTTACTTGACTATAAAATTAATTATCGATACAATAATATATATGTTCTATGTACTAAAGGAGAAGCTATGAAGGAAGATTTTGATTTTTATAGTAAAACCAGTTTAAAATCATATAACTTGGATGACCGTATTCGTTATCAATTAAAAATGCTTGATAGTTTAGACGCATACACTAGAAAACACTCAGAAAATGTTGCATCTATAACTTGTAGACTTTGTGAATATTTAAAATTAGATCAAGGCTTTACAATTTACTGTACCACTTGCGCATATCTGCATGATATTGGAAAAATATTTATCCCACCTGATATACTTCAAAAGCCTACTAGACTTACTCCAGAAGAATATGAAATCATGAAAAGCCATACAACTATTGGCTATAAAATGTGCATGAACGACCCAAAACTAAGACCTTATGCTGCAGGTACTCTTTTTCATCACGAGGCACTTAATGGTACGGGATATCCTAATGGAATTTCTGCTAATAAAATCCCTTATGAAGCTCAAATTATCAGAGTTGCTGACGAATTTGAAGCTATTAGTGCAAAAAGGCAGTATAAAACACACATTGGTATTATTGAAACTTTAAATATATTAATTGATGATACAAAACCAAATCCAATTCAATCTATTCCAGATGGATTAAAAATTTTAGCAACTGAAACTAGGCTAGGTAAAATAGATAGAAAGATTGTTAAAGCCTTATTTAAAGTTGTCATTGACGATACAGAATATGAAATAGCTTCTCGTTCAGACTATTTAGATTATTTGAAAGATGAAATTAAACGTTTTGAAGAAGCTAATAAATATTATAAAAAAATGGAAGACTCAGCTACTGAAAGCAAAAAAGAATACTATCGTGAAGGCGTTGCTGCTCTACTTAGAAGAAATGAAAATGTAGATATGGTGCCTCAAGCTTTAAAAGAATTGCAGGAAGCGTATAAAGTAAGGAAAGCTCATATTGAAAAGCTTTATTTAGAAGTAAAACAAATAAAAAAATTAGTAGTTTAAAAAAAGATGCTTATGCATCTTTTTTTAAACTATTTCTTATGTTTTCCATATTCTCTCTTAATATTTTTGCACTATTATTTAATTTCTCTTGATTTTCAGGAGATAATTCTAGGCTTAAAATTTCTCTAGCTCCATTGCTATTTACAACAGCTGGAACTCCTATATAAATATCTTCTTGACCATATTCCCCATTCAAATATGCTGATACTGTAAGGATTTCATTAGTATCATTCATTATAGTTTTAACTATTTTTGCAAGCCCAAGACCAATTCCATAATATGTAGCCTTCTTTCTATTGATAATCTCATAAGCTGCATCTCTAACTTCAATATGAATTTTATCAAGGTCAGCCATATCTTTTCCTGCATCTTTAAAAATATCTATAACTCTTTTACAACCTACATAAGCATGTTCCCAAGGAACAAATGAAGAATCTCCATGCTCTCCCATTATATATGCGTGAACATTTTTGTTAGAAACATTCAAGTATTCTCCAACCATAAATCTAAGTCTTGCTGTATCTAATGCTGTTCCTGAACCAATTACTCTACCTGTAGGAAATTTTGAAACTTCTTGAACTACTTTTGTCATTAAATCTACTGGATTTGAAGCAATAAGGAAAATTCCTTTAAAGCCACTGTTTACAACTTGCATAGTGATATCTTTCATTATTTTAGCATTAGCACCTGCTAATTCTAATCTTGTTTGACCAGGCTTTTGATTTAAACCAGCTGTAATAACTACAATATCTGCATCCTCGCATTCACTATAATCTCCTGCCTTAATTTCCATATGACTTGAAGAACATGGTAAACCATGACATAAGTCCATTGCTTCTCCAATTGCTTTATCTTTTAGTACATCTATTAAAACAAGTTCACTTACTCCACTTGCTGCACCTTGGCTAAGTATTGCGTAAGCCATACTCATTCCTACAAAACCTGTTCCAACTAAAACTAATTTTCTTTTCCCTATCATATCTACTTCCTCCTTCTAGTATTGGCGTCCCCAAACTATCATTTTATCAGCTTTTTTACCACATATTGCACAAGTATCTGCTAAATGCTCTTGCTCAAATGGCATACATCTTGAATGTGCACCTGTAACTTCTTTAACTTTATTCTCGCAAGCTACATCTCCACACCACATTGTTTTTACATATCCTTGATTTTCTTCTAAGTTCTTAGAAATTTCTTCTAAACTATATGCAATAGTAGTTTTTTCATCTCTATGTTTTGCACATTCATTATACATATTTGTTTGAATCTCTTCTAATAGCTCTGAAATTCTATTTTCTAAATTGCTAAGTTCTACTGTCTCCTTTTCTAAAGTATCACGTCTAACTAGCATTGCAACTCCATTTTCAATGTCCCTTGGTCCGATTTCAACTCTAACTGGCACACCTCTCATCTCCCAGTCATTAAACTTAAAACCTGGTGTGTAGTTATCTCTTAAATCAACCTTTGTTCTGAATTTTTTATTTAAGTTTTCAAATAACTCTGTTGCTTTTTCTTTAACGCCCTCTTTATGCATTGCAACTGGTACAATAACTACTTGTATTGGTGCAACTCTTGGTGGTAATTTAAGTCCTCTATTATCTCCATGTGCCATAATAACTCCACCAATTAGTCTTGTACTAATTCCCCAAGAAGTTTGATAAGCATATTCTTCTTTTCCTTCTCTATTTTGGAATTTAACTTCAAATGGTCTTGTAAAGTTTTGGCCAAAATAATGTGAAGTTCCAGCTTGAAGTGCTCTACCATCGTGCATTAGGCTTTCAACTGTATATGTAGCTTCAGCTCCAGCAAATTGCTCTTTCTCAGTTTTTCTTCCTTTTAATACTGGAATTGCAAGCAAATTCTCTATGACATCTGCATATATATCTAACATTTGAATTGTACGTTCTTCAGCTTCTTTTTGTGTTTCATGAATTGTATGACCTTCTTGCCATAAAAATTCTCTTGAACGTAAAAATGGTCTTGTTTCTTTCTCCCATCTTAAAACACTACACCATTGGTTATATACCATTGGTAAATCTCTCCAAGAATTTAACCACTTTGAATAAAGTGTTGAAAACATTGTTTCAGAAGTTGGTCTTATACAATATCTTTCATCTAATTTCTCGCCACCAGCTTCTGTAACCCAAGCTACTTCTGGAGCAAATCCTTCAACATGATCCTTCTCCATTTGTAACAAACTCTCTGGAATCAAAACTGGAAAATATACATTTTCTACTCCAGTTTCTTTAAATTTAGCATCTGCATATTTTTGAATATTCTCCCAAATTGCATATCCATAAGGTTTAATAGCTATGCACCCTTTTGTGTCTGTATAATCTGCAAGCTCAGCTTTTCTTACTATATCTGTATACCACTGAGCAAAATCCTCTTCTATATTTGTAATTTCTTTAACAAATTCTTCTTTTCCCATAAAAACTCCTCCTAAACTTCTACTTTCTCATTTTCTACATTTTTTTCTACTTCCCTTGCGGGTTCTGGAGCCTCTTTTGGAATAACATCATCTATAACTATTTGTTCATTTTCGTCTAATTTGTATCTTGGAAGCTCTGGTAATTCGTCTAATGAACTTATACCAAACATCTTCATAAAATTTGTTGTAACTGAATACATTGTAGGTCTACCTGGCGCGTCAAGTCTTCCGTCATCTTGTATAAGATTATATTCTAAAAGCTTGTAAATTGTTCCATCAGAACTTACACCACGTATTGCTTCAATTTGAGCTCTAGTAATTTTAGGATTGTATGCAATAATAGATAAAGTTTCTAAAGCAGCATTTGAAATCGTTGGCTTTGCTCTATTATCAAATAATGGGTATATATAATCATAGTACTCTTTTTTAGTACATAACTGGTATCCATCTTCTACTTTTATAAGCTCTAAGCCACTATCCTCAGTCTCATATTTAAGTTTCATATTTTGCATAATCTTCTCAATGTCTTCTGAACCAATTTCTAAGGCATTCATAATTTCTTTTATCTTAATTTCACGCCCAGTAGAAAATAACATTGCTTCAATTATTGCTTGTTCTTGACTTAAGTTCATTCTTCCTCCTAAAATTAGATTTTACATAGTAATTATAATATCAAAAAAAAGTGACTTTTTCAAGAGTTTTTTGACATTTACCCCTATTTTATGCTATAATATATATGTGAGTATTTTCAAATGAAAAAGGAGATTAAAAAATGAATTTGGAAAACGAAAATAAAGAATTAGAAATAGTAATGGGAGATGACACAGAACTTAACATCTCTGAAGTTGGAGATATGACAAATACATTAAAACCTAGAAATCATGAGAAAAAAGAAAATATCATTATTCCTGTTAGTTTTACCAAGAAAAAAGAAAAAAATGACGAAGATGATGAAGACGAAGAAGAATCAGAAGAAAACAAATAGAACCCAGCTTTTTTAAATAAAAGCTGGGTTCTATTTTTAATATTCATAATACTCACTAGCATATGGTGTATCATCTGCATATCTATCGCTAATTAGAAAATTATAACTTGTATATTCTGGAATATTATGCACTTCTATTGTTTCTGTCTCATTTGAATATAAGGTATATACGTTTAAATCAGTAACACTAATAGGTTTATTTTCTGCATCAAAGAAAATTAATTGAACTCTAGTAGAATACATTGTATCTGGAGCCTGATTTTCAAGTCTTATCATTAAATTTCCATTATCAGATTTTCCTGCTTCTATGTGTACATTCTCTTTCATTATATCAGTCTCTACTGTAAAATTTGGTATTACACTTTCGCCTTCATAATTGTAATCGCCATCTACTACTGTATCATTATAACTATATTCATAAGATGGTATATAACTTTCTTGACTAGTATTAGATACAAAAGATCCTATACCTCCAATAATGCTTGCAATTACCGTTCCAACAAGATTAAAAGCTATATATGCAACTATTATTCCTGTTATTATATTTTTGGGATTTTTTGTAATCACTACCTTCTTCACTCTTTCACTACTTGCAGAATAAGTATTTTTATATGTATTTCTTCGTTGTGCTTCTGCAAATTTAGCATGTGCTATTTCCTCTATTCTACTTCCTCTATCACTTAAATCATTAGAACAATTATGCAAATCGTTATACTCTATACCAGAATTTATCTCATCGTCGCCTGTTAAATTATCAAGTCCTATCCTAAACGGGTTATTTTCTTTAATTGGATCATCATTCATATTTTTCACCTCAATTATATTGTAACACATAGCTTTTTAAAGTCAATATATCAATTTTTTCATTTTACTATTGACACAGACATTTGTATGTGTAATAATATAGACAGACAATTGTCATTGTAAAGGAGGTACTTCCTATGGAAGAAATAATGAAAAGCTTACCAGATTCAGAACTTAAAGTTATGCAAATAATTTGGAGAAAACACTCTCCTATGTCAACAGGAGAAATTCTTGCAGAATTAAAAGACGAAGTTGATTGGAAATTATCAACTTTGCAAGTTATCCTATCAAGATTAACAGAAAAAGGATTTTTAAAAAATTCAAAAAATGGAAGAATCAATTACTACACTCCAATTGTAGATTATTCAAAGTATAAGAAAAATGAAACTAAAAATTTCATTAAAAAGATGTATGACAACTCTAGCAAAAAACTTATTGTGTCTTTAATTGAAGGTGATAATTCTCTTACTAACGAAGACATTGAAGAACTTAAAAATATGTTAAATAGGAGCAAATAATGATAGAAAAAATTTTTTATAATGTATTTGTATTGGGTTCAATTATTAGTATTTTCATCTTACCAATACTAATTTTCTTATCTAAAAACAAATACAAATATTATTCAAAAAATATTTATAAATTGTTTTCCATTATCTTATTACTGTTATTTTTGCCCATAAATACTTTTAATTTCTCTAACCTAAAAAGTAGTTTTCAAACAGCGTTTGAAGTTGAGTCATCTACTATTATTGCGCCACCTATCTTAAGCAATAATAGTGAAAATCCAGTAGAGATTAAAGAAAATACTACAGATATTAATCAAACAAATACTATAAAAGTGGAAAATAACATTCTTTATGAAGTTTTTAGCATATTGCCTTATGTTTGGTTAGGTATTTTAGCACTTACATTATCATATAATTTGCTTAATTATATGTGGTTTTGCCATAAATTAAACTTAAAATATTTTGATATTGACTTGCAGAAAATATCTATTGATATTGGTCTAAACAAGAAAGTATTATGCTATACTTCAGAAAATGCACTTTCCCCGATGTCAATTGGAATATTCAAAAATAAAATAGTTCTTCCAAGTAATGTTATAATTGACAGTGATTATGAGGCTATTTTAAAACATGAGTTATTTCATATAAAAAGCAAGGACATCTTTTGTAAGTTTTTATTACTTCTTCTGAATTGTATATATTGGTTTAACCCTATTATCTATAATTTTGCTAATCAATTTGACGAGATATTAGAGCTAAACTGTGATGAGAACGTATTAAAAGATAAAAGTAAAGCTTATAGAGTTCATTATGCTGAAATCCTTTTAGAGCAAATTGAAAAAAACAGAACTCAAAAATACAGTTTCTCATTAAATTTTGCAAATAGGAGGAAAAATATAATGCATAGATTTTCAAACATAATTGATAAATCTAATAAAAAAGGTACAATCCGTCTTGCAACTGTATTTACTGCACTACTCATTATAGCTTTAGCTATTATAATCAGTGTGCCAACCATTAATTTTGCTACAATGCCACAAGACGAAAATAATAGCAAGCTTGTTCCATTGGACACACCTGTAAAAGCAGAACCTGCTTTAGTAGAAAATGGAAATAAAGGTGACTCATCAGAAAAACAAAACATAATAGAAACAGACAAGCCAAAACTTGAAGCCATTTCTAAAAGTGACGATGTGCCTATTTCTGATGAAGCAAACCCACAGCTTGTTGCTTCTTCTGAAACAAAATCAATTAGTTTAAGCTTACCACTAACAAGTGGTTCTTATACTACAACTGCAAAATATGGAGGATCACATACAGGCATTGATTTAGCTGCTTTAAATGGCACAGATATCTATGCCTCAGCAGATGGAAAAGTTATACTATCAAAGTATGATAATGGATATGGAAATAGAATTGTAATTGAACATTCAGATGGCTTAACAACTAGTTACTCACAATGTTCTAAACTTTTAGTAGAAGAAGGTGACACTGTAAAAACTGGTGATTTAATTGCAAAAGTTGGGTCAACAGGAAATTCAACTGGTCCACACCTACATTTTGAAATAATGAAAGATGGAAATTGGATTGATCCTGAAAACTATATATCATTCTAACAATAATTTTGTTATTTATACAATAACAAAAAACCGAAAGTTTATAAACTTTCGGTTTTTTTAGTAAGATTTTTAAATTAAACTCCTGCTTTAATATCTCCACAATTCATTTCTATTTTAAGTGTAACTTCTGAATGTCTATTGTTATTATTTACCTTACAATCTCCTAAATCTACTTTAGCATCTATGTATACATCATTTTTCTCTTTTATCTTTACATCTCCCATATCACATTTTATAGAAGAATCTTCTTTTAAATTTACCTTCTCAATTTTAACATCTCCACAATTTGTTCTTATATTTAATTTATTTAAAACTTCCTCTATTTTTACATTTCCCATATCATTTTCAACATAAACATTTTTTACCTTGCCTAATTTTACATTTCCACAAGACTCTTTCACTGTTATATTTGCTTTTTCAAGGCTTATAATATCAAGGTTTCCATAGTCTAAATTTAGATTAAGCTCTTTATCATAAGTCTTAGGAACATATATAATAATTTCACTTAAATATCCACCAAAAGAAATTATATGATGTTTATGATGTTCTCTATAATCAACTCTCAAGTTTCCATTTTCTAAATTTACTTTTAAACCATTATCTTCCTCACCATATACTAAAACTCTAACATTTGAATCATTACTTTCTTCTATTTTCACATCACCAGCACTTGATAATACTTCAATATTATTTATAAGCTTTATATCATATCCTTTATCGTAAATAATTTGGTCTGCTTTATTTCCTCTAACAAATCCTAATTGTATATTTCCACCATTTACTATACCCATACATAAAATAGCTATTAGTAAAATTATTACAATAGATAACATTACAATCATTGTTATTATTAACCCTCTATACTTCATCTTCTTCGTCCTCCTTTAACATAAATACTAGTTCTACTATTTTAGAAACTATGCCACCAATGATGAAAATTATCCAAGTTATATGCCAAGCAAAAGTAGTAAAGCTGACTATAAAATATATTACCGCAGTAATCGTTCCAATCATACTATCTATTTGTTTTAATATTTTTTCTTCTTTTTTCTCTTCTTTTGTTTTTTCAAATTTAGGTATGCTCATATAGTGTCTAATAATTCTTACTGTTGCCAAGCCTACTATAACTAAAAATATTGATGATGCAATAATAGGGTTCATCCTTAACACTGGTATAGTAATCATTATAAATACTACTGCTAAAATATATAAAAACACTGACGTGCTTACTACCTCTGCTGACTTTCTCTTAACCTCTTGTTTTGTAAGTGGTCTTTCTTCTTCGACGTCTTCTTTTTTTACTTCTGCCTCTTCCTCCACTTTTTCTTCTGGTTTCTTACCTGTTAATAATTCTTCTGTTGTAATTTCAAAAAGCTCACATATTGGCATAATTTTATCAAAATCTGGCGTACTTTGGTTTGTTTCCCATTTTGACACTGTTTGTCTTGTTACATTTAATTTTTCTGCAACTTCCTCTTGTGATAAATTCTTTCCTTTTCTAAGTTCGAATAATTTTTCTCCAATATCCATTTTATTTAACCTCTCTTTCTGATTAAAATTATACGTTTTTAATCAGTTGCTTTCTACCAATTTGACTTTGAAATTTGTCAACCGAAATTAACATTCGGCTTTTATCAAGGCTTTTCGGTCTCACTTTTATATAAATTATACCACATTTTTTATAAAAAAATAGGTGTAAAAATTAATTTTACACCTATTTTCATTATTTATTTTTAAGCCTTAAAGTATTTAATATAACTGTTAAACTACTAATTACCATTGCAAAACTTGCTATCATTGGATTAATATGAAGTCCAAAAGAAGTAAATAGTCCCGCTGCTATTGGTATCATAAGTACATTATAGAAAAATGCCCAGAACAAATTTTGCTTAATTATTCTTATTGTGCTTTTACTAATATTAATTAATTCTAAGATACTATCTAAACTATTTCTAGTTAATATTACATCAGACGAATCCATAGCAATATCTGTACCACTATTTACACTAACACCTATGTCTGCTGACATTAATGCTGGACTGTCATTTATTCCATCACCACACATCATAACATATTTATTTTCTTGTTTTAAATCCTTTATAGCCTGTGTCTTTTCTGATGGTAAAACATTAGCAATTACTTTTGTTATACCTATCTCTTTTGCAATCGCTTCTGCTGTTTCTTTATTATCACCTGTTAGCATAATAGTATCTATTTGGTTATTATTCAAACTCTCAATAACTTCTTTTATATTGGCTCTTACTATATCATTTACACCTATTAAAGCAATTATTATATTTTCTTGAACAACATATATTATACTATTGCCATTACTTGCAAGCTCTTTTTCATCAGCAATATGATTATTTTCAAGTTTGTAATTCTCAAGAATTTTAGCATTTCCAAGTATTATTTTTTTATCATTTACTTTACCAATAATACCATATCCTGCAACATTTCCAAACTCTTTTACTTCTAATTTTGGTATTTTATGTTCTTCTAAATATTCTGTAAAAGCCTTTCCAATTGGATGTGTAGACTTGCTTTCTATACTTCCTACTAGCTGTATTAAACTATCATTGTCTAAATCACTGTAATTCTTAATTTCTGCAATTTTTAAAGTACCATAAGTTAAAGTTCCTGTCTTATCGAAAACTATTGTATTTACTTTTTGTGCATTTTCTAGTATCTCGCCTTTTTTTATTAGTATTCCACTACTTGCACATTTGCCTTCTGATACCACTATCGCAAGTGGTGTAGCGAGTCCCAAACTACAAGGACAAGCTACTACTAATATTGTTACGAAAGTAATTAAACTAGCTCCAAAATCATATCCTAAACTTAAGTAAATTACAAAAGCTAGAATTGCTATAACAATAACTGCTGGCACAAAGTATCCTGATACAGTATCTGCTACTTTTGAGATAGGTGCTTTTGAATTACTAGCTTCTACTACTAATTTTACTATTTCTGATATTGTAGATTCTTTACCTATTCTCTCTGCTCTATATTCTATATATCCATCATAATTTATGCTACCTGCAATTACTTTATCTCCAACTTGTCTTGTTACTGGCTTACTTTCGCCTGTAATAAAAGCTTCATCTAAATGAGCTTTACCCGCTATAATTACACCATCTACTGCTATTCTTTCTCCTGGTTTTGCTACAACAATATCACCTTTATGCACCTCATCAATAGTTACTACTTTTTCTACCCCATCAACTTTGATAACAGCTTTTTCTGGTGTTATCTTAACTAATTCGCCAATTGCTTCTTTTGTTTTGTCTTTACTTATACCGTCTAAATATCTACCAAGTTTTACAAAATATATTACCATTGCTGCAGCTTCAAAATATAGATTATGAATTGCATGCGTGTTTCCATTTAAAATTAAATACATACTATAAGTGCTATATAAAAAACTACTTAACACTCCTATTCCTACTAAAGTATCCATATTAGGAGTTCCATGTATCAAGTTTTTATATCCATTCTTTAATACATCAAAACCATATACGATAAAAATGATTGTAAAAATAAATAGCGTAATTGTATAATTTACTGTGTTTTTAGTCATATCAATAATTGGTATACTTGGCAAATTTACCATACTACCCATTGAAACATACATAAGTAGAACTGCTAAAATAGTAAAAATAATAAATATTACCTTATCTTTTTTTCCTTTTTCTTCTAGCTTTATCTCTTTAAATTCACCTAAACTTTTAAAACCTGCTTTTTTTACAAACTCTTCTAACTTTTCTTGATTTAATAACTTTTCGTCATATTCTATTGTAGCATTTGCCATAACAAGATTTACACTTGCACTTTTTACACCATTTTGCTTATTTAAATATTTCTCTAAACCATTAGAACACGCACTACAAGTCATTCCATCAATTGATAAAATTATCTTTTTCATAATATTATTCCTTTACTTCAAAGCCAATATCTTCAATAGTTTCTGCAATAACTTTCATATCAACATCTTTATTTAAAACAACTTTAACTGTACCAGCCTCAAAATGTGCTTCTACACTTTCTACTCCATCTATATCTGATACTGCATTTTGAATTCTTTTCTCACAACCCCCACAATGCATTCCTTCTACATTTAATAATAATTCTTTCATATATATATCCTCCTCTTTATTATTATTTTACCAACAAAGCTTCAAATTTATCACTAAATTCTTTAGCGACTTTTTTCAAGTTTATTGGCCTTAAATTTTTATTAGTAAAACAGTGTTTAGTTTCCGCTTCAATAACTTTATTGCCTGTCTTTTTGTCCGTTACTTCATATCCTACTGTCATTCTAACACCATTATATTCCTTTACGAAAGGCTCTATTATTATAGTATCCCCAAAAGTAACATGATGCTTATATTCGCATTTTACACTTAAAACAGGAATAGTTATATCTCTTTCTTCTAAAAGCTCAAAAGGCATTTCTATGCTTTCAAGCCACGCACATCTAGACTCTTCCATATATCTAATATAATTTGAATGATGTACTACACCCATTCTATCTGTTTCATAATAATTAATTTTTCTTTCAAAAACAAAACTCATTTCTATCACCTTCGTTATTATATACCCCAATAAATATTTTGTAAATATCTAGCATATCTTATTTAATAGTGCTTTGCACCCTTCTAATACATCATCATAAGTTTTATCAAAATTTCCTGTATACCAAGGATCTGCAATATCTCTTGGATTATCTGTAAAATCTAATAATCTGCAAACTTTTTGTTCTTTATCATCTCCAATAATACGTAGTATATTTATAATATTACGCTCTTCCATTCCTATAATATAATCAAATTCTTTATAATCATGCTTAGTTATTTGCCTAGATCTATGGTCTGTAAATGGCACGCCCTCTTTACGTAATTTTTGCACTGTACCATAATGTATTCCATTTCCTATTTCTTCTGAGCTAGTAGCAGCAGAGTCAATAAAAAATTTCTCTTCTAGCCCCTTTTTTCTTACTAAATCTTTAAAAACCATTTCCGCCATAGGTGACCTACAAATATTACCTAAACATACAAATAATACTTTTTTCATTATTTACACCTTTCTTGTTTCGCATAATAAATATTTTTATCTTGATTATCTTCTTCAAATTTATGGTCTGAAACTCTTATAAAACCTGATCCTACTGGTGCTTTTAAATACGGAATAATATCTGGATCATAATTACAAATAGTATTTATTGAAAAAACATTTAAGTTTGAAGAACTTGAAGTATACTCATTAGACTCATCACCTTTTAAGAATCTCCAACCGCTATCTGGTCTTCCTTCATCTGGTTCTTCTCTATACATATATCCGACTTTCCATCCGTCTTTAGTAATTCTATTTGATGCAAGGCAACCTTCTCCGTTTCCACCTTTCCAATCAATTAAATCTTTAACTTCAATTTTAATAAACCCTTTATCAGTAAACTCCATTTTCATTTCCTCCATAAAGATATTTGTGGTTATTCTATCATAAAAAGAAAAATTACTCTATACTTTCGTATAAAGTAATTTTATATTTTAATCTTTACTTTCAACTACAATTAAAACGCCTTTATTTATCGTTATACTTGCAATCTCCTGTACGAGCTCATTACTTATTCCTAAGCTTTTTCCAAAGCTTAAATTATAATTGGCTAGTGAATATTTAAAACCTCTTAGCGTAATCCCATTTACCTCACTAGTAAGTGGAATAATTGATATAAATTTTCCATATGCTTTACTTTTCTCAATCTTAGCAAATTTGTCTATTAAATAAATTTTATTATGAGAGTCTACCATATCACACTTTATATTTTTTTCCAGACATTTAGTTAAAATATGTATGTTGGCTAAAGTATGGTCGATTCTTGTTCCTATCCCTCCTATAATCCTTATAGCATCTGGCTTTAATGAAATTGCACATTCAATACCTAATTCTGTATCTGTATAATCCTTTTCCGGATTATACTTTTTAATTTCTATTCCTTGTTTTTTGTAGAAATCGATTATGCTTTTATTAACTGAGTCAAAATCACCTACAATATAATCAGGATGTACGTTTTGATTATATACGCTCTCTAAACCTTTATCAACTGCTATAATTTTATCATAATCTTTTGATGAGATTTCTATATCTACATTTCCACCAGATACTATTAATACTTTCATTTTTATCTTCCTTTTTATTTATCATTTATTGTAGTGCTCACTGATCCATCTTTTTCTATTTCATAATGTACATCAAAATCTGTATAACCTTCGTCAAGAATATCAACCTCTGTAGTACCGTCTGTTGACTCAAATCTATAGAATTTACGTTTATGTCCATCTTTATCAGTATATTCTCTTGATTCAACTGGTTTATAATCGGCTTGATTGAAAGTAACATTTATCAAATCTTTAACGTCTTTTGCGAGTTGCCCATCTGTTGCGGCATTCACTGTAAGAAAACTTCCCGACATAAATATTAATATTAAGGCTGTTACAGAAATTATAGCTTTTCTTTTTGATATTCTCATATCTGCCTCCTTTTCCAAGTTAGATACAACTATTTTGTTTCTAACATTATTTATTACTCTTCTTTCTAATTCGTTATTTATCATAGTTGTATCCCCCTTCTTTTAATTTTTTCTTTGCTAATTTTCTTAATCTATGCAGTGTCACCTTTACTTTTGGTACTGATATGTTAAGTTTTTTAGCTATATCTTTAACTTTTATATTTTGATAATAAAACATAATGAATATTTCTTTTTCTTGATCTTTTACCATACTCAAAACACCTTCTACGATTGCAATTTTATTAGAATTGTCTATATTATTTACAATATCTATATTAGAATATATCTCATTTTGTAGGTCATCAAAATTCTCAAATTCATAGTTTATTTTATAATGTTGATATTTCTTTTTTATTATATTCCTTGCAATTCCGATTAGATAAGGTTTTACTTTAATATCTTCTTCTAGGGTATCTGATTTTTTCCAAAATATGAAAAACACATCTGACAATATCTCTTGTATATCTTCCTCATTTGATATTGAATTTTTTAGCACGGTATAGATATATGTATTGTATGTTTTGATTACTTCTTCGATATTTAATTGACTATTCTCCTCAAAATCTCTTATTATTTTATTATCATCCAATTTAGATCTAAACTCCCTGTAAAAGTACTTTCACTTATATAATACCGTTTTTTCAGAAAAGGTTACAAATTAAATTTCTATTATTAAAAAATCGCCATCTTTTGCTTCTGTAATCTCTCTTATATTCACATCTGAAACAATCTCAACTATATTTAAAGAATGATCTCCACCTTCCTTATTGTTTTTTTCTGGTCTTACAATGTATGCTCTATGTCCTTGTATTTCACACTTTTCCACTAATACTTCAAAATCTCCATCATACTCTTCAGGCGTAATCTTATCAGTATTTTCTAAAATAATATCTTTATCTAGCTCAAGATTTAAAGTACCTAAGAACAAGTCAATATCGTATTTTTCTTGGAAAATTCTTTTAACTTTATTTACCCAAAAACTTCCAGTTCCGAAATCCTGATTTTACTTTTCCAGTTAACTTCATACTCTCTCCTCTATTTTCTCTTCAAGGAATTTAATTATTGTATCCATTACTTCCTTATCTTCTTCCGTTATTTTTTTATAATCGATATTACCATATAGTCTTTCACATTCTTCTTTTGGAATTTTACCTTTATATTTTTTGCCTATATTTCTAATTTCTGAAAAAGTATCAGTTACATACTTTTCTGATTCCAATGTTTGATATACATTGTGATTTTTATCTTTATATATTATTGTTTTTATATTATCATTTCCATCTAAGTCCTTTGAAACTAAGCTATTAGACATCACTACTGAAGTATCACTATCTCCTTGTAATATAAGTACTGGTATTTCTGTTTTCTTTAGTATATCAACTGTATTTTGAATGCTTGCTTTTCCAAAAGTAATAAAATTTAGTATTGTTATAAAAGGTTTTAAAAATATGAAGTTCTTTTTAGTCATATCCTTAATAGAATCACAAATAATTTGAGAAGAATTATTAAAACCTGACATTGCAACTACTGCTTTTACTTTTGGATCATATTGTAATTCTTGGCAAACTGCATAAGCTCCCCAAGAGTGCCCAATTAAAACTATTTTATATTTATTCAAATTCTCATCTTCATTTATGTATCTTAAAGCATATTTTAAATCTATAACTGATTGGAAAAATCCTTTTAAGTTCTTGCCCTCTGAAGTACAAGTTCCAGTGTTATCATAACTAATAACCATAAAACCTGCTTTAGCAAGTGTATTTATTTCTGTTGTATAGCTCAAATGTCCTGCTCCCATACCATGAACAAATACAACAATCCCTTTATATTCTTTTATATTTTTATTTGTATATATAAATCCTCTTAAAATCTGACCTTTGTTAGACTTAAATTCCATTTTTTTACTTTCCAATTCTTCAAAATCGTCTGCTGTAAAGTATTTCAAATTTGGATTTCCTTCACATCTTTTCCCAAATACTGTGTACAAAATTAGTTTCACAAGCATAAGTAATATTGCTATTATAATAGCTAAAATAATAATAACTATATTTAACATACTCTCCTCCATCTTAACTTAAGTTCTTGTCAATTATACCATAGTTTTATGCTAAATGTAAATTGTATAGAAACTCTGTTGACTTTTCAGTCAGCATTTTAGTTTCTAAAAAAGAAATTGCCGAAATAGTAGGTGTTGAGCCAGCTACTATTTCTAAATATGAATCTGGTATGCTAGAACCCAATATTGCTTCTTTAAAAAAATTAGCTAAAATATTTGAGGTATCATTAGATATATTTTTAAATGACGCAGAAGATATCTTCAACTTCGACAATATTAATATTTTAGATGTACTCAGAGAACAAAAATATATGAAATTAAAAGGTAATTTGTACCATAATACGCAAATTGCTTTTACTTATAACACAAATCATATTGAAGGTAGTACTTTAACAGAGGAACAAACAAGATTTATCTTTGAAACTAATACGCTTCTATTTGATAAACAGACTATTGCTAACGTTAATGATATAATTGAAACGACAAATCACTTCAAACTAATTGATTATATGATTGATATTGCTAGTGAGCCATTAAATGAAGAAATGATAAAAGAGTTTCATAAGATTTTGAAAATTGGAACTTCTGATAGCCAAAAGGACTGGTTTAATGTAGGCAAATATAAAAAATTAGCTAATTCAGTTGGTGAGATAAAAACTGTAGCTCCAAAAGATGTTGATAAAAATATGCAGAAACTATTAAATTGGTATAATTCATTAACACAAGTTAGTTTCAAGGATATTGTAGAATTTCACGCAAAATTTGAAAAAATTCATCCTTTCCAAGATGGCAATGGAAGAATTGGCAGAATAATCGCTTTTAAAGAGTGTTTAAAACACAATATTATTCCTTTTATAATATTAGATAAAGATAAATTATTTTATTATCAAGGGCTTAAAGAATATCAATTAAATAAAGAAAAAGGCTATTTAATTGATACTTGCTTAAACGCTCAAGACCAGTATAAGAAAATGATAGAATTGTACTTAAAATAAAAACACCCCAGATGATTTAAACATCTGGGCTATTATTTACATTCATTTTAAATCTCCTACTTCTCTATTATATCACGATTTTAAGTTACATTTATCCAATTATCAAACTTATTTAAAACTTTATCAATTGGTCTTAGTTTTAATATTTTAAATATTGGTCGTTCTAATAAATTTACTCTAAAAAATTCTATAATTATTGCAAGTATATATATTCCAATTACGCATAATAACGTGTGCAATAGGAAAACATATATTGGTGAATTAATAACTAAATCTGTTCTGCAATCTAAAAACCAAAAGTGCCTTTGATATAGTTGATGTCCTGAAATCAAGAAAGTCACAAAGCTCACCTTCGAAATATAGTTTATAATTTTATTTTGCTTAATTTTCAAATTCTTAAAGAATAGAAAATAGCCTACTGCGCCTATTATACTATATATACTGTACATACAAATACATTTGTCTTTATTGATATGAATATTAAATTTCCTATCTAAAAATATCACTAAAATTTCTAGTAAAAATATACATATTGGGTGTAATACCGCTATTAGTAATCCTGTCTTTTTGTTCCTAAATTCTATTTTAAATAAATTAATGTAAGCTCCTAAAACATACATATATATTCCCCAACGAAGCTCTGAATACATAAAATATTTATTGAAAAATGTAGGTAAAATTGACAGTAGTATTCCAAAAAATATCAAAAATACTTCACAGCCTCTCTTTCCTAAACCTTTTATCAATTTATTTAAAAACGGTATAAATATGTATATATATACATAAACAGTAGCAAACCAATATATGTTGTGTGTAATAGGTTTAAAAAAAGGTGCTATATTCGTAGCTTCAAAGTCTCCGTTACTCGTATACACTTCAAGCGCTGCAAGAGCTATAGAATAAGATAAAATCTGTAAACAAAATTTTAATAGTTTTCTTACTTTAAACTTTGAATTTATCATAAAGTATCCAGTAATTAAGAAAAATATATTTACTCCAACCTGTCCTTCTGTTGAAAGAAGTAACGCTACAATTTTATTATTTGTATAAACATACACTTCTGAAATAGCTCCTGCAACCATATAGTGATATACAAAAATAAATAGTGTTGAAACTATTCTTAGCAACTCAATATTAGATTCTCTTCCCTCTTTTAAATTCACTTTTTTATCTTTTTTCACTATCTCTAGAGTTTCCGCTTGCATTACTTACCTCAAAAACATTTTGTGACATCTAATGTCAGTTTTGTTGAATAAATAATATCATATCGTGACATTTAATGTCAATACAAAAACTTATACTACTGTGAAATAATTGTCATAAGGTGATTATATGATAAAAGAATTAAGAACAAAAAAGAATTATACTCAAGCTGAAATGGCTGACAAATTGCAGATAAGTCTTAGACATTATGTGCGTATTGATAATGAAAAAAGTATTCCTAGACCTGATGTTTTTGCAAATTTAATAAAGATACTTGATATGAATACTATGCAAATAGGCGAATTTATTGAGAATATTCTGAAAAATAAAGATAATTGAATAATTTGATAATTTTTAGAGAAAATATTGACAAAAGTCACTTTTGCAAGTATAATAGTTATTGTGTTTATGGCGAGGTAGCTCAGTTGGCTAGAGCATTCGGTTCATACCCGACAGGTCGAGGGTTCGAATCCCCCTCTCGCTACCACAAAAAAGACTGATAAATAGAAAAATCTATCATCAGTCTTTTTTATTGTATAATCACTAGATTATATAAAATTTAGTTTTGACTTGCAAATTTTTGTTTAGCTTGCTCAATTTTTTGTTGTTCAGCACATTCTGCCTTATACCAGCCTTTTTCAGCCATAAGATTGTAAATCTTATTTTGAATATCTAAAGATTCATTTAAAGCACACTTAAAAGCTTCATGAACCTCTTTTGTTGAAGATTCGATAGCACCATGTAAATATAAATCACAAACGCCTTTGATAACTAGTAATTCTTTCTCCATTAAATCTCTATCTTCCATAGCTCCTCCTTATAATAAATTTAAAAATTTGTTATAAATTTCCTCATGTTTTTTCTCTAGGCTAGCAATATATTCAGCTAAACCTGTATCTTGTAGCATTCCAGCAGTATTTTTACTACAAGTTTTCATAAATTTTTCATGCCCTAAAGCATCTTCCACATATAAAAGTTCTTTAGTAGTCATATGGTCACCTCCTAATAATATTAAGTATTTACATAAAAATTAAAAGCTATACCTATTAGAATTTAAAAAATCATTAGTTTTTAAACTAATGATTTTTCTGTATAATCTCTACTAATTCTGCTACATTCTTAACACTCTTATCTGTCATTTTCTTTAAACCTTCTACCGAATTTTCCATACGATAACCATTAAAGTCTCGTATCATTTCCATATCGCTATATCCATCTCCAATCGTATAAATATTTCTTTTATCGATTTCAAGAAGTTCTGCTAAAACTTCTATTGCATGAGATTTATTAGTTTTATTAGAGATAATCTCTATTGCATTACTTGTTAAAAAATACGAAATTACATAATCTCCATATTTTTTATTAATAATCTCATTTACTTGCCAAGCTTCTTCTTTAGTCTTGTATTTTACATCTATTTTAGTCAAATTCTTATGTTCAAAATCCACCCTACTCTCAAACATACTACAACAAAAATTACTAATAGAATCTTCAAGGCGCAAATCCTTTTTTATACTAGGTATAATAGTGTTCTCAATAAAGATGCTATCTATGCCATTTCCTTCGTTATCTATTATACCAGCACCATGATCTATAATTGCATAATCATAAACTAAATTGTATGCGTTTACTTTTTTCTGTAAATCCATATAACTTCTACCAGTTGCAATTATAAATAGATTACCCGCATCTCTAAACCTTTTAACAGCCTTTTTATTTAATTCAATATCTTCATCATTTACATAAAAAGTATGATCATAATCACTTGCTAAAATTTTTCTCATTCTACCCTCTCTTTTTGTTTTATTTTTACTACAATAATATTATATCATAAAGTTGACATTCAACAACATTTTTTTATGTATATATTGAATTTCCTTGATAAATCTTATATAATATGGGTATCTTATAATTGGAGGATAATTATGGAAAATATACTTATTAGGGATTTATTTAGAAACTCTGAAAATTATTATACAAAAGAAATTAAAGTTTCTGGTTGGATAAAAACTGTTAGAGATTCTAAAACTTTTGGTTTTATAGAAATCAATGATGGAAGCTTTTTCAAGAATTTGCAAATAGTTTTTGATACAACTCTTCCTAACTTTGAAGAAATTTGTAAATTCACAATTAGTTCATCTATTGAAGTTACTGGTATTTTCACCAAAACTGAAAATGCAAAGCAAGCCTTTGAGCTAAAAGCTACAAAAATTGAACTTATTGCAGGTTCAGACCCTGAATACCCACTTCAAAAGAAACGTCATAGTTTTGAATATTTAAGAACAATTGCACATTTAAGACCTAGAACAAATACTTTTAATGCAGTATTTAGAGTACGTTCAGTTCTATCTTATGCTATACACAAATTTTTCCAAGAAAGAAACTTCGTATATGTTCATACACCACTAATCACAGGTAGTGACTGCGAAGGTGCTGGAGAAATGTTTAACTTAAACACATTTGATTTAAAAAACGTTCCACTTACTGAGGACGGAGAAATTGATTTTTCAGAAGATTTCTTTGGAAAACCAGCGCACCTTACTGTTAGTGGACAACTTGATGTTGAAACTTATGCTTTTGCTTTTAGAAATGTATATACTTTTGGACCTACTTTTAGAGCAGAAAATTCAAATACAGTAAAACACGCAGCTGAGTTCTGGATGATAGAGCCAGAAATATGTTTTGCAGACTTAAAAGACGATATGTACTTAGCGGAAGATATGTTAAAATACGTTATTCAATATGTGCTTGACAACTGCCCAGAAGAAATGCAATTTTTCAATCAATTCGTTGACACTACCTTACTTGAAAGACTACACAATGTTCTAAATTCTGAATTTGGTAGAATCTCTTATACAGATGCTGTTGCAGAACTTGAAAAACACAATGATAAATTCGAATTCAAAGTATCTTGGGGTTGTGATTTACAAACTGAACATGAACGTTTCTTAAGTGAGCAAGTATTTAAGAAACCAGTTTTCGTTACAGATTATCCAGCTGAAATTAAAGCTTTCTATATGAAACAAAATCCAGACGGAAAAACTGTTGCAGCTACTGACCTTCTAGCACCTGGAATTGGTGAGATCATTGGCGGTAGTCAAAGAGAAGACAGCTTAGAAATATTACAAAATAAAATTAAAACTTTAGGTCTTAGTGAAGAAGACTACTGGTGGTACTTAGATTTAAGAAAATATGGAAGTGTACCACATGCAGGTTTTGGTCTGGGCTTTGAAAGACTAATGATGTATATTACTGGTATGCAAAATATCCGTGATGTACTTCCATTCCCAAGAACTCCAAAAAATTGTGAATTCTAACTCTTAAATAATACTTGCATAAATTATATAAGTGATTTATAAGTTTTGAATGAACTCATTAAACTTATACTGAGATATGTTGTCAGGCATATCTCTTTTTTATTACCTTAAATAAAAACAGTCAAGTGTCAGCTTACCTGAAGACTATTAATCTTTTTGAGTTTTTGGGTTATCATTGTCATTATTAAATTGTAAAATTAAAAGCCACGAAAATTTTAATTTCGTGACTTTGATTATTTAATCTTCTAAGCCGAAGCTTATACCTATTGCGCTATTTACTTTTCCCATTAGTTTTGTATCATCTATATGTCCTATTTTTTCTTTTAATCTGCTTTTATCAATTGTCCTTATTTGTTCTGCAAGTACTACAGAGTCAGACTTTAAACCATTCCCATTTGAGCCAATTTCTATATGAGTTGGAAGCTTATTTTTCCCTGTCTGTGAAGTAATCGCAGCTGCAATTACAGTCGGACTATATTTATTTCCAGTATCATTTTGAATTATAAGAACTGGTCTTATCCCTCCTTGCTCAGAACCAACAACTGGACTTAAATCAGCATAGAACATATCTCCTCTTTTTATTACCATAATATTCACTCCTACTAAATAACATATAGAATTGTTGATCTTATTTAATTTCTATACTATTATAGTTTATGCAAATACTAGTCTTTTTGGTGTTATCTTTGATTTCTAATTTCGTAGGTTTTGAAGCTTTCATATCTACATATAATTTTGCAAACTTTGGAATTTCAAAAACAATGAATTCACCTTCCATATATGTAGTAGAATTACTTTCCTTAAATCGTTTTATGAAAGTATCTAAAAATAATGTATTATCCACCAGTGGCTCATAGTTTTCATAAATTTTATCTAACTTAAGTTCAGTATTCTGTATCTTCAAAGTTTTATCTTTAGACTCTATTTTCAGCCCACCTATTTTGCCTTTACTTAATACTTCTAAGCTACTACCATCCTGTGTGACACTTTGCTTCAAATTATATATATTAGTAGTTTTATTACTCGTTACTGTTACTTCAATTTCTGCTTCATATTCATTAATATTTAAAATATAATCAACAACTTTATTTTCACTTTTTACACTTATATTGTTTCCAAAATTTGAAGTATTATAATAGAAAATCAAAAAAACTATTAGTAAAATTATGACAAAAAATAAAAATATGTACCTCTTTTTCAAAATAAAAAACCTCCCACTACAACTTATGAGAAGTTTTTTAAGTTTATGTATTTTCAAAATATTCTTTTAAAATTTCTCTAAATTCTTCAGTAGAGTTTACTGAATTTATTCTATCACGCATTACGCTTGCATTTGGCAAGCCTTTTACATACCAAGCAATATGTTTTCTGATTTCACGAGTAGCAGTATATTCGCCCTTTTCCTGTTCCAATAAATCATAATGTTCTAATATAACCTTATATTTTTTCTCCTTTGATATTTCTTTTGCAAGCTTACCTTTTTCTAAATAATATGCAATATTTTTGAATATCCATGGATTTCCGAAGTGCTCCTCTTCCTATCATAATTCCGTCTACACCAGTAGTTTTGAACATTTCTAAAGCACTTATTTCTGATTTAATATCCCCATTTCCAATTACTGGAATTGATACTGTATCTTTTACCTTTTTTATTATATTCCAATCAGCTGTACCACTATAAAATTCTTCTCTAGTCCTTCCATGAACTACTATTGCTGATGCACCAGCTTTTTCTATAATCTTTGATGCTTCTACTGCAACAACATTTTTATCGTCCCAACCTTTTCTAATCTTCACAGTAACTGGCTTGCTAGAATTTTTTACTACTTCTGATACTATCTCTCCTACTAAATCTAAATTAAGTAACAGCTTACTGCCATCTCCATTTTTTACTACTTTTGGAGCAGGACAGCCCATATTTATATCTAATATATCTGCAATTTCACTCACAGTTTTTGATGCCACCCCCATAGTTTCAGGTTCACTGCCAAAAATCTGCATTGAAATTGGTCTTTTTTCTTTTTCAGTAGTTAGCATTAATTTCGTTTTCTCGTCCTCATACACAATAGCTTTACTACTAACCATCTCATTACAAACTAGACCTGGATTTCCATACTTTTTGCAGATAATACGAAAAGGCAGGTCTGTAACTCCTGCCATTGGTGCTAGTATTATATTATTTTCTAATTCTACATTTCCAATTTTTAACTTTTTCAGATACATTTATTATTCCTCAATTTTTATTCCACAAATATAGCTCTTTGTCTACGACTACTAATATTCAATAGTAATCCTATACATATAAAGTTCGTAATCATTGAACTTCCTCCGTAACTTACAAATGGAAGTGGAACACCTGTTATAGGTAATAAACCTATAGTCATTCCTATATTTTCCATAAAGTGAAAGAAGAATATCCCTGCAATTCCTATTGCAACATAGGATCCTATATTATCTTTTGCAGTTTTTGCTATATATATAGATTTCGTAATAAGTATTATATACAAAATCACAATTCCACCTGTTGCAATAAATCCTAACTCTTCACCAATTACTGAGAATATAAAATCAGTAGTTTTTGGGTGTAAGAAACCTAGCTGTGTTTGATTTCCCTGCCTATATCCCATTCCAAAAACCTGTCCTGCACCTATCGCAAGCTTTGATTGTTTAATGTTATATCCTGCACCTCTAGGATCTAACTCTGGGTTTAAGAATACCTTTATTCTCTGTATAGCATGGTCTGGTAATACATAATTATATAAAATTGGAATAGCTATTGCTATAAGCAATATTGCTGCAATAACATATTTTTTATCAATTCCTGATACAAAAAGCATAAATGCTATGGCTATTAAGAAAGCTGCAGCTGTTCCATAGTCAGGCTGCTTTATTATAAGGAAAATAGGTAACGCAGCAAATACCGCAAAAATCATTAATTTCCAAATTTTATTTATCTCTCTCCTACCTCTTAATTGCAATTTATTTAAAATGAAAGCTAAAAATAAAATTACAATAACTTTTGCAAGCTCTGAAGGTTGGAATGAAATATTTTCTCCTATCTTATACCAGCTACTAGCACCACTCCTTGCCTCAGTAAATAATACACCCACTAGCAAAGGAATTACTACTAGATAACCTAGTGCAGAAAATCTTATAATTATATTATAATCTATGGTTATAACCAAAATAAGAAATGGAATACTAATTGCTATCCACTGTAGTTGCTTTTGAAATTCTTTATGCTCTGTGTCTTGAGTCGCAGAAAATAAAGCAAACAACCCTATTATTACTAATAATGCGGTAACAACAAGAATACTCCATTCCATATTCTTAAGTAATTTTTTCTTCATTACTTACTCCTATCTTTTCTTTTTCTTGCCACCACTCTTTTTCTTCTTGGAAGTTTTTTTCTCTTCTTTTTGAGCTTCCTCTGTAATTTCTTCTGTCTGAGCTTCTTCCAATGTAGTCTCTTCTACTAAACTATTTTCGTTTATTTCTGTTTTTTCTGAAACTTCTTCTGTGTTTTTGTCATCCTCTACTACATTACTTTCAACATTTTCTGCACTTTCTTGTTCTTCAATAACTTTTGATTTTTCCTCAATATCTGTTTCAAATGTTTTCTCGCTTTCAGTAGTTTCTACTTCCTTAATTTCCTCTTCTACTACTTCAGTCTCTTTTTCTTCGTCTTCCAATTTATCTTCTTTTTTTACCTCAACAGACTCTTCTACTACTTCCTCTGGTTGTTCTACTTTTTCTTCTAATTCTTCCGCATCATTTTTGTCATCCTGAATAATATCATCATTTTCTTTTTGCTCTTCAACTTCATTAGTAGCAACCTCAATAGTAGTTTCTTCAATTTCTGATATTTTATCACTCTCTGTTATTTCTTCTTTATTTTCTTCTATTTCTATCTCTTCTGCTTTACTTTCTTCAACAGATTCTATAACACTAACTGATTCCTGTTCCTCTATCTCGTTATTATCAATAACTATTGTGCTAGTTTCCGTAGGTGTTTCTTTTATTTTTTCTTCGTTAACCTCTTCAGCAGCAAATTTAACTATTGGTTCAACAGCCTTTTCTTCCTCTTCTGCCTTTTTTAGTAAATCGTCAAAAGTAACATCCTCGGCATCTTCATCATCTAATCCTTCTATATCGTCATCTTCAACACGTTTTATTTGTACTTTAACTTCTGGCACCTCTTCTACAATTTCTTCTATTACCTCTTCTATTTTTTCTTCTACACTTACTGGTGCTGGCTGTAATTCTATAGCTTTCTCTTGTTCAGGTGCTTTTTCTAACTCACCATTCTCATAAGTTAAAGTACCATCTTTAATCTTTTCTGCCTTTACATCATTTTTAATATTAAGAATTGGAATATTAGCATATAGAGAAGGTGCTCCATTAGTGCCATCCTCATTTTCTTTATTAGTCAATCTAACATCTATTGAACTTTCATCAATTACAATATACTTTTTTATAACATCAATAATCTCTTGTTTCATAAGCTCTAAGAAATCTACTGATACATTTGCTCTATCTTGCATAAGCACCAAATGTAGACGTTCTTTTGCAGCATCTTTTGATGTGAGCTCTTTTACTTCTGGCTTCATCATTTTATTAAAAAAGTTTCCTAATTTTTCAAACATTTTCTCTACCCCTTTTTACTACTTTCTAAGCTTTTCCAAATAAATGCTTTAATTTAGCGAGAAAACCACTTTCCTTTCCTGGAACTGTAACTTCAATATTTTCTCCAAGTAATCTTCTTGATATCTCAATATATGCCTTTCCCGCAGGCGCCTTCTTATTTGAAATTACTGGTTCACCTTTGTTTGTTTGAATAATTATATACTCATCATCAGGTACAACACCAATTAAATCTATTGATAATAAATCTACTATCTCGTCAACATCCATCATTTCGCCTTTTTTAACCATTGTAGGTCTCAATCTATTAACTATAAGTTCTGGATTTTTAATTTCAGATGCCTCTAATAGACCTATAATTCTATCAGCATCTCTAATAGCTGAAATCTCTGCTGTTGTAACAACTAATGCTCTATTAGCACCAGCAATTGCGTTTTTAAAACCTTGCTCGATACCAGCTGGACAGTCAATTAATATATAATCAAACTCTTCTTTTAATTTATCTGTTAGTTCTCTCATTTGTTCTTCATTAATAGCTGTTTTATCTTTAGTTTGTGCTGCTGGAAGTAAGAAAAGCTCTTTAAATCTTTTGTCTTTAATTAAGGCTTGTCTTAATTTGCATTTTCCTTCGATTACATCTATTAAATCATAAACTATTCTGTTTTCTAAACCCATAACAACATCAAGGTTTCTTAGTCCAATATCTGTATCTACAAGTGCAACTTTTTTACCTGCTAACGCTAGGGCAGAACCTAAATTAGCTGTTGTTGTTGTTTTTCCAACTCCGCCTTTTCCAGATGTAATAACAATAACTTCTCCCATTGTTTTCCTCCTTAAACATACTATTAAAATTAAATTTTAATGATATTTTATATCTTATATTTTTTTTAATAAAAAGTCAATGTAATTCGTGATTTTTTTGTAATATTTTTGTAGTGTTTTTGTAATATATTATTTTTTTGTAAATCCGTAGTCTTTTATTTTTTTTTGTGATATAATGACTTTGTTTATAAGGAGGACAATGTATGAAAGATTTAATCGAAATTAGATGGCACGGGCGTGGCGGTCAAGGTGCTAAGACAGCATCTCTTCTTTTAGCAGATGCGGCCTTTAATACAGGTAAGTATATTCAAGGTTTCCCTGAATATGGCCCTGAAAGAATGGGCGCTCCTATTACAGCCTATAACAGAATTGGAAATAATCCGATAACTGTTCATAGTAATATCTATGAACCAGACTTTGTTGTTGTCGTAGACGACACACTTCTTGAATCCGTAGATGTTACAGCCGGTCTTAAAGAAGACGGAGCTTTAGTAATTAACACTACAAAAGATAATGACTACCTATTATCAAAGCTAAAAGGATACAAAGGTGGAGTTTATAAAATAGACGCTAGACGTATTTCTGAAGAAGCTTTAGGAAGGTATTTTCCAAATACTCCTATGCTTGCAGCTATTGTTAAGGTCAGTGAAATAATGACTGACGAAGATTTCCTAAATGATATGATTGGTTCATTTAAGCACAAATTTGCTAAAAAACCAGAAGTTATTGAAGGAAATATGAAAGCATTGGAAATGGCATTAAAACAGGTTGAGAAAGTTCAATAATTTTAGGAAAGGAACTAGAAAATTATGACTGAAAATGAAATAAATTCAAAAACACCTTATCAAGATTTGACTATTGGTGGAAACATTTATAAAGCTGGAAATGCAAAAGAATTTAAAACTGGAGATTGGAGAAGTACAACTCCTTGTTTCATACCAGAAAAATGTAAACAATGTGGACTTTGTTATCCAGTTTGCCCTGAAGACTCAATTCCAGTTAAAGACGGAAAAAGATTAGACTTTGATTTTGATTCTTGCAAGGGCTGTGGCGTATGTGCAAAAGTTTGCCCATTTGGCGCAATAGAAATGAAATAGAAAGGAAAATAAATATATGAGTATAAGAGAACGTTTAAGTGGTAATGAAGCTGCTGCAATTGCTATGAAACAAATAAACCCTGATGTAGTTGCTGCCTTCCCTATCACTCCTTCAACAGAAATACCTCAATACTTCTCAACTTTTGTAAGTAATGGTACTGTTGATACCGAATTTGTTGCAGTTGAAAGCGAACATAGTGCTATGAGTGCTTGCATTGGTGCTGAATCTGCAGGTGGAAGAGCAATGACTGCTACTTCTGCAAATGGTTTATCTTTAATGTGGGAAATGATATATATAGCTTCTAGTTTAAGACTTCCAATTGTTATGTCATTAGTTAACAGAGCTGTTTCTGGACCACTTAATATCCATTGTGACCATTCTGATGCAATGGGAGTTCGTGATAGTGGTTGGATACAACTATTCTCAGAAAATAATCAAGAGGCTTATGATAACTTAATTATGGCTCATCAAATAGCAGAAAACAAAGATGTGCTTCTTCCTCTTATGGTTTGCCAAGATGGTTTTATAACTTCACATTCAATTGAAAATATTGAATTAATTGAAGACGACAAAGTAAAAGAATTCGTTGGAAAATATGAACCAGAACATTATTTATTAAATCATGAAGAGCCTATTGCAGTTGGTCCTTTAGATTTACAAGCATATCTTTTTGAACATAAAAAACAACAAGCAGATGCTATGGTAGCTGCTAAGAAAGTTATTTTAGAAGTGTCTGAAAGATTTGAAAAAATGACTGGTAGAAAATATGGTTTCTTTGAAGAATATAAATTAGATGATGCAGAAATTGCCATAGTTTGTATGAACTCAACTGCAGGTACTGCAAAAGCTACTTGTGATAAATTACGTGAACAAGGAATAAAAGCAGGCGTTCTAAAAGTTAGAGTGTTTAGACCATTCCCTGCTGAAGAAATCGCAAAAGCACTTTCAAAATTAAAAGCTGTTGCAGTTTTAGATAAAGCAGACTCTCTAAACGCTGCAGGTGGTGCATTATTCGAAGATGTAACTTCTGGAATGTTTGTAAATAACATTCATGTTCCTACTGTAAATTATGTTTATGGCATAGGCGGTAGAGATACTACAGTTACAGATATTGAAAAAGTTTATAAGGACTTAGAAGAAATTGTAAAAACTGGGGATATTAAAAATCCTTATAGATATTTAGGTGTAAGGGGGGATAACTAATGGCTTATAATCTTAAAGAAATAATGGAAGAACGTCCATCAAGACTTACATCTGGACATAGAATGTGTGCTGGTTGTGGAGCTCCTCCAGTAGCAAGAATGATACTAAGAGCAGTAAAACCAGAAGACCATGTTGTTGTAGCAAATGCTACTGGTTGTATGGAAGTTTCAACATTTATCTATCCATATACAGCTTGGACAGACTCATTTATTCACACAGCATTTGAATGTGCTGGTGCAACTTTATCAGGAGTTGAAGCTGCTTATAAATCAATGAAGGCTACAGGAAAACTTGATAAAGATAAAGTGACAAAATTCATTGCTTTTGGTGGTGATGGTGGTACTTATGATATTGGTATTCAAAGTCTATCTGGAGCTATGGAAAGAGGACATGATATGCTTTATGTTTGTTATGACAATGGAGCATATATGAATACAGGTATTCAACGTTCTTCTGCAACTCCAAAATTTGCAGATACTACAACTACACCAGCTGGTACAAAAGTACCTGGTAAAATGCAATCTCGTAAAGATTTAGCTAAAATTATGGTAGGTCATCACTTACCTTATGTTGCTCAAACTGCTGCTTTCTTAAATTTCAAAGATTTATATGAAAAAGCAGAAAAAGCTATATATACAGAAGGTGCTACTTTCTTAAATGTACTTGCACCTTGTCCAAGAGGTTGGGGATATAACACAGAAGATTTAATGCTTATAAACAAATTAGCAATTGAAACTTGTTATTGGCCTTTATATGAAGTAGAAAATGGTATTTATAAAATTACTTATAAACCTGCTAAAAAACTTCCAATAGAGGAATTCTTAAAGCCGCAAAAGAGATTTAAGCATATGTTTAAACCTGGTAATGAATGGATGATTGAAGAATTCCAAAAAGAAGTAGACTCTAGATGGCAAGAACTTTTAGATTTAGAAGAAATTACAAACAAAAACAAATAAGAAAAGACGGCTTATAAAGCCGTCTTGATTTTTTTAATTTAATTAGTCTGCTTGTGGTGCTTCAACTGGGCAAACACCTGCACAAGTTCCACAGCTAATGCAAACATTTGCATCGATAACATATTTGTCATCACCTTGTGAAATACATCCCATTGGGCAAGCTCCTGCACAAGCTCCACAGCTAATACATTTTTCAGAAATTTTATATGCCATATGTAAATTCCTCCTTGAACTATTTTATTTATTATATTAAATTTTTATTCTTTTTTCAATACTAAAAAAAAATTTTCTTCTATTTACACAATCTTTTTGCAATTTTCTTCACTTTTCGCATAACTTCTTTTTCATCTAAATTAGTCATTTTCCTATTTTGCATTACAATTTTTCCATCTATCATAACTTTTTCGACATCTGCACCATTTGCTGAATATACAATGTTTGCACACACGTCATTTTCAGGACATAAATGTATTTTATCTGTTTTAATAAATATAATATCAGCTTTTTTTCCTACTTCTATTGTGCCTATTTCTTTGTCTAATCCAAGTACTTTCGCTCCTTCAATAGTAGCCATTTTCAAAATATCATAAGCTGTAATTGATGTAGGTTCCATTGTATTTACTTTTTGTAAATATGCAGCAGTTTTCATTTCTTCAAACATGTCAAGTGTTGTTGTACTACCTATTCCATCTGTTCCAAGCCCTACATTTATTCCATTCTTTCTTAAGTTAACTACATCACAAATTCCAGAAGATAGTTTGCAATTGCTAATAGGATTATGTGCAACACCTATTTGTGCGCTATGCTCTTTTAAAATACCAATATCCTTATCTGAAAAATAAATACCATTTGCAAGTACCACAGGCACATCAAATACCCCTAAATCAGCTAAATACTGTGTACTTGACTTCTCATATTTGTATTTAATAGCTGTATCTTCATCTATCGTTTCTGCTAAATGAATATGAATTCCTGTACCTAATTTTTTGGCAGTTTTCACACATAGTTCTATTGTCTCAGGACTACAAGAGTCTGGTGCATTTGGTGCAACATATATCTTTATTTTGCTATTTGGCTCATTATATTTTTTAGCGAATTCTACTGTTTTTTCTAGTTTGCCATCTATCGCATCATCTGTAATTGTCCATCCTACTACTGCCCTCATTCCTGTTGCTTCTAATGCTTCGACACTCTTTTCCATACCAAAATACATATCATTACAAGTAGTAGTTCCAGATTTAATCATTTCTAAAAATGACAAATATGCATTCCAATAAATATCTTCTGGTTCTAATTTGTCTTCTACTGGAAATATAGCACTTTCTAGCCAATCCATAAGCTTCTGATCAGCTTTATAGCCTCTAAAAATACTCATAGCAGCATGCGTATGAGTATTTACTAAGCCTGGCATTATAAGCATATTTTTAGCATTTATCTTTTCACAATTCTCTTCTATTTGTATATCTTTATCTATTTTTTCAATTATATTTTCATTTATTAAAATGTCTGTCTTTTGGATATTAGGTGTATCTCCTATCATGTCCAATACATAAGCATTTGTTATAAGCGTTCTCATTAATAATCCCCTTAAATTGTTACATTTATCTTTTGTATTTAATTAGTACTATATCTGCTCATTAGCCTTATTCTTTTCATCAACTTTTTCAAGTTTTTCTAACTTTTCAAGCTCTCTTAAATCTTCTTCATTTTCTACATCAAGTTTCTCGTCTTCTATGGCTGCATCTTCAATAACTACAACATCATTTACTGAATGTTTCTTAAAATAGGTGTTGTCTTCGCCATCTTTATATTTTACTCTTAGTACTTCCTTTAAGGTTTCAACAGCTGCAACTTCTCCTGTACCTTCTTCTGTCTTTACTATAGCTCCAATTTTAGGAAGTCTTTTAAGTTTTTCTTCATAAACATTTTGTTCATATTTTAAGCAACACATTAATCTACCACAATTCCCTGAAATTTTAGTAGGGTTTAAAGAAATGTTTTGTTCTTTTGCCATTTTGATAGAAACAGCTTCAAAGTTTCCCAAAAATGAACAACAGCAAAGTCTTCTACCACAAATACCATTTCCGTCTAACATCTTAACTTCATCCCTAACACCAATTTGTCTAAGCTCAATTCTAGTTCTAAAAACTGATGCTAAATCTTTTACAAGCTCTCTAAAATCAATTCTTCCATCTGCTGTAAAGTAAAATAAAATCTTACTACCATCATATTTGTATTCAACATCGACTAACTTCATAGGTAGCTCATGTTTTGCAATTTTCTCTTCACAGATTTTTAATGCCTCTGGTTCTTTTTTCTTATATTCTAATCTCATTTCTTCATCTTTAGGAGTAACAATTCTAATAACTTTCTTTAGTGGTTCATTTACCTCACTATCCTCTACTTCTTTTCTAGGAATAATAACTTCACCATATTCCTCTCCCATTGCTGTATCTACAATAACATGCATTCCTTGACTTAAGTTTAAATTTTCAGGGTCAAAATAATATATCTTCCCTGGACTTTTAAACCTGATGCCTGCAACTACTTTCATTTACTTCCTCCCACATTTTTAAAACTAAACTATCTATCGTCATATCGAAATTTGCATTTGATTTTAACCTACTTGAACATTCGCTAACAAATTTTATACAATTTAAATATTTCTTATTTTCTTTTGCTATATCAAATAGACATACCGTTAAATAATCTAATATATCACCTATATTTTCCTTGTCATAAATAATTTTAGCATTTACCATTATATCTATGATATCACGTTTTGACAAGTCTTTTACGAAATTTTCCAAACTTACATACTTAGTACTATTCTCTTTTAGTTTAATAGTTCTAGATATGCTACCACCAAAAGATTTTAATAAATTCTCTGTTAAATTCTCATAGCTTAGAATTTCTACAGCAAATTTTCTTAAGTTCTCGTCTGAAATATTTTTGAATTTTAGCATCATACATCTAGACTTTATAGTATTTAAAATAACATTTTCATTTGAAGATATAAGTATAATTGTAACATACTCTGGCGGCTCTTCCAACGTCTTTAATAAACAATTCTGTGCCTCTTTTGTCATTTTTTCTGCATCATTTATAATATATACTTTTCTATCAGAAATAATCGGTTTCTCAATAACTTTTTCAGTCAATTTTCTTATTTCGTCAATCCTAATTGTGTTACCTTCTTCATTTATAAGGAAATAATCTGGATGATTATCACTAAGAAAATATGTACACGATTTACATGTACATATTTCTTCTTTCGTATTTTGACATAATATATTTTTAGCAAATTCTTTTGCTATCATTTTTTTACCTATTCCATCTGTTCCTAAGAATAGATAAGAATGTAAGATATTGTTATTATTTATACTACTTTTTAGATATTCTTTTGCTTCTCGATTTCCTATAATATTTTTAAAATTCACTTATAAGTTTTCCTTTACTATTCTATTTTTCCACATAAATCAAATGGCCAAAATCTGAATACTACAACACCTTCAACTTTGTCTAGTGGAATACAACCAAACTCTCTACAATCTGTGCTGTGTGGTCTATTATCTCCCATAGCAAATATGTAACCTTTAGGCACAACAAAATCATTAAAATATTTTTCGTCAGTTACTATATCTTCCGCTAAATATTCCTCTTCTAGTTGTACCCCATTTACATATACTTTGTTTGCTTCAATCTTAACATGTTCTCCCTCTGTTGCAATTACTCTTTTTATAAAACTTTTCTTAGTTAATTCTAAACTATAATATACAAATCTATTAAATAAGCCTTCAGGTTCTTTATCATATACTGCAACTGGGTTTGATTGATCTACTTCCCAGCTTTGGTAAGTTTTGCTTGGACCTTCAAAAGTAATTATATCCCCATATTCTGGTGTTTTTTTGCTAATCCTATGAGTCCTATTAAGGATAAGTCTTTGACCATCCTTCAAAGTTGGATACATAGATCTTTGTTTTACTATTGTTGGTGTACCAATAAAATATCTAAATAGTAAAGCTAAAATTAATGCTATTACTATGCAATATACCCATTCTAAAATATTTTTAACATTCTCGTTCATTGCTAACCTTTCTAAAGGCTATTCGTCTTTTTTCTTTTTGCCTTTTGTCATTCTATCTTTTTGATTTTGTTTTAAATTTTTTTCCATCTCTGCTAAGAAGCCAATATCTACTGATTCTGTAGCCTCTTCTTGGGGGTGCTCTATAAATGATATCTGATTATCATTCATCAAATTAATCTCTTCTTCTGTCTTTTTCTTTGTATACTTTCTATGAGCCTCTCTTAGTTCTTCGTCTTTAGTATCAACAGAAAAGCCTGAAAAATCATCAACACTAGCTACTTCTTTCATACTGTTAATTCTATCCATAAAGCTTTCAGCATCATCTGCTTCAGGTTTGAAAGGGCCATCTACAATAGGCTCTGAAAAATTATCGTCGTCATCTAATTCTAATATTTTTGCATCCATATCAACAGCATCTGAATATTCAATTTCTGGCTCTCTTGATTTGAAATCTTCGTCCAAACTATCAATTTCAGCATTTAATTTATCTACATCAAAAATCATTGTGGAAGAAAAATCATTTTCTTCTGGTTCTTCTACTATTGGCTCTGGCTCAACTTCTTTTTTAGCTTTTCTTCCCCTTGTAGATTTTGGAGTCTCCTCTGTTTTATTCTTTTTTGGTCTTCCTCTAGTTTTCTTAGGTTTTACAGGTTCAACTTCAATTTCAGGCTCTGGTTCTGGCTCTGGCTCAAAAGCATCAAATACTATCTCTTCTTCTGGCTCTTCCTCTACCTCTACTACATCTTCATATCTATTTGATTTTTCTTCTGGATCATAAGTTTCAAAAGCTATTTCGTCATCTAAATCATTATTGAAAGTATATTCTTCTGTACTTTGATTTTCAAATAAACTAATATCGTCTTCCTCATATTCGTCTTCTTCAACTAAATCTCTTGATGACACAAAATCACTTTCATATTCCTCTTCATCGTCACTCTCATAATGCATATCATATAGATTTTGCTCAGCATAAATATCAGACTCTTCTTTATCTGTATATTCATACTCTTCTTCATTTTCACTTAGTTTTCTATCTCTTACCGCTTTTGCAGCCTTTCTAGCTTGACTTCTATTTGAAGCTGTATCCATTCTATATCCTATGAATAATACAACAACAATTAATACTATACCTATAGCTAATATCCCGATATTTCCCATTTTTTAAATTCCTTTCTCTTGTATATTATTTTTTTTAGTTGGTATTCTTATAACCACTTCTGTACCTTTTCCAAACTCACTTTTTATATCTATTCTACTATCATTTTTATCCAATATTTCTTTAGCAATAGATAATCCGGAGTCCTGTTCCACCCATCTCTCTAGTTCTTGCTTTATCAACTCTATAAAATCTTTCAAATACTTTGTCTAAATCTTCTTTAGTCATTCCTATACCATTATCAATAATCTTGATATAGGCATCATTATATACACAACCAATATATGCTTTAATAGTCCCACCTTCGTTAGTATATTTTATAGCATTTGTCAAAATATTAATTATTACTCTCTCAATACCACTTTTATCTGCGTAAACCATTGGAACATCTGCTGTAACAAAACATTCGCCAGTTTGACTTTTCTTATCCATTTCAAATTTTAATCCATCAAAAATGTATTTTACAAGTTCTCCTAAATCAAATTCTTTCTTTTCAATCTTTACCTTTGATGTATCATATCTAGAAAGAGTAAGTAAATCCTTCACTAGATGTGACATACGATTAGCCTCTGAAAAAATTCTATTTAAGAAATTCATTTGCAAATCTTTATCGATATCATTATTATCCATAAGAGTTTCTGAATATCCAATAATTGTTGTAATTGGTGTTTGTAATTCATGTGATACATCAGCTACGAACTGTTTTCTCATACTATCAAGTTTTACATGTTCTGTAATATCCTGAATAACTACTATTACTCCAGCTGGTCTATCATTCTCATTTTTAAATGGAGCAAAAAATAAATTAATGGCCCTATCTTCAACATTTACCTTTTTTTCTGAAGATGTCCAATTCTCTAAATATATGATTTTTTCCATATTTATATCAACATTAAATTTCTCAAAAATATCTTCAAAATTCATTGTCTCATCTATATTTAAAAAAGTTTTGGCTGCTGGATTTATATGAACAATTTCTCCATCTATATTAAAAGCTATAATACCATCTGTCATATGAAGAAGTATTGTTTCAATCTGATTTTTTTGTCTAGTTACTTCATTTAAGTTTTCTTTTAATTCTGCATGCATTAAACTAAATGCATCAACTAAATCATCTATTTCACTGTGATGTCTAGTCTTTGCTTTACCTATATACTTTGTATCTACTTGCTCTCCTTTTGCAATAAGTTCAGCACTTTTTATAAGTCTTGAAATAGGATTTATAATAACTTTGGCTATAAAAATTCCTAATGCAAATATCGCAATTACAAATACAAATAAAAAGCAATAAATTACATTTTTAGTATAATTCATTTGGTCTAATGTGAGCGTTTTTACATCTTCTATTGTCATAATCTCAGTAGTTATTGCATTATTTATATTATTTAAATTATAAATAAAAAACAAACCTAGTGATGTTATTATTAAGATGCCAAGAATCATAAAAATCATAACTATTTTTACTTGTATGCTTCTTAACATATTATTCTCCCAATATGTGTTTTTATCATTATATACAATTATAAAAATTTATTCAAGTAATTTACTTAAAAAAGGAGATAAAATTGTGAAGTGAACCCCAAAATGTTCACTCGAAAAAAAGAGATAAGCGAAGATTTAATTTAATCTTCGCTTGTTTTTTAGTCTTTTGGTATTATAAAATTCTATCCAGTTTTCAACTAAAGCTATATATTCTCGTAAAGATGTGATATTATTATTATACAAAGTTTCTTTCTTAAGTATTCCGTG
>CATJWN010000035.1 GCA_949745595.1 uncultured Clostridia bacterium
ATCACTATTACATATAGAACAAGCCATTAAAGTTGCTAAACTATTATAAACTTTATCTTCATTGTAATAACCTAAACATGTTGTTAAGTTACCTTGTGGATCTGCATCAATAAGCAAAACTTTTTTGTTTTCATTTACTAATGCAACTCCTAAATTAAGTGCTGTTGTTGTTTTACCAACACCTCCTTTTTGATTAACTATTGAAATAACTTTACACTGCGACATTGTTCAGTACCTCCAATTTCAAATAGTTTATCTTTTAGAGCATATTGATAAGTCAGCCATATAACCTTTGTTTTTATAGCTTTTAATTGTTCTCTATTTACATTTAAAATTTTCATTATATCTTCATTCTCTAAATTTTTAAAATACTTTAATACTACAAATCTATAATATATAGGTCTTTCGTAAATCTTTAGTATATTAAAGAAAGAAGATAGAAATTCATTCCAATGCTTGTATCTATTTATTACTCTATCTTCATCTAATCTAATAATAATATCTTCAAATGAATTAGAAGATTGATTTATTCCTTTAAGCCATGCTCTTGTACTTCCATTCATTTTGTCCATTATCGATTCTCTTCTATTTTCAATTAGTTTATTAATATTTTTATAATTATAGAAAATAAAAGAAATTTCTTTACTAGCTTTTTGTGGATAGAGTAACTCTGTAACTTTATTTTCCATTACAGCTCCTTTCCAACAAAAAAAGAGCTAATCGTTTTATAAACAACTAGCTCTATCTTGCATCTCTATTTTTTTTAGTTTTCTTTTCTTGTTCGAGTCTGACTTTTGCATGAATTTCCATTGCTTTTTCGCCATCAAACTCTTTGTCTATTGTAACTTTTCCTCTTTCGATAAATTCCTTTGATAATATAAATTTACCTGTATCGAGGAAATTGTATCTATTGTTATTATCTTTTCCCATATACATTGCAGTTACAGGAATATTCTCATCTCCTAATATTGGAATATTTATAGTTATGTATTGACCTTTCTCAAGTGTTTCCAGATAATTTATTGCTTCTTGTTCTTTCATTATACTTTATTTCTTTCCAAAATATAACTCATAAAAATCTTCAAATTCTTCATCAAGTAGTTCTATAAAATAATTATCTGGTTCATCATAAGAAATTATATCAATCCACTTTTCAAGATAATCTATAATTTCATATATTCCAACTAGGTTTTCTTTATCTTCTTTAATAGCTTCTAACACTTCAATTAGATTAGGGAAATCATCTTTCATGATTTCTAGTAATTCTTCATTTCTGCAAAGTTCTTCTATAAAATCAATAAATTGAATTATAAATTCCCTTCTTCTCTTTTCCATTAGAAAAGATATATCTTCACAATTAGTTATGAAATTCATATATTTATGTCTTGTATTAAATAAATCAGCATAATATTTCTTTACATATTCAACATTTCCAATAGCATCATTTAATTTGGCTATATTATCAATAATTGTTTGAAATGCAATAGAAACTGCATCATATTCTTGTCCTAATCTAATCTTAAAATGTTCATCATTAGTAATTGTTTGAATTTTATGTTCTAATTTTTTTATATTCATTTTGAAATCCTTTCTTTTTGAGGCATAAAAAAATTAGCATAAAAATGCTAATCAAGACTTAATCTATTTATTTAAGGATTTATAAATGTACCAGACTTTAATCAAAAGGGTGGTACAAAAAATAGCCCCGTATCAAAGTTTTGTGCAAAAGAGTAGAGGTAATACTATTATATACTCAAGTAGCCTCCACTCCGCCTTATTTATAGCACTTTTGCGGACTTATATCTATATTATTAAATTCTCATATATGTATTATACTTTTATATACGTCATTCAATTATCTATCTGCATCACTATCTATATCTATAATTTTATGGGTCTTTAAAATCAAATTTAAGACGTTTTTATAATTGATTAATATAATTTGACGTTTGCAATTTTTGACTTTAATATGATACAACAACTATATGACTTTAAAATGAAAACGTCTTAAAATCGATTCTCATGCATCGTTTTTTTCAGACATTTTGAGACTTTTTATATATGCAGTAAATATGTTATACAAAGATATAATTTGATATGAAAATTTAACAATTGATAGATAAAAAATTGCAAATTCATTATAAAAGTTATAATAAAAAACCGAACAACAAATGTTCGGTTTGAAATATTGATCAAATAAAATTGCAAAATTAAAAATTTAAAATCTGATTTTGCAATTTTATTTTATTTATGAAAATTAAATATTTGTTTTCAAAAATATTTATTAGAAACAATTTTAAAATACTAATTTATGAATTTCTATAATTCAAAAATTACCCCCTCTCCTCTATTCTTCCTTTATTCCACTTCAAATTTGATTTGGAGATTATGTGAATTTGCAATTTTTTATGCTAGCTAATTTTCTAATAAATCCATCTCTTAGCTAGTTCTTATGAGCATATCTGCTTTAATTTCATTATCTAAACTCTTCTGAAGATATGATTGAACATTTTGGGCTAATTCTCCTCTCCATCCTGACATAAAAAAGTAGAGAGGATGTGTCTGTTTGCCATATTTCCTGCCATATTCTTTAAGATTTTGAGCTAATTCAGATAATAAGTTTTTCTTTACAGAACTACTCAATTCAGTACTTAAACAAGTTGGATAATTATTGTCAGATTGAATAACTCGGTAAGATAACCCATAATAAAGACTCAATTTTCCAGAATTAAACAGTTCTTCGTGACATTCATTATTCTGAGCATTAAAAGGAACAGCATTAATATTGTATGTAATATCACGCAAATATGACAGGTACTCTTCAGAAGTTAAGTTTTTTTCTTTCAAACATTCGAATTTAAATGTATCAAAATCATAATATATTGTTGGTGCATGTTCATTTATAGAAAAGGTTTGTTTTATGCATACATCTTTAGTAGAACTTTTAGAACATTCATAAGATTCTAAAATGACCTTAGAAAGTTCTACACCACCAGATATTGATGACATAGTAAATATAGATTTTAATGGAAATTTAAAAAAACATCTACCTTTAATATTTCTAGGATCTATTTGCAATTCAGCATATTGGGTTAAACCTCTTTTATCTTTATCGCCCAAATTTGAAAAATCAGTAATTTTTTTCGACAAAAATAATCCTCTTAGTCCACATTCCAATATACCAGCAGATATTGTACAATAATTCTCACCATTTTGTATTTCTATTTTTTGCCCATTAACAGAAAATTTTACTGCGCCATTAGACGAAATACCCGTGTTTGTAAATTCACAATTATAATCATATCTTCTTAATAAGTTTTCTATTTCAGGTAGTATTACTTCATTGGCATCAGCTAATATTAAATCTCTCATACCTAAAATTGCTAAATAAGTTTTTATTATATTTTTATATTGTGATAGCAATATAGGAAGATTTCTTTTGTGTGAGTTTAAAAGCTTTAAAGTGCCTTCAGGATTATGCTCATCTAATAGCTTTACTTCAAACATAATGAACCTCCATAATAATAATTTAAAAAATTATATCACAGATAAAAAAATAAAAACCAACAAAACTCATACGAGAATTGTTAGTTCCTTATATGTATATACACATAACAATTGTCATTTTTTTCATAATACTCGAAGCTATAATCCATGTCTATATCAAAATTTGTAGATAAAGCAAATTGCGAGTAAACATTTGCTATTAATGGTGCAATGTCTGATTGATTAGCGCCCTTGCAATCGAATATAGCATATTTTCCAGCCATAATTTTAACTGGCTTAGAATCCTCGAATTTTTCTTTGCATCCAACATAGTATCTCTCTGTGTTGTCAGATTGTCTAAACGTAATTCCATACATTCCAGCTTCTACAATCTTTTCAAAAAGTCCTTTATCTTTCAAGCCTTGATATAATTCTCTGATTTTATATAAGAAATCTTCCTTTGTTTTTGAATGTGATGTCTTATATCCATATATTTCTATTTCGTCAATTTCTTCAACCTTGTATGAATATTGAAAAGGTTTATCAATCTGTTTAAATTGAAAAACTGGAAACTGTATGAATTCAACATTGCTTTTCCTACATTCTTTAGGATTCATTCCAAACATGTTTTTAAAACTTCTAGAAAAAGATGTTTCTGATTCATATTGGTATTTGATAGCCAAATCAATTATTTTTATATCTGAATTTTTTAATTCCTCATAAGCTCTGCTTAGTCTTCTCTTTCTAATATATTCTGCTATAGACATATCAGTAATGAAAATAAAAATCCTTTGCATAGATTGTTCAGAAATAGTCAATATTTTTGCAAGTTTATTATAATCAATTTTCTCAGTTAAATGGCTTTCTATATATTTAATTAGTTCTTCAAATTTTTCTCTGTTATCCATAATTAAAATTATAATACATCTTTCTATAAATTTAAAAATTTTTTAATCTTATTTATAATCCTTGAAATAAAACTCTCATTACTACCTACTACCAAGCTTTTTTCTTCAATTTCATTTTTTGAAGTTACAGTTTCTTCGGTTTTAAAAATCGTATTAACATTTGCATTATACTCCTCTAATAATCTTTTGTCATGCTCCAATAATTCTATTTTCTTTTCCTTATTACAAAAATACTGTATATATATAATAGACAGCAAAAGTCTTACTTCCTTTCTCAAAGCTTGCTCTTTAAGAGGCTTTGAGCTATCAATTTGTGAAATATATTCTTTATCCTGATTTTCTTCTAAAAAACTTATAAATTGAGGATTAATTTTTTCTTTTAATTCTTCGCCCATCATTTGAATTATAGTATATACATCTTTATATAAATATCCATCCTTATAAATTATCTCTTCCATACTCTTCTTCTCTTTCGACTGATTTTCCTCTTATTTTATCTTTAATTCTGTCAAAAATTGATTTTCTTCCTACAGCATCATCTTTGCAAGAAACATAAGCACCTTCAATATCGGATAATTCTACTAAGGTTTTATCATCAAGTTCTTCAAAAGATAATCCTTTTTCTCTCATTGATTTTTGTAATGCTAGCAATTTTTGGTGATGTCTATATTCTGCAATCATTCCATAAGAATTCATTTGTAACATAGTTAATTTATCACCACCAAATAATTCTTGTATTTTATTTCTGTTTGTATCAATCAAACTTTTTATATTATTTGTTGCTTCACAATGTGATGGAATAAACAAACTCGCATTTAAACTACTTAAATAATCTAAAGTATTTAGGTATTCCTTTACATCATATATAAAAAATAAATGATACTTACTAATTGTCTCTTCACTAAATAAAGAATCTGCTAAAAAATATACATTGTCACTAGTTTTTATACCTATCATATCAAAAAAATGACCTTTTAAAGTAAAATACTCTAATCCTTCTGGAAGGTTATTTTCTATTTCCGTGACAGCTGATTCTTTAGCGAGCAAAAATTTGTTTCTTAAATCTTTAAACGGATATCCACCATACAAAAATGAAGACTCTAATATAGGATTTTCAGTAAAAGTTTTCTCAATATTATAAGCATATATATTACAGCCAGCCCTATCTTGAATTACTTTATTTCCGCCTATATGGTCTGCATTTGAGTGAGTATTAATTATGCCTTTTACTTCCCAACCCTGCTCTTCTACTATTTTCAAAATCTTCTTACCAGCATCTTTATCATTTCCACTATCAATTAAATAAACATTTTCTTCGTCTATCTTATAAATTCCAATATTAGTAGGATTTTTGATATAATATGTTCTCTCTCCTACTTGCATTAATTCCATAGTTTTGTTCTCCTTTAATCTTATAATTATTTTAATTAGATTACTTATTAAAATATCATATTTTTTATGAATTTTCAATTAGTAGAACTAAAATAAAAAAGGCCTGCCCGCCTTCGCAATATTAATTGCTTAGACGGGCAAACCGAAATCAGTTTTCGATTGATTTGTCAACACAAGGGATGATAATTAAGGTTATGATTAGGTAGTATTGACCCCAAGCCTCTACATAATCTGTCACAAAGTTATCTGCAAACAAGTGCTGCAACGGTTGCCACTGCTCCTACAACAGCCATCTTCTCCAGTCCGCGCATGATAATCGCTCCTTAAAATAAAATTTTGCTATGAATATTTATATTATGCCACAGATTATGTAAATTTGCAACAAAAGAACTCTAGCCGTTCTTAATCATTTCATTATAAATCATATGAATATCATTTTCGTCTTTAAATTTATTTTCCATTGGGCACATACCTGTTTTGTCATTGTTCTGAACAAAAGGAACTAAAGTTTCATACTCATATTTTATATGATTTTCTTCTAATACAGGAATAGCATACTTGCTTAAAATATCAGTGTAAATTTCTTTTACTCCTGCAACTGTTAAAACACTGCTTGCAACTTTGCCTATAACTTTATCTGCTATAATTGCTCCTTTAAGAGCATTTTCATTTTCGTGTAAAATGTCCTTAATGTCTTTTATTCTATTTTGATAATATTCTTTTATATCACCATTCCCATAAGCCACTACTAAAGAAGCATTCTTTTCATGTAAAATTTTCTTGATTTCTTCTAGTTTAGACATCTAATTTAATACCTTTCTTTATAGCTTTAGCAATAAAAGGCACTGAAGCTAATTGAATAATAATTCCAGGTAGTCCTACTTTAATGCTTTCTATTACAGATATTCCATAAGTTTGGAAACCAAAAACATTGATTGCTGCAAATAATATGCCAGCATATAATACTCTACCTAAAATAATCGTTGCAATTAATGATACATAAGAATTAAACTTTTTATTAAATAGACTTAATAAAACTGCATAAATAACAAGTTCTATTAACATATATGGAAGTCTTGCAAGCGCTGGCATACCTGTTAATAGATAATTAAGCATAACAGAACTTCCTGCAACTATGCTTGCTGAAATTGCGCCAAAAGTTAAAGCTGCAATTAGAACTGCTATGTGCATTGGTAAAAACATTGCACCTGCGCTACTTCCAGCTAAAATATGGAATATTCTTGGTAGTGCAACACCAATTCCACTTAATAGAACAGTTCCTACAATGTATTTTGATTTTGTATTTGATAAAATACCTGCCAAACGATTTTCTTTCTTATTTTCTTTTACTCTCTCTAACATAATAACTTCCTCCTATTTTTAATCAACATTAATTAACTCATATTCTTTAGTTCCAAAGCCAAGTTCAGCCGCTGCATCTATTATATGTGTTCCTTGTCTTGAGTTAATTCTTTCTAATAAATGATCTCTTCCTTCATCGCTTGAATTTTTAACTAAATCAATACAAGCTTCATCAATTGCAATTGGATCAAGAGAAGCTAATATTCCAATATCTTTCATACAAGGATCTTCTGCAACTGCACAACAATCACAATCTACACTCATATTACACATAACATTTATATATACTACTGGTGCATTTTTAGTCTTAAAATAATTTACTACTGAAGAAGCACTATCAGCCATTGACTCTAAGAATTTTAATTGGTCTACTTGGAACATATCCTCAAAAGTTCCATTTTCTTTTCCTACACAATGTATATATCTCTTCCCTACTCCAGATGCTATACCAATTGATAATTGTTTTAAAGCTCCACCATATCCACCCATTGGATGTCCTTTAAAATGTGATAATACAAGCATTGAATCATAATTTGCAAGATTTTTACCAACATAGTTTTTCTTAATAACTTTACCATTTGGAATTTCTAAAACCATATCATTTCCTTCGCCATCCATAATATCTGCGTTAAAATATTTTGACCATCCATGTTCTGCAAGTAGTTTAATGTGTTTTTCTGTAGTATCTCTTTCGCCTTCATACGCAGTATTACACTCAACAACTGTTCCATTTACTTTCTCTACTATTGCTTTTACCATCTCTGGTCTAATGTAATTTTGATTTCCTTTTTCACCAGAATGTAACTTTACAGCGACTTTTCCATTTAAGGTTACACCCAAAGTTTCGTACATTTTTACGATACTTTCAGGAGTTATCTCCTTAGTGAAATAGACTTTTGATTTTTCCATAAAAACAATTCCTCCTTTTTACTAATATATATCATTTGGAGTTAACTCCAAGTCAATACCTTTTATATAGTTTCAGTAAAATCTTTTCTTTTGCCTAAAATAATTTCATTATATAATTCTAATTTATAATCTAATCTTTCAATCGTAGCATTAATATTTTTCTGCTTTTCTACTAATTTTTGTTTTTGTTCTTCTAAAAGGCTTTTTCTTTCTTGAACCGTAGATTTTCCTTTTTTAAATAGTTTTACATATTCTAATAATATTTCAATTTCCATTCCTGCATTTCTCATACATTTTATAAATTCTATCCATCTACAAGAAGTCTCATCGAAATCTCTAATTCCGCTTTTAGTTCTTGGCACATCTGGTATTAGTCCTATCTTCTCATAATATCTCACTGTATCAGCTGTTATATCATACTTTTTACATACTTCTGCAATTGTCATTCTATCACCTACTATTATTTTATTTCATAATTAATATATACCTTAGAGTTAACTCCAAGTCAATACCTTTTTTAAATTTTAATTTTATGTAACCTTTTGCCAAATGCGCAAAAGTGTGATATAATATAGTCTCAAGGTTGTTAATTCAACCAAAAACAGTTGAAAGGAATGAGGAAAGATATGAGTAACAAGCTAGGCAAAAAGCCTATGCTGCTCAGCAAACCGGGAGAATCCCGGCCGCCGAGCAATGTTCTCTCCGCACCACCCTTCTGCCAGCCCGGTATAGCTTCAGTAGTAAGCCGTGCTGCGCAGCTGGAAAACAACCCCACGCTCTTGGCTGAGGACGCCGACAACTACACGGACAAGATCTATGTCAATCGTGTTTGTCAGCTCTTCTGGTCAATCGTCAAGGTCTCCAATATCCCGGTTATGCAAATCAAGAAGTTTCGTATCGGTAATATGGAAAAGGCCTTCGCCAAAATGGCAACTGAACAGCGTGACGTGTATAAAGAGCTGTGCAAGTTTTGGGGGATTATTCCAGAAGAACACAAAGCCAAAAAGCCTACCTCTGGCATCAAGCCTCACAGCCACCTAAACCTGCTTAACCGCTGGGGATACTTTGATCTGTACTTCAGCAATTTGGATTATGTGGTTGATCTGGTAGCTGCCAAAACCTACACCTCCAGCCATACTATGACCAAGCTGGAAATGGCCAAGTATGCACACATCTTCGCACTGTTTATCAATGGGCAGTGCCTGATGCCCTACGACCTTCCCAAGTTCGAGGAATTCTGTGCAAAGCTTAAGGAGGCTGGCACTAAATTCGACGCCTTTGAGCTTCGCAAAAAGTTTTTTGCTTCTATTATCAATAGTGAGCAAAACATCGGTTGGAACGCCGGCTGGCTCTATTACTGCTACAATGCGTATCTGAGACAGCTTCCTGATGGCGCTATCAATCTTGATGCCATAGCATATTTTATGGAATTAATTGAGTATGACCACAAGCTTATGCTCAAAGAATTCACAGATATGCTGTCTGGTGACAAGGGCGATTCTTCAAGCGAGAAGTCCGATTTCAAGGCACGGCATCTGAAGCCCATTATGGTCAATGTCGATATCCGTGCTCTGAAAGAAAAACTCTTCCCATCAGGTCCCTGGGATACCCAAAATGCCCTTTTCATGACCAATATTGATGCCAAGCAAAGACAAGCCTATCGCTATGCCTATAATCGTTTCCAAAAAAACAATTTTGCATTCGGCGAAAATGTTGAAACTGTGAAAACGCCACTTGAGTGCCATCATGCGCTTAGCCGTGCAAAATATACCATGTATGGCTATCGATATGCCTGGTCGCCCTTGGCAGTCAGAGTTTCTGACCCCAACGAGTTGTGGATGATGCGAAACATGTAAAACATTCCTTCTTTGCCACTTGGCAGAGACAAGAATGCCTGTGTGTATTTCTACACACAGGCATTCTTGCTTTTATTTATTTTCATCTTCTATTGATTTTACATCTTCAGAAGTTTTATTTCTAGAGAGGAAATGTATCAGTAATCTATATATACCTACTATAATAGCAAAAACTAAATACATTGCCATAAAACCAACTACTCCAAACACTATATCTCCAAAATCCATATTACCAGTGTTTGTAACTTTCTGCCCTATCTCAATTGCAAAAGTAATTACAATAATTATAGTAAATACATATATCCAAGTTAAAGTAAGATAACGCCTATTATCTATTAAATACCTGAAAATAGGATATATAACTAAAACCATTGCCATTCCTAATAGTCCAATTATAATAAAATGCAATTCTTTATCAGTAAAATAGAATTCATAATCATCATTTAAAGTTAATAAATAATTATGAATTTCAGCTATTAATTCTACTATCTTATATAAAATTTTTCCCATTTTCCCTCCCTTATCTTCTATTAGCTAATGGGTTATTTTCAACAGCATTACGAACTTGCTCATTACTAACATGTGTATAAATCTCTGTAGTTGCAATACTTTCATGTCCAAGCAATACTTGTAAAGCTCTAATATCAACTTGTCCATATTGATACATAAGAGTTGCTGCTGTATGTCTCAATTTATGTACAGAGTATTTCTTTGGATCTAGTCCAGCATATCTAAGTTCCTCTTTTACAACATGTTGCACAGTTCTATTGCTTATTCTCTTTTTCTGTTCACTTAAAAACAAAGCATCTCGTGAATTGTCTTTTACGCTATCTTTAGGTCTAACTGTTAAATACCTTTTCAAAGCATTTACACAAGCATTATTTAAATAAATAGTACGTTCTTTATTTCCTTTACCTATAACATTAAGCTTGTTATCATAAAAATCTATATCTTTAATATCTATATTAACAAGTTCTGATAAACGCATACCACAATTTAAAAATAAAGTAATCATAGCAAAATTTCTTTCGGAATTGTCATGGCTTCTTGCTGTAGGAACAGATTTTTCTGCCATATCCAATAGTTTTTTGCTATCTTCTAAAGTCAAATATTTTGGAAGGCGTCTGTCTAGTTTAGGTGTTTCTAAATCTATTGCAGGATTATTTGGAATTTTCTTCGATTTATTGCATAAATAATTAAAGAAAATTCTAATAGAAGATACTTTTCTTGCAAGTGTTGCAGGTTTACTTCTGTAATTACTTTTTAAGTATGCTAAAAAAGCATGTATATCTTCTAATTTAATCCTCTTTACTGTAGTTATTTTCATATCCTTAATTATAATAGTTTTTACATCTTTTTCTTCTTGTATTTTAGCCATACCAAACTTATATTTTATGAATTTCAAAAAATGAGCAATATCATAATTATATTCTTTGATACTATTACTAGACTTATTTAAAATCGTTGCAGAATAATCCAAAAAGTCATTTAAAAAGTCTGGATTGTCTTCTGAATGTACCATATCCCCTATCCTTTCAAAATTTAGTAACATTATAACAGTAATATCATACCACTAATTTTTGAAAAATAAAAGTACTTTATACGGTTATACTTCGTTTTTTTCTTTCTTATTATTTAACTTTATATTTAATCTGCTAGCTCTAGTAATACTAGTAACTCCAAATCTATTAGTTATTTCGTCCAAGGTTTTATCTAAATTACTTTGTTTAGAATTTCCTGAAGAAAACATTGATAGTTGAACTTCATCTTCACTTTCTAAGTCATCTACTCTTAATCCTACTAATCTAATCGACTCATTTTTGTACATTATATCTAATATCTCATTTGCAAGTTTTAAAATTTCCTTAGTGCTTGAAGTTGCAAAAGGTAAATGTTTTTGATGCGAATAATCCACAAAGTCTTTTGTGCGAAGTTGCACATTTACTACTTTTGCAACTAATTTATATTTTCTAAGTCTATATCCTACCTTCTCTGCTAAGGCAACAACGACTGGATGTATTTCAGCGATACTTTTTAAGTCACTCGGCAAAGTAACAGAATTTCCAATACTCTTAGGTAGTTCAACTTTATTATTAACAGGAGAATTATCTATTCCATTTGCATATTCCCACATCATTTGCCCATGCTTACCAAACTTTTTAGCCAACACCATTTTGTCAGTTTTAGCAATATCTCCAATAGTTCTTATTTGCATATTCAAAAGCTTAGGCACAGTCTTTCGCCCTAGCATAAATAGCTCAGAGGTCTGAAGAGTCCACATCTTAGTTTCTAATTCATTTTCGAAAAGAGTATGTACTTTGTCTGGTTTTTCAAAATCAGAAGCCATTTTTGCTAATAATTTATTATGAGCAACTCCTACATTTACAGTAAAATGAAGCTCTTCTTTTACTCTTTTATTTATTTCACAGGCAACTTCTTTTAAATCTCTTCCCCTTAAAAATCCAGTCATATCAAGGAAGCATTCATCAATACTAAACCTTTCAATTACATCTGTATATTCCAATAACAAATTATATAATTTATTAGAATAATTATGATAAATCTCAAAATCTCCACGAAATACTTGTAGTCCCGGACATTTCTTTTTTGCAAAATAAATAGGTTCACCAGTAACGATTCCAAAACTTTTAGCTATTGGACTTTTGGCAAGGACAATGCCACTACGTTTTGACTCATCCCCTCCAATAATAGCAGGAATAGTTCGAATATCTATTTCAGAACCATTTTCCAACATATCTATAGCAGACCAAGATAAAAAGGCATTATTAACATCTACATGCAAAATCTGTCTTTCCATACAAAAAACTCCTTAATATAATTACGAAACTCTGTTTGTATTATATCAAGAAGTTTTTACTTAGTCAATACTATTTTAATTTAATTATAGCATGCAAAACACTCTCATCTTCACTCTTAATTGCAACGGTATGTGTTCCATCCTCTTCTACAAACGCATACATTGCCTTAACCTTTTCACCAAGTTTTATCTCTTTTTTATACATTATTTGTACTTCACTAAAATCAGAATAATAAACCTCATCAGGAAGTGCGCTATAAGCAAAATCTAAGTACTGAATATTGTGCACGTGATTATTAACATCTATCATTGCCCTTGTAGGAACAATCTCTACTTGTGAAATATATGATTCTGGCTCTTTTAACTTTCCAAGTTCCTTAATATCCATTGTAGAAGCATCTTCGCTTTGATAAGCTTTTCTTAAATTCTCGTCAGGAGTAACAATTGACTTTGTCTCCAAATTAACTAAAACCCATTTTGAAGAAGCAATTGCAATTAGTTCTTCTTGTTCATTATATACTTCAAAGTCACGATAAGCATATAACCTTTGTATATCTTTTGACCAAGTAACTACTTTGATATACTCATTATATGCTGGCTTCTTAAAGAACTTTATCTTCCAAGATATAATCATCCAATTAAGCATTGTTTTTTCTATGTCATAAGCTCCATATCCTACTAAATCAGAATGAATACCTCCTGCATCTTCTAAAAAAGTCATAAAAGACTTAATATTTACTTTATTATTTCTATCTATATTGTTAAGACCTATATAACATTTATGTTCTATTTTCATTTCTGCCTCACCAAATGGTATTATATCAAATAGTAATCCAAAAGTACAGTTTTTTGACCGCACAGTACAAATTATATTCATAAAATTATTGGCTGAATTTGCTCTCTATCTAATGCATACTCTAAAGTTTTTATAATGTAAGTAGGATCAAATACCATTGAACGTGGTTTGGTAATAGGATTATCTTGCTTAAATGGAACAAAATAATAATGCTGTCTGTCAAGTAATCTACCTATATTTTCAGCAGCACCAGATAAAGCATTATTAGTAGACACAGCAATAACTACCGGTCTTTCATTTCTAAGATGTGATTTTGTTGCCATCGTTGCAGGAGTATCTATAATATCATGCGCAAGTTTTGCAATAGTATTTCCGACTACAAGGCGCAATAATTAAAATATCAAACATTTTCTTTGGGCCTATTGGCTCAGCTTCTGGGATTGTTCTTATAATCTTATTTCCAGTAATCTCTTCAATTTCGTTTATAAAATCTTCTGCCTTGCCGGAATTTAGTATCTAAGTTGTAACTATTATATGACATAACTGGAAATACATTTGCGCCAAGCTCAACTATCTTTTTCATTTGTTCTATAGTCTTCCTAAAAGTACAAAAGGAGCCTGTAAATACAAAGCCAATATTCTTTCCTTTTAAATCCAAAATAACATAACCTCCTTCCATATATCAATATAATATATTTTATGAGATTATGTTAATTTGTGTTATATATTATTCTTCTATTAAATCATAATTAGCCGTTCCTGTTGTACTTGTTGAAGATGAACTTGCTGTATCCTGTTCTGAAACTTCGCTATTCATTGGCTCCGCATAATCCACTAATGGCATTATACCTTTTGTTTCTGTATATCTACCAGTAGTATCTTCTTCAATTTTCAAAGTCTTAAGTTCTTCTAAGTTTTCTAGCTTATAGCTTCTAATTTCATAATCTGCCAAAGTGTATAGTGTATCTCCTATATAAATTGCTCTATCTATATTTGTTCTATAATCAATTTCTTTTGATATTTCTCCGTATCTTTCAAAACCTTTTTCTAAATCTATATGAAATAGTACAAAGGCATCTTTATCGTCTTTTGCCCTATACTCTCTTAGAGTCACAGGGAAACCTATTAAATCTTTTCCTTTATGCTCAAATAATGCTTTATGATTATATAATATATCTGAATAAGCAGAGGTTCCTCCAATATCTACGTGGAACATTTCAATTGGATTACTTAAATCTGAAACATCAAACATAGACATTTTCATATTAGAAGTTGTTATTCCACCATAGCCATTTGATTTTGTATTATAACCAATTCCAATAATATGTGTCTCATCATAAGGATGTAAATAGCTACTATATCCTGGTATTTTAAGTTCACCTTTTATCTCAGGATTTCTTGGATTTGATAAATCAATTACAAACAATGGATCAACTTGTTCAAAAGTTACTATATATCCAACTTTTCCAATAAACCTTACTGAGTAAATTCTTTCTCCTTTTGCCATATTGTCTATTCTACCAATTTCTTGTAAGTTTTCGTCAAGTATAAATAATTGATTAACAGCTTTTTCGTCATAACCTGAAGTAGTTGCAATTCTTAGATTACCTTCATATTCATCCATTGAAAATTGATTATTTAAGTTTCCTTTTACTTCACCTTTACAAAGTAATTCAATTTTATTTCCATCTAATTTGAATTTATATATTGTATTTTTTGTAGTATTTTCTTTCCAAGTATTTCCATAAGTATCTTCTATTTGTGTTAAATATAGATGTTCTGTACTTGCATATACTTCGTCACTTGCTCCATAAAATGTTTCTGTACATACACTTTCTTCATTATTAATATCAAAGCCTGCAACTGTCATAAAACTTGAACTTTCAGTACCTGGGAAATATGCTATATCAGTAGCTTTAATTTGCATCTCACCAATACCTGTATCATACACTCTAGGTAAAATTTCGTCCTCTTTTATTCCATCAAAATAGTATGATGTTTTTGCACTAATTAGATAAACATTATCTCCAATCATTCTAGAATTTTTATAATATCCATCAAGTCTTACTGTCCTTATCTCTTTAACATCTGCTTTATCAGATATATCATAAACTATGGCTTGAGCCTTACATTCAGTAGAAATGTAATTTTCATATCTTCTCTTACCATCTTCGTTTTCTATCTCCTGATATCTAGTATAATTTCCAATTACTACTAATCTATCATTATTTACATATATCTCATTTGCAGAAAATCTTTCTTTATCGCTCTTTAATGATATCTGGTTAACTATCTCTAGTGCATCAGCATTAATTATATAAGTAAGTCCTTGAGTTACATAGTAAATATATTCACCATCTGTTTTTACAATATCTGCTTCGTCTACATTTTCTACTTGAACATTGGTAGTAGAATGATCTGAAGCTGATTCTTTTTGTTCACCCTTAGTGTTTGCTAAATCATTCATAACAGAATCTGTTAGTGTAGCACTTTCCTCTACAGCTAATTCATCACCATTATACTTGTTTTCCCTTGAAATGCCACTAACCTCTTTGATTACTTCCTTTAATTGTTCTAAGCTTTCAAACCTAGGTAACTCTTTATTTAAAGCAACTAAGTTAGTCTTTTCTGCTGTAGCTGGGCTTTTAGAATTATCAGGACATTTTACTGACATCAAATGAGAATTGTCTAAATAAACTTTACTACCAGCTACTACTAGCATAAATACAGCACAAACTGATAAAATTTTTAAATATGATATTTTATTTCTTTTCTTTGCTCTTATTTTTTCAATCGTTCTTTGTTTAAGGTCTTCACTTGCATGAATTTCGTCAATTGCTTTTTTATACTTATCTTGATTATTCATTTTCAAAACCTCCCTCTAATTTTTCTTTCAAGGCTTCACGTGCACGATAAAGCCAAGTTTTTATAGTCCCTTCACTTGTTTTCATAAAATTTGCTATTTCTTTTATTTTATATCCTTCATAATACATTAAGTATATAACTGTTTTATAGTTTTGAGGAAGCTCACAAACAGCAGAATATACTTCCCCATCTGCTTCATTTGTAAAACTAATTGCTTCGTCTAAATTTACGACTCTTCTATTCCAAGCCAAATTATGAAAATTCTTAGTCAGATTTATTGTAACTTTAATAAGCCATGCCTTCCTGTGTTCTTCGTTTTCAAACTGAGGCTCTTTCTCACTATATTTTAAAAATACTTCTTGAAAAATGTCTTCTGCATTTTCTACTGTTCCTGTTCTGGTTAGCGCTATTCTATAAACCATATCAGAATACTTATTAATTACATCTACTATTTCCATTGGCTTTTGTCCTCCTACTATAAATACAAATTAGAAAGGGTTTTGGTTTCAAAAAAGAGTAATTTTTTTTGAAAAATTACTCTTTTAAAATTTTATTCATATCTTAGTGCATCAATTGGATTCATTTTAGCAGCTTTATTAGCTGGGTAATATCCGAAAAACACTCCTATTATCATTGAGAATATAAGTGAAGTTACAATACCTGATATTGAAGGTACTGCTGGATATCCAAGTAAATTAGCTGCAAACTGTCCACCTAATATACCAAGTATTAAACCAATAATACCACCTATTAAACAAATTATCATAGCTTCCACTATAAATTGTATTCGTATAGAACCATTTGTTGCACCTAATGCCTTTCTTGTACCAATTTCTCGAGTTCTCTCTGTTATTGATACAAGCATTATATTCATAACTCCAATACCACCAACAAGTAATGCAATTCCAGCAACAATAGAAATAGCAGTTGTTACCATTCCAACCATACTTCCTACCATTTCAACCATTGTTTGCATATTAAATGCACCTACTTGATAGTCTTCATTATTTCTATAATATCCTTCAAAAAATCTATCTATTTGCTTTGCTAAAATATCAGAATCTACGCCATTGTTTGCTACAACATAGAAGTTCGTAAAATTATCATTATGTGTTTGATTTATTGAAGCTCTATATGGAATGTACATATTTGTAGATATATCTTTACGTGCTTGCATCATATCAGCCATATTTTGAACTACATAATCATATACACCAACAATTGTGTATTCTGCAAATTTGCCATTAGTATCTACTTCTATTGTACTTCCTAAAGCCTTTTCATTATCTCCACCAAATAAGTTTTCAACTACAATGCTAGAAACTATTGCAACAGGTCTTCCCTCTTCTAGATCTCTCTCTGAAAAAACTCCACCTGCAACAAACTCTACATCAGTAGATACAAAATATCCAATATTAATTCCTGCTACGTAAACATTTGCATAATCAGTACCTTTCGTAATCTGACCTGAACCATTTTCATCCACAACAGTTATTGCTTTTATCTCATCTTTGTATTGTTCTGCTAACTTTTCTAACATCTCTGGTGTTATTTTATCTTGGTCACTAATTGGATCCATCATCATTGCTCCACCCATCATAGTAGAAAACATATTGTCTTCATCTGTTCTAGGTTGGATAGAAACCATAATATTATTTGCACCCATTGAATTCATTTCTTCAGAAATGTAATTTATTAAAGAATCACCTACAGTCATAATTGCTATAACTGAAGCAATACCAATTATAATACCAAGCATTGTAAGTAATGCTCTCATCTTATTAGCTAAAAGTGAAGTAAAAGCAAGTTTTATATTTTCCCATAACATAACCATTATGCCTTACCTCCTTTTGACTCTGATAATATATTTCCGTCTCTTATTGTAATAATTCTACCAGTTTCAGATGCTAATTCATTAGAGTGAGTTATAAGTACAATTGTAATTCCTTTTTCTTTATTTAGTTTATGAAATAAATCCATAACTAAACGACCAGTCTTAGAATCTAACGCACCTGTTGGTTCATCAGCTAAAAGGATTGCTGGATCATTTGCCATTGCCCTTGCAATAGCGACTCTTTGTTTTTGACCACCAGAAAGCTCTTCTGGCAAGTGCTTTGCTCTATCTCCCATTTCAACTAGTTCTAAAAGTTCTTTTGCCTTTTTAACTCTCTCCGATTTTCCAATTCCAGCATATAGCATTGGAAGTTCAACATTTTTAAGTGCATTTGTTCTTGAAATAAGATTATATGTTTGAAATACAAACCCAATTTTTTTATTTCTTATTGCTGATAATTCTTTATCAGCAGCTTTTGATACATCTATTCCATCTAATACATAAGTACCTTCTGTTGGTCTATCTAAAATACCTATCAAATTCATAAGCGTAGATTTTCCAGAACCAGAAGGACCAACTATTGATACAAATTCACCTTTTTTTACTTCTAGTGAAATTTTATGCAAAATCTCTAATTCGTTTGGCTTTCCAATGTAGAACTTTTTTACAATATTTTCTAATTTAATTATTGTTTCTGCCATTTAGTACTCCTTATATTTACATTCCAGCTGTTGCGCCCATTGAATTTAACAACTCGTCTATTCCACCACCTGATACTTTTGGAATTTTAACCTTTAAACCTTCTTTTAATTTATCACTAGAAATTTCTGTATAGTATCCGCTTTCTAATCCTACATTTACTGAGATTTCTTCTTCACTATTATCATCTTTTATTAATGTTACTATCTTTGTTCCATCTTCTTTTGTTGTAACTGCATCATAAGGAACTGTTAATACATTTTCACTCTTCTTTGTTATAATACTAATTTTAGAGTTCATTCCTAAACGTAATCTATCGTTTGGAGTATTTATAGCAACTTTAACTGTATAAGTTGCACTTCCTGATGTGCCTGCTGAAGACATTCCAACTGTTGCCATTTGAGAAGAGGCAACACTACTTGTAGCTGCTGGTGCTACTGAAATTACTTCACCTGATAAAAGCTCGTCTCTTGTTGCATCAGTCTTAATAGAAACTTCCATTCCTACTTTAACATCTGCAATATCATATTCATCAATTTCTGACTCTACAATAAAACTTTCTGCACCTTCAATTGTAACTAAACTTCCACCTGTATAATAGTCCCCAGCCTTAGCTGTTACTGCTGTTACAGTACCTGCTACTGTTGATTTTAAGTTAGTATCTTCTAATTGTTTTTGATATGCTGTTATTTGCTCTTGTACTGTTAAGGTGCTTACACTTGTTTGTGCTCTTGCACTTTCAAGTTGTCCTTGTGCATTTGCCACTTGATTATTTAAAGTAGCTGATGTATCATCATAAGCTTTTTGTGCTTGGTCATATGCAGATTTCAGCCTATTTACAACTGGTTCACTTATTGCTATTTTTTGTCTTAACTCTGGCATTGTTTTATTTAAGCTAGCAATAGTAGCATTTGCATCACTTAAATCCTTATTAGCAGCATTATAGGCATCATCTTTAACTTTTAATTCAGTCTCTGCTTTAACTTTTTCTGCCAATGCTCCTACTAATTTATTGTTTAATTCTGCAAGCACTCCTAGTTGAGTTGGATCATTTTGATCTATTCCGCTAATTTGAGTTTGCAAATTATTATAATTTGTAGTTTGTTCTGTTACTTTTACTTGTGCTACATTTTTTTCATTTTCTAAATTCTTTAATGCGGAAGTTAAAGATGGTATTTTTGTGTTAATTTCATTAAGTTTAGCTTCTTGTGCTTGCAACTCTACTTTATTATTCATTAAAGGTATATTATGATTATCATATTCTTGTTTTGCTAAATCAGCTTGTTGTTTTAAACCATCTAAAGTAGAATTTCTACTTCTTTCAGCATCTTGAACAGCTCTTTCTGTTGCTAACAAAGTCTCATGGCTTCCTACATTTGTAGCATTAACTGTTGCCTGTAAATCGCTTACAGTTTTAGCTAAGTCTGCTGTATCGAAAGTACAAAGCACATCTCCTACATTTACTGTATCTCCTACTTTTACATTAACTCCTGTAATTTTATGATTCATTAGTTGACTTGTCACATTCTTAGAATTTTCTGTTGTAATTTTTCCTGTACTACTTATAGTAGTTTCTAGTGTTTGTTTCTCTATTGCTACTGTATCAAATTCTGGCTCTGTAACCTCTTCTTTCTTAAAGAAACTTGAAATTACAAAAACTAAAATTAAAATTACTATAATAGCAATAATAATTTTCTTTTTTGACTTCTTTATCTTTTCCATTAAAAATCTCCTTCTATTATTAGTCATCTAATCAATTATTATATCACCATTGTCGCATTTTGTAAATATTTGTAAGTATAAAAATTATTAAGGTTTTATTAAAAATATCTTATGACAAACGTAGTACCTCCATCTAATTTTGATTCTACTAATATTCTTCCTCCATTCTTTTCAATAATTGTCTTACTAAGTGCCAAACCTATACCAATACTGTTCTTTGAAGAATTCTTGCCTTTATAAAACCTATCAAAAATATGTGGTAGGTCCTCTTTATCAATGCCTTTACCACTATCTTTTATGTCAATTTGTGTGTATAATTTATTTTCTTTAAACTTAATATATATAGTATCTCCTACATTTGAATATTCAACAGAGTTTTTTAATATATTTGTAATTGCTTCAATCTGCCATTTCTCGTCGCAAACTAGCTTGTCCGTGCTATCACCAATTAATTCAAATTCTACTTTCTTCAAATCGCAAAGTGGCAAGATATTTTTTATAGAAGTTTCAAGCATCTTTTTAATATTTACTTCTTTATTTGTAAATTCAATTGCATTTGCATCAAATTTTGAAAGTTTTAATAGTGCTTGAACTAAAAAATTAATATTGATTATTTCTCTTCTAATATCTTTTATAAACTCACTTCTAGTGGCCATATCCATGTCAGGATTTTCTATTATATTATCAAGTAAAATAGAAATAGATGTGAGTGGAGTTTTTAATTGATGTGATATGTCAGAAATAGAGTCTTTCAAATTAATTTTATCTTGCATAGAATTTTCAGCTTGCTCTTTCAAAAACACAGTCGTCTTATATACTTCATTTTTTAGTATAGAAAGCTCGCCTTCTCTATTATCTTCTATATCTAATTTATAATTCTTTTTATTGATCTCTTCTAAATAATTTTGTATTTCTTTAAGTTTTTTGTCTTTTTGATAATTATATATAATAAAAATTGAAATCAAAATTATTCCTAAAGTTGTTATTAAGGCAATATTCATTTTTATAAACTTATTAAACTCTTGATCATTTTTTAGTATAAAAGCGTCATTATCTACATCAATACCATATTCTCTTAAAATATTATTCTCATATTTATTGTTAGAGTTTAAAATTTTTACTATTTCATTTTTATCTAGCCCTGGATAATTTTCATTTATACTAGCTATTAACTCATTTAATTTCATATTAAAATTAGTAGTATATGTTCTATATTCATACTTATATAAAAAAGCATTAAAAACATTAAAAATCAAAACTGCAATCAAACTTACAAATATGCATTTTAAATATATAGTTTTGTTGCTCATTTTTATTCACCCTCTATTTTATCTATTCGATATCCAACACCTTTTATTGTTATAATAATATCTGTTCCAATTTTCTCACGTATTCTCTTTAAATAAACTGTTACTGTATTATCATTTACATCATTTCCTGTCCATTCCCAAATTTTATCTATTATCTCGCTTCTTGTTACTACCTTATTAAGATTATTAAATAATAATTGTAAAATTTTAATCTCCAAACTTGTTAATTCTAATCTTTTCTTGCCTTTATATACTTCCAGCTTATCAGTATTAAAACTTATATCCGCAACTTCTATACAAACATTTTTATTTTCGCGTAGCATAATTTTCTTAATTCTTGCCATTAATTCTTTTGTTGAAAAAGGTTTTGTAAGGTAGTCATCTGCGCCAAGCTCTAATCCTTTCACAATATCATTTTCATCATCTCTTGCTGTTAGAAATATAGTCGGCAAGTTCAAGTCTTTTACATTTTCTTTATATAATTCAAAACCATTTCCATCTGGTAAGTTTATATCTAAAATCACAAAATCTGCTGTATCAGTTTGTAAAAACCAACTAGCATCTTTTTTAGTAGTCTTACAAATTATGTCATAACCATTTTGCTCAAAAGAATATTTTAGACCTTTTGCAATTATTTCATCATCTTCTATTAACAAAACTTTCATTTTAGCCTCCTTAAAAGATTATATAATAATTTAAGGGAGGTGTCTACCTCCCCCAAGCTTAAATATTTTCTTTTCTTATTGTTTCAATAGTATTTTGCTTATTAATCTTAGCTATTGAATATCTCATTATGATAAATATAAACACGAAAACAAATATTGCAGAAATTATAATTGGTATAACTGGTATATACATTTCTTGATCCATTTTTACATCAAAAGCTTTATATAAAGCAAAGGTACCAATTAAACCTAGTATTGTTCCATATATCCACGCTTTTGTCCCATAAAATAGAGTTTCTAAGTTAATCATATTATTGAATTCTTTCTTGGTCATACCAATACTTTTTAGCATAGCAAATTCTTTTTGTCTAAGTTCCATGTTTGAAGTTATTGTATTAAATATGTTTGTTATACCTATTAATGTAATTACTGAGATAAATCCATATAAGAAAATACTTACTACCATAACCATTCCATTTTGTTCTCTTGCTTCTGCCTCATAATTTCTTACAAACAAATCATAATCTACTGCTTTTACATCTTTTTCTAGCTGTTCTGTGTTTTCAGACTGAATTAAAACTCTATTTATATTAAGTTCTATATCCTTAGTATATTTCTCATTTAATACTAAGAAACCACCTGGCATATCATAACTTTCAAAACCATAAGGTTTAATATCTGTGATTTTACCAATTTTAAATTCTGCTTTTACATATTCAAGTCTAGAATGTATTTCACCCTGTATAGAATCATTTTCCTGAACATAATATCTTCTTAAATTTTTCATTTTTTCAGTATTTGAATCATAATAACTATAAGTATCGCATAAAATAGCTTTATCCTTTATCTTATCGTAATTTGCGCCAATTTTGTTAGTATATTTCTTAAAAGTTTCATCATCAAGTCCAACTATTGTTGTACCACAATATCTCTTCCCTGTCTTAACAAACTCTTCCTTTTCTTCATCATAAGTTTCTTCATCTATCATTCCTACGCCATCTTCATTATTTACTTTAGACTCATCACTAACTTCTAAATAATTACCATTATAAGTAATATAATATTCGTCTATATTGTCAAGTTTTACTATTTCTTCGACTAAATCTTCTCTAGCTTCATCCCTATCAAATCCTTGTACCCAAAAATTATAATCACAAGTTTCATAATAACTACCTGACAATTCAAAAGCATTTGTAATAAAAGCATTTAATGTTATAAATATAAATATGCTAACTGCAATAGACATTACTGTTGTTCTATATTTTTTCTTACTTCTCTTTAAGTTTTTATATGCAAGCACTCCACCTGTTTTAAAAGTTTTTGAAATAATCTTTGGAGTTTTTAGTTTTTTGCCTTTTAAATGTATTTCTTGGCTACCTCTTAAGTTATCGATTGGACTGACTTTAGAAGCTTTTCTTGCAGAAGAAATCGCAGATAAATATATTGTAATTGCACCTAAAACTACTGCTATTATTATTGGTGTAAGTGTAACTTTAAAGATTATCCCTTCAACATAAGCAAGTACATAACCACCGATTAAACCATTTACTATTTTAAGTAATACAAATATTGCGAATATACCTGATAAAATCCCTAAAGGTATTCCAATAATTCCTAAAATCATACTCTCAAAAATTACATTATGTCTAATCTGTTTTTTAGTTGCTCCAACAGATGCAAGCATTCCATACATTTTTATTTTCTCAGTAGTAGCAATTGCAAAAGAATTTCTTATACAAAATACACTAGTGAAGATAATTACAAATAGTACAACCCCAACAACAGAATATAGCATAGTTACTGTTGAGTCTGAAAAAGCAAATTGCTCCCATCTCAATAATTCTCTATTTGTTTCAAAATCTTGATACTTCATTTGAGATCTATTTTCATTTATATCTTCATAATCCTTGCCACCTAGTATTTCAGGAATAGAACTCTTATATTCTTTTGGATTTTTTAAAATAATATATGCATCATTTTCTTTTGTATCAAAATCACTAGTTATTACAGTATATGGGGCATCATAACTTTCAAAGCTTCTGTTAGGTCTATTTATTATTCCAACGATTTTATAACTTTTTATTTCAGAAGAGGAAATTACCATTTCACCTTCTTCTGTAAAATCTATCTCACCTAAATTAAATTCGACTGTATCTCCAATTTTTAAATCAATAGCTGCATTAGTAACAATATTTTTATTTATTACTATTTCATTTTCATTAGCAGGAAATCGTCCCTCAGCAAGGCTAAGCTTTAACTCATTAAAATTTTGTTCTGACATTGAGAAAATTCTAAAAAATGTAATACTATCACTATTATCGTTATTTATAACAGCATCTCCTACTCTTCCAATTTTCAAAACATTGTCTATATCTCGATTATTCTCAAAAACTTCTATATCACTTTTTTGAACATCTGCTATCTTCAAGTGATAATATCCATATTCATTTATCGCATTTTGAATTAAAGTTTCTTGCATACTTGTAGATAAAGTTGCAACACCACAGATTAAAGCTACTGAAAGTATAATACCTATTATAGTACTAATAGTTCTTTTCTTATTTAACATCAAATTTTTAATAGATAATTTACTAAGAACATTCATATTCTAGACCCCCTTAGCAATTTTTCCATCTTCGATTTTAATAATCCTGTCAGCATTTTTAGCAATTTCTAAGTTGTGTGTTATCATAATTATTGTCTGATTATATTCTCTGTTTGATTTTTTAAGTAATTCCACAATTTCATCACTTGCTTTTGAATCTAAGTTTCCTGTAGGTTCATCGGCTAAAATAATTGCTGGATTTGTAATTAAAGCTCTACCTATTGAAGTTCTTTGCTGCTGACCACCTGATAGCTCATTAGGCAAGTGATTTTTTCTACCTTCTAAGCCTAAAGACTTAATTAGATTATCTAAGTTCTCTTTTTTTACACTACGATTATCTAAATCAAAAGGAAGTGTGATATTTTCTTCTACATTTAAAATTGGTATTAAATTATAGAATTGATATATAAGTCCTACTTGTCTTCTTCTAAAGATTGCAAGCTCATCATCATTGAACTTATAAATATCTTTTCCGTCAATAAAAACTTTTCCGCTAGTTGGTCTATCAACTCCACCCATTATATGAAGAAGTGTTGATTTTCCACTACCACTTGCACCTACTATGGCTACAAATTCGCCTTTGCTTATAGTAAAAGAAACATTATCTAAAGCTACAACTTTAGTCTGATCTTTACCATAAATCTTTGTTAAATTTTCTACTCTTAAAATTTCCATAAACTTTCTCCTTAAATTTCATTTACAAGTTTATTATAAATTATATAAAGTGACAAGTAAGTGACAAAAAATTGAGCTTAAGAAAATCTTAAGCTCTAATATCTATTATTTTACTTCATTTTTATTATTTGCAGTTCCTGCAATTTCTTTGTTATCCGCCACAATAGGCATATCTTTTATTGGTGTATACATTTTAGCAAGTTCTGCTTCATCTAATTGTAAGCTAAGCATAAGTTCATTTACTAACTCACAAGTATCATCAGTATTAGCCAAATAAAACCATATTTCATTTATTTGATCTGAAACTCCAGGTAATTGATCCATTCTCAAAGTTTCAGTATTAAGCTTTAGCATACTTGGTATATAACTTATAATTTGAGTAAGCTTCATATCTGTTTCTAAATTATCGAAAACAGCCGTTGTAATATCTTTGATTTTTCCAACATTCTTCCAGCTTGCAAGCTGTGTTGCAGTTGCTTTCATAAACTCTCTTTGAGTTCTCATTCTTCCATAGTCGTCTGCTCCATAAGAACTTGGATAAGTTGTCATTTTACCATTTGCATCTGGGTTTGAATGTCTAAATCTAACAAGTTGTTCTGCTTGGTCTCCACTTAAAATTTGAACACCTTTTTTTAAGTCAATATGCAAATCCTGTGTGTCATCATCATATTTCATATTTATAGGGACATCAAACTCAACTCCACCTATTGCATCAACTAAATCTACTAAAACTGAGTTTTTTACAACTACATAATTATCTATTTTAATTCCAGTTAAGCTCTCTACTGCTGCAACTGTCTTTTTAGGATTTATTGAATATAGTGCGTTTATTTTATCAAAACCATTTGCCTTAGCTTTGTTTTTGCCAATATACGTATCTCTAGGTATTGAAATTACAAAGGCATTTTGTGTTTTGGGATTATAACTTGCAAGCATCATTGTATCTGTCAAAGCTGTTTCAATATCCTCACTAACACCTAAAATAAGTACTGATATTGGCTCATCTGTGCCTATGATATCTGCCATCATATCTAAAGCGGCATTTGATATATTCCCATTGGCATTATAAATATATGTTCCTGATATTATTCCTAAAAACAATATCAGTATAAGAATAAAGGTCATTATAACAAACGACTTTCTCGTTTTAAATAATTGAATTTTATTTTTACTATGTTTACTCACTTAAAAATCTTCCTTTTTTATTTTTAAATTCTTTTATACATCCACGCACATTATATTTCATTTTTCCATTTTTTTCAATATCTTTAAATAAAAAAAATAGAAGTATTTTCATACTCCTATTTTTTGCAAAATTTTCTTAAATTATTCCACTATCAAGTTTTCTCTACCAGCACCTACTCCAATGAATTTAATAGGTGCACCAACAAGTTCTTCTATTCTTGATAAATATTTTTTAGCATTTTCTGGTAAATCTTTTCTTGATTTAATATTTGAGATATCACCAAAGTTTCCATCAAACTCCTCATATACAGCATCACATTCATCAATATATTCTTGGTCTGTAGAGAAGTTCATATTCGTTTCACCATTGTGTTTGTATGCTACACAAAGTTTAATCTTATCTAATTTTCCAATAGTATCTAAATGATTAATTGCAATCCCTGTTAAACCATTTACCATAACTGCATAACGAAGTGCAACAGCATCTAGCCAACCACATCTTCTAGGTCTTTTTGTTGTTGTTCCATATTCATGTCCAAGTTCACGGATAGTGTCTCCAATTTCATTTTTTTGTTCTGTGATATATGGACCTTCTCCAACTCTTGAAGAATATGCTTTTACAACACCATATACCTCATTTAAGTATCTTGCACCAATACCTGTTCCTGTACAAACGCCACCAACGCAAGGACTAGAAGAAGTAACAAATGGATAACTTCCGTGATCAATATCTAATAATGTGGCTTGTGCTCCCTCACATACTATTTTTTGATTTTTAGCAATTGCATCATGTAATAAAATTACTGTATCCATTATATATGGTTTTAATATTTCTGCATAACCTTTATATTCTTTTATTATCTCATCTGCATTAAATTCTTGTTTACCATAGATTTTAAATATTGCATTTTTTCTTTCAACATTTTCCCTTACTTTTTGCTCAAATTTTGGAGAAAGTAAATCCCCCATTCTAATTCCACTTCTTTCATATTTATCACAATATGTAGGTCCTATTCCTCTAACTGTTGTTCCTATTTTTCCATTACCACGTAATTCTTCAAGTAAAGCATCCATAGCAATATGATATGGCATTATAACATGTGCTTTATTACTGATACATAAATTTTCCACTGAATATCCATTAGATTTAACCATTTTCATTTCTTCAATTAAAACTTTAGGATCAACTACAACTCCATTACCAATAACAGCTTTTGTGCCTTTATTTAATATTCCAGAAGGAATTAAATGAAATGCAAATTTTATTCCATCTACTATTATAGTATGTCCTGCATTATTTCCTCCTGAATATCTAACAGTAATATCAGCATCAGCTGCTAGATAATCAATAATTTTTCCTTTTCCTTCGTCTCCATAAAATCCACCTAATACAACATTTACCATAGATTTTTTCTCCTTATATTTTTATATTTTCAAAGAAATAAATGCAAATAAATAAGAAGATAGTATGATACTATCTTCCCTTATATGCTATTATTCCTTGTTTTTGATTTACCAAAATTGAATAAGCTTCATATAGCTTACCCTTGTGATTTATATTGTTAATTATCATCAGTGACTTTTCCATAATAAATCCTGCCTTAACAAAAAAATACATTACTATTATACCTATTATTTTCTACCTTGTCAAGCACATTTTTATCCTAAAGCTACATCTAATATCATCATAACTATAAAACCTATTATAAGCGCATAAGTTCCAAGTTTTTCACCTTTAAATGCTGGTACTAATTCTTCTACTACTACAAAAATCATAGCACCCGCCGCAAAAGCTAAAAGATATGGCAACATTGGTTCTAGAATAAATGAAAATGCTAAAGTTATACAAGATGCAATTGGTTCAACTACTCCTGAGAATACTCCTAAACCAAAAGCTTTTTTCGTTGACATTCCTTTACTTCTTAAAGGCAATGAAACTGCTGCTCCTTCTGGGAAATTTTGTACAGCAATTCCAAAACTTAATATCAAAGCTGGCAAAATTAAACTATCAAAATTTCCATACAAACAGCTCGCAAGTGCTACTCCGAACAGCTATGCCTTCTGGTATGTTATGCAAGGTTATTGCTAAGTATAAATTATCTTTTTTGTACTTAATAAATTTATCGCAAATAGGTATGAAAAAACTTCCTACTAGAATTCCTATACAAGCCGGAAGCCAAGCAATTATCCCTTGTGCTTCTGCCATCTCAATAGATGGAATAATAAGAGACCAACAAGATGCTGCAATCATTACTCCACTACTAAATCCTAAAAAGATTTTGTTAAATTTTTCATTTATTTCATTTCTAAATAATAATACAACACAAGCTCCAAGAGTTGTTCCAATAAATGGCATAATTATTCCAACAAAAATAGCTATAAAGTGATTATTCATTTTATCATCCCCTATAGCTATTTAATGCTTTTTATATTATAAATGTGACATCTTATGTTAATTATCTTTTTCTTCTTCTAACATTCCAAACTACAATGCCTGCCACAATAATTATTACTGGTGCAGCAAATATTATTGCAATAACAATCGTATGCTCTTCTTGTGTAGGTTGATAAGTTGATGAAGACATATCTTTTCTTATTTTTAAAGTATCCTCTCTATCAGTTAATGTTGAAATAGAATTTAGAACAAAATCTTTATTATTACCTAAATAAGAAATTGGATAATTAGCATCTAATGCTTCTACTCTGTTATCTGTAATAAATGCTCCATTTGCAATAACAACCATTTTTGATTCTATAGCTTCTTTTGCTTCCTCTGTTTCCGTTTTTTCTGTAGCAGGTGTTATTGTTTTTGTCATTAAAGCAGCAATTATTGCTTGACCTTCTTCAGCATTTGCTAATGCTACATCTACTGATTCAGATAAGTCTGTAACAAACTTGGCTTTTTCTGAAGATGTTAATAATTCTTGTTTTGTAACATTCATTGCAGTCAATTCTTCGTCTGATTTAAATTTTAATCTACCAGGACGAACTAACCATACTTGACCATTTTCTGAATAAATATCTGATGTTATATCTGTTCCTGAAATTACATTTGGCATAAATATAATTGGATAATTAGCAGCAATTCTTGTAGCATCTGTTTCATATACAAAGCCCTTATCTTCCATTGTCACACCATATGCATCATATATTTTTCTTAAGTTTGTATAATTTTCATTTATATTTCCTGTATCAAAGGAAATTACAATCTTTCCACCTTTATTAATATAATCTAAAACAGCATTTGCTTCTGATTCCATGAAATCTTTATATGGAGACATTATCGCAAGCACGCTACAGTCCTCTGGAACTTTTCCAGTAGTTAATATATTAAGCTCAGATGGTTCATATGCTTCATTTGTTAAATAAGTTGATAAAACTCCAAGCTCGCCTTGCATAGCATATTCTTCATGTCCAGTTGTAAAATATACTTTTGGTTTTACATCTACAGTAATTGCAAGTAATGAGTTAGTAAGGGTTTGTTCTGTTAAATCTACTTCTTGCCCTATTTCATAATCATAAGAATAAAATTCATAAGAAGCATCTATAACTTTCTTAGAATCTCCTGACTCTAAAATTACAATTTGATAGCCTTGACTTAATTCATATTCTTGAACTTTTGCCAAATTACTTTCCTCTGTTAAGATTTCATAACTAATATGATTATTAATTTCTACATATTGTTTTAAGAAAGAAATCAAAGTAGCATTTTCTTCATATCCATAAGCATATATTTTTACATCTTTGTTTATTTTACGAACTGCCTCTTTTGAACTATCTGATAAAGTATAAATTTTATTATCAGTGACATCTATTTCAGGCAAGTCAATACTTTGACAATATAAATTTATTGCTAAAAATATTGCAACTAAAACTGCTACTAATATCAAAGTTTGTGTTGTACTTGCAAGCCATCTTTTACGCATCATAAGAGTTATAGTTTCTTTAACGCTCTTTTTTGGCTTTGGTTTTTCTATAATAGCTTTTTCTTCTTCATTATCATTCATTTAAACTTCCCTCCTATTTTACGCTCTTTCTTCTTTGTAACACAATTATTGTAAGCAATACAAATAATATAGTAAAGGTTACAAAAGTTATTATTTCTTTTATTGAAATTATTCCTTGTGTAAATTTATCAAAAATATTTATTAGTGAAAATGGTGATAATGCTGGAAGCATATTAGGTAAAAACCACATTGCTATAAACACACCAATTGTTAATACGCAAGCAACAATTTGATTTTCCGTTAAACTAGATGCAAACATTCCAAAAGAAATATATGCAAGTGCTAGTAAGAAAAATCCTCCAAGTGTTGAAAGTGCTACCATTAATGATGGATCACCAAAATATTTAAGTATAGCAAAATACATAAGAGTACAAGCCTCTGTTATAAGCATTATAAGAGCTGCCGCAAAAAATTTTCCAAGCACCACTGAAGTAATACTTCTTGGCGAAGTAAGTATCAATTGCTCTGTTCCATTTCTTCTTTCTTCTGAGAACATTCTCATAGTAAGCACTGGTGTTATAAATGTAAGTATAGTAGCTCCATTTATAAATAAATATTCGAAATTTAATACTGAATAATTAAAAATCGTTACCATAAAGAATATACTAAACATTAATAAGAATAACCCTACAAATATATATCCTATCGGAGATAGTAAATAACTCTTAAATTCTTTTTTTAATATTGCTAACATTATTTATCTCCTCCTTCTTGATTTTCTTCTTTACTAGCTTCCTTACTAGCTTTCTGCTCTTCTTTTGCTGCCTTTTTACGAGCCTTCTCTTCTTTCTTAGCTTGTTTTTTGAACTCTTTGGCTTCTTTCTTTTCTGTAATTTCTTTTCTTAAATCTTCAAGCTCTTTTTCATATTCTTGTTTTTCAATTTCTTTTTCGCTATATTCTGGTCTATCTTCAACAATTTTGATAAAGGCATCTTCTAAAGAAGCTGTATCCTTTTTCATTTCTAAGATAACTACTCCAAGTTCAGCACATTTACTAAACATTTCTTTTCTAATATCCTCATTAGAATTTGTTTCCACAATATATTCTTTTGATTTATCATCATTTTTTGTAACAAATTTAATTTCTTTAATATTTGAAATATACTCCTTGATAGTTTCAAACTTGTCATTTTCATCTTCTACTGTTAATCTCAATACATTATTTTCAGTAGTCTCTTTCTCAAGATTATTTGGTGTATCAACAGCTACTACCTCACCTTTATCTATGATAATAACTTTCTCACAAATTTGGCTAACCTCTGAAAGTATGTGTGAACTTAAAATAACTGTATGATTTTTTCTAAAAGATTTAATAAGTTCTCTTATTTCAATTACTTGTTTTGGATCTAATCCAACTGTAGGTTCATCCAAAATTAAAATCTTAGGATCTCCAACAATTGCACCTGCCATACTTACTCTTTGTTTGTAACCTCTTGATAAATTTTTAGTTAACTTATTTTGAACTTTCTCTAAGCCAGTTTCTTCAATGGCCTTTTTCACTGCTGTTTTACGCTCTTTTCTAGGAAGTAGTTTTAAGTCTGCCATATAAGTCACAAACTCTTTTACTGTTAAATCATAGTAAAGTGGCGTTCCTTCTGGCATATAACCAATTTGTTCCTTTACCTTTTTAGGTTTTCTGTCTACATCATAACCATTAACAATGATACTTCCTTCAGTAGGCTCAATAAAACCTGTAATCATGTTCATAGTAGTTGATTTTCCAGCCCCGTTACGTCCTAGAAATCCTACTATTTCACCATCTTTGATTGTAAAGCTTATGTCTCTAACAGCATAAAACTTACCATACTTTTTACTGACATTTTTTACTTCTATCAAAGCTCTAGTCCTCCTTATAAATTTAATTCCAAATGAATTTTATATGTATAACCTTAAAATAATCTTAAGATTTTAAGGATTATATCCTAGCAATTAATGCTTTTATTTTAATGCCTTCTGCTGAAAACATTTTTTCATGTTCTGTCTCAATATTCTCTTCGAAAATTGGCTCTTTATGTAAGTCATAAGTAATTTTTTCTATTTCAAAATTACTTTCTTTAAAATATTCTAAACTTGCTTCAAAAAGCTCGTCGTCATCAGTTTTAAAATAAATTTCTCCGTTTTCTTTTAAGAATTTTTTATATTTTTCTAACTGCCTTGTATGCGTTAATCTTCTTTTATTATGTTTTGCCTTTGGCCAAGGATTGCAAAAATTAATATAAATTCTATCTACTTTATCTCCATCACTAAAAACATCATCTATAAGCTCTACGTTAGCTCTAATTAATACTAAATTTTTAGGGTACTCATAATTATATGCTTCTTCAATATTTCTCTTTGAAAGTCCCAGCATAGCTTCAATCATATCTACTGCAATGTAATTTATATCACTATGCTGACTTGCTAAAGTAGCTATAAATAAACCTTTTCCACATCCAAGTTCAACATAAATTGGCTGTTTTTTAGAAAAATATTCTGACCATTTTCCTTTATTTATTTCAGGTTTATCTATGTAGAATTTAGCTTCCTGCAATTCTTTTTCAGCCCATTTCTTTCTTCTAATTCTCATAATTCTTCCTCTATTTTGCAATAATTCTATTTTGTGCACTATATGTGTCACGATACAATTTTTCTCTTTTTACTACTTGTCCATCTTGTTTATAAACTCTCCAAGAATCCCAAACAGAGCCGTTCACTCCTCCCTGAATAACTTCTCCGCTTGAATATCCTGATTTTTTCTTATATTCAGTTGAGTATTTGATAGTTCTTACTTTAGCCGTTTCAATAGATATATCATACTCTGTTTCTCTTCTAAAACCATAAATTGAAATTCTTGCTTCTCCATCTTCAACACTAGATTCGATTTTAATAGGATAATCCCTATCATTTCTAAACTTAAAATCTGTTGATCCCCATACTACTGTTGCATCTCTTCCACCTTCAACATACGATGGTATAAACATATGATTTCTTCTTGAAGTAATAGTCATATCTGCATAAAGAGCTGCATTGTATAATGTACTTGAAATTTGACAAATTCCTCCGGCTAAACCATCTGTTACTCCGCCGTCTTGAAAAATAGCTGCATCTTTATAACCTGCTTCCCTTGTTCTCTTTCCAACTACTTTATTAAAAGAGAAAACCTCTCCCGGCATTATAACAGTTCCATTTATTTTATTTGAAGCAAGTCTTAGGTTTGTAGTTCTATTTGGATTATTCACATAATTTGTAGAAAAACTGGCAAGTCTATGCGGAAAAGCTTCCATTCCAATATCGTCTGTAAGTACTTCTGGTTTAGTCAAAGTTAATTCCACTTTATATTCTTCACTATCTGGATTATCGTAAATAAACCTTTGCACATCTTCTACATCAAAATCTACACCCACAACGTGTGGATACACCATATATACTGGTTCCTTTATAAAATACGCATCTTGTGTTTCAACATATATATCATCATGAATTGCTTGCAAATCTATAGGTTCTGGATATTTCACATATGTTGGAATTTCAATATATTGATGACTATAACTTATATCTTGCAAAGCTTTTAATATAGTATCTTCCAATTCTTCAATATGTATGCCCGCTCCATTTACACCATTGGTAATAATTAATTCGTCATCATCTTCTAAATAATAACTACTTTGCTCTAGTTGGTCTGGAAGTTTTCCTTCTATGTCTACAATATAATCTCTAAGCGCTTGCTCATTATACTTCAAAATTGGTTCAATATCAATATGTGTCATAAGCACAGCTATATAATCCTTAACATTTTGAATTAATGAGCCTTTTCTTGCAATATTATAAGCGAAATCTACAGATGCTTCTACATCAAATTCTGCTTCAATTTGCTCTATAGCTACATTATAATTATAGTTCTTATAAGTAAGAACTATACATTCATTCATCTGGTCTTTTAGGTTGTTTTGAATAACCTCACAAGCTTCTGCTTTAGTAAGTCCAGAAACATTAGTGCCTTTAATAAATACACCCGATTGAATAGTATTACTATTTATGTGATTTCTATAAAACACAAAAAAACTAGCAAGTACAATACCAATCGCAATTGCTACCATTACAACATAAATAAATAAAGTATTATCTCTTCTAAACATTTTTACAATGTTTTTATTTGAGGCAAGTCTAAAATCTGGCATATTTATTCCTTCTATTATTCCTATTTTTCTATCACATTATATTATATATTATTCTATAAATCAATAGAAAAGCTCTGGAAAAAACCAGAGCCAAAATTTATTTTAATTTATCTTCTACTAAAGTATGGTCACTATCATCGCTGTCGTCTTTAGTTAGTATAAATCCTGTTGCAATAGGCCTTGTTTTGTGAGCACCTGTACTATCGATTGGATCATTTACAATCGTATCATTTACAACTAATACGCTTGAAGTACCACCATCTAAGTTAGCAGCATTTATTGCACCATATCTTTGCATAACTTCAATTAAGTCATCCATATCAGCACCAGGTCTTGTTGCTGTTCTTCCGTCTATAACTAAGAAAAGTACTATACCATCTTTTCTTTGTCCAATAGCTGTTCTTGGAGCAGAACCCCATCCACCATTACCTAATACTTTAGATGGCACACCATCTACAATCAAGAATGGTCCAAAAGTAACACAATCACGAATATTTGCTTTTGTTGCTTGCGCTGTTGACATCTTACCTAAAAGAAGTCTATCGTCTTTATCAAAACCTATGATACCACCAGCACCTGAATAAGATTTTGAAGTAGCTTCTTTTCCACTACAAATTGTTAAGCCAAGTGGTGAACCACCTGTACTATTAAAGTTAGGATCATCAAAACCACCACCGTTAATAGCAATTAAAGCATCATTATCTGAAGCCATTTTTGTTAAGTATTGTCCAGATGTTCCTAATTTTTTAGTTACAACAGTCTTAATTCTTTCAGGTTCATATACTGCGACTAAATATCCTGAATAGCCTTTACCTTTTATTTCTATAATTTTATAATCATTATTATCTTTATCGCGTTCTAATATCTGTCTTTCATATTCATTTTCATATGTAGTTTTGTTAGCCAAACTCTTATCGATTAAATCTGGGTTCGATATTTTATCTACTTCTATGATCTTGTTATTGTCTAAAACATGCTGTATAACATCATCACTATAAAACCAAGTTGCAAGATATTGATGTGTCATTGTTGTCATTGCTGTAGTTATGTACCAATCTCTAAAAGCTGAAAATGGTCCATATAATAAGAATAATACTGAGCATATTCCTATGGTTCCCAATATAAACAAAACTGTAAATACTGTTTTAACTTTTGAATTACCACCTTGTTTTTTTCTTCTGTTATTGCTATTACTACTGCTTGGCTTTCTTTTTATTTCTGAACTTCTTTTGTTAGTTTCTTTTTCCATTGTTCATCCCTCTTTTTTCCTTTTTTCGACAATATCTATTGTACCTAATATTAAATCTTTTGTCCAGTAATTTACAAAAATTTAATATTTCTTAAGATTATTTCTTTTTGTTGTCTGCGCCCTCTTGTTCAGCAATACCAACTAATCTAGTGATATTGTCTTCATCTCCGGGTCTTAATTCTGTTACAAAATCTTTAATTTGATATTGTACATAAATATAATTTTTATTCTCCTTTAAAACTGCTTCAAAAGAATAATTAGCTTCTATATCTTCAATTCTTGTGTTTGATTTTTCTTGTATTTCTACTTGAGATTTTTTATTTATATTTCCTATAGCTTTGTATTCTCCAGCCGCATCTCTTTCTGTCACTTTAATTGAAGTAATTTCATATTTTTCTTCTTTTAACTTAGTTGAATCACTACCAGCTGAATAGAATTTTGAATTATTATTATACTTCATATAATTAGTAAAAGAATTTAAATGGTCATTAACTCTCATACCAGTAAGTTCCTCAACAAATTTATGAACATTCTTTCCTGTCATAGAATACTTACCATTTGAAGAAATCTCAAGACCTTTATTAGTTGAAACCTTATTATTGAAGAAATCATTTGCAATCAAAAGTAGTATTGTATTTTTTTCTAGTTCACTTGCATCACTGCCATATCTACCAATTGTAATTGCGTATTCAGTTAATTCATTTTTAATAGCCTCTTCGTCTACCTCTTTTGTGCTTAGATTGTCTTCAACTTCAGTAGCTGGTAGATTCTCACCTTCTTCGTCTAAATCTGGCACCTCTGTTTCGCTAAATTGGTATGGTTCATCCAACACAACCATATCTGGCACACGATTTGTTGCAATATTTTCTATAACTGGTGTTATATCGGAAAATATATTCTTAGAAGTATATTCATCTTGACCTTCTAGTCCACTATTAGCAATACCAGTATGTCTACTTTTATATAAATAAATATTACAAAAAATAGAAATCATTAATAGTACTATTAAAAGCACCATTAAATATCTTTCTAAATATGTGTGTTTTCTTATTCTAATATTACTCGTATCAATATCATTTTTTATTTGAACACTCACTTGCTCTTTACTTACCATCAATTTATCTTCAGAAAATCTCTTTTTTATAAATTCGTCCTTTTCATTATTTGACATAATCATTGTATTTCTTCGTCCCTTCATCCGAAATAATTTCAAATAATCTAATTCTCGCTTTATCTAAAATGGCTTCAACATCCCTTGAAGATTTTTTCAAAAGATTAGCTATTTGTTGTACCTCAAGTCCATCATAATAATAAAGTACAGAAATTAATCTTAAATCCTTTGTTAAAGATGTAATACACTCTTCCGTTATAGAGTTTGCTCTATAATCCCTGTATTCAATAGCTTTACTATTATCATCATCTTCAAGATAATCTAACCATTTTGTATTTCTGCTTTTCTTCAGATAAATTTCTTCACAATGCTTAATCAAAAACTTCATAGCAAGTGGTAGTAATTGTTCTTCTTTTCTTACATTGACAATTTCTTTAAATAGATGTTTCATAGAAATTTTCATAACATGAATAACATCATCTTCCAATGTAAAATAACATCTAGCTGTCTTGTACATCTTAATCTCTAAATCTTCGGTAAGAGCTTTAAAAGCTTCTTTATTACCTTTTCTAGCTTCTAATAATAATTCTTCCATAGATTTACCTCTTTTAATTATTTATCATTTGTTACATAGCAATCATAGATAATATTGTCTTTTTCTTCTTCTGTTAGTTCTCTATTTAAAGTAGCTATACGTGACTGCATTATATTAACTGCTTTGTCTAAAGCCTCGTTTAGCTTTCTTGTAGAAAATATCCTTTGTTGTAATTCAATCTCTCTTTGAATTTTCTCTTCTCTGTCAACAAAAATATACACAGCAATCGCCAAGCCTAAAATAATCCCCAATATAAAATATGCATATATTTCCAAACTAAATTCCTCCATTTTATATAATTATATAATATTATATCATTATTTTAAAAAAAAGAAACAATTTTATTAATTTTTTAGTAAAACATTTCAATTTATCTCATATTATCAATGTTTTTTATTATGCTTGGATCAATCTTATAATTTCTATTTTCATCCATCAAGCCATTAATTTCTTGTTGAACATCTGATAGTTGAGTATAACAATAACCTGAAACATATGGTATGCTTTTTATTGTCTCTGTAAGCTTTGTGAATCTTTCTATAAGTTCTTTCTCATCTCTAGCATGATCACCATATCCCCATCCTTTTTCCGAATTAATTGCAATACCACCATATTCACTCATAATGATTGGTTGACCTTTATATTGATATCCATTAGCAAATAATCTATGCTTTCCGTTATATTCTTTAGAATTATTTAATACTTTCTTTTCTGTGTCTACATATTCTTTATAAAGTAATTCAGCATCTTGTTTATAATCATGTATCGTAATAATATCTGATATTGTATGTTCCCATCCATCATTAGTAATAACTGGTCTAGTGTTATCTATTGCTTTAGTTAGATAATATAAAGTATTTGCAAAGTTTTGCTCTTTTTTGCATGCACTGACTTTAGGTATTCCCCATGATTCGTTAATCGGCACCCAAGTAATTATCGAAGGATGGTTATAATTTTGCTTAACAACTCTTATCCATTCGTTTGTGAAATTTTGTAATGAATTGTCATTAAACTTATAACAGCTTGCCATTTCACTCCAAACTAATACACCTTTAACATCACACCAATATAAAAATCTCTCATCTTCTAATTTTTGATGCTTTCTAATTCCATTGTAGCCAAAAGCTAATACACTTTCTATATCTTTTATTAAACTTTCTTCACTTGGTGGAGTCAAATGTGATTCTTTCCAGTATCCTTGGTCCAATATTAATTTCAAATATAATTCTTCTTCATTTAAATATATTTTATTTCCCTTAATTTCTAACTCTCTTATACCAAAGTAAGAAGCTACATTATCTATGACCGCATCTTCACAAAATAATTTATAATTGATGTCATATAAATTAGGATTATTAATTGACCATTTTTGTATATTATGTTTTATGCCTTCTTTTACCACATTAACATCTATTTTTTCATAATTTCCATTTATTATTTCTCTTGCACTGTTTAATATCTGTCCATCAAATGATATTTCTGTTTCAATATAATATTTTTGTTCTTCAAAATCTTTTTCTGTTAAATTGGTTTCTATTTCTAATTGAACTGTATCTGTTTTTGGTGTAATTTTAACTCTTTTTAAATATTTTTTAGATACCCATTCTAACCACACGGTTTTCCATATTCCCGTTGTTTGTATGTACCAGCATCCCCAACTTTCCTTTTTATACCTTTGTTTACCTCTTGGTTGTTCTTGTGACAAAGAATCTTCCACTTTTATTGTAATATCATTTTCACCTTCTATAGCATATTTTTCTATATCAAATGAAAATCTTGAATAGGCACCAATATTTTCTCCTACATATTTTCCATTAATCCATACTTTTGTTTTGTAATCACTGCCTTCAAAATTTAATATTACTTTGCTATTCTGTAATTTTTCTCTTGCTATATTTATTTTTCTATTATACCATACTATGTAATGCACACTTTCATCTTTTATTCCACTTAATTCAGTCTCATACGTAAATGGCACAACTATTTTTGTACTCATTGGAAATTCCTTATAATATTCCTTTGTTTCTCCTTCATCATTATCATCAAATATGAAATTCCATTCTCCATTTAAATTTTCCCAGTTTCTTCTTACAAATTGTGGTCTTGGATAATCTTTTATATAACATTTCATTTTATTATCTCCTATAATATATTAGACTGTAACTAGTTCATAATATTCTCCTTGTTTTTTCATAAGTTCATTATGATTGCCCTCTTCTATTATTTTTCCATCTTTCATAAATAATATCTTGTCACAATTTTTTACAGTAGATAATCTGTGTGCTATAATAAAACTAATTTTTCCTTTTGTTATCTCTTCAATTGCTTGTCTTACTAGCATTTCTGATTTATAAGAAAGTGAAGCTGTTGCTTCATCTAAAATAATAATTTCTGGATTTTCTACCATAACTCTAGTAAAATTTAATAATTGTTTTTCTCCTGCAGAAAAAACATCTGTATCACTTGAAATCTTAGTTTCATATCCATCTTTTAGACTCATTATTTTTTCATGCAAATTTAATTTTTTACAAATTTCTATTATCTTATCTTTGGAAATATCTTTATTAGCATAATTTATATTCTCTATAATTGTACCATCAAATATTACAACTTTTTGCATTATATAGCCTATTTTACTTCTTAAACTTCTTATACTATATTCTCCATAGTCTTTTCCATTTATTTTAATAGTTCCTTCATTTAAATCATAGAACCTACACAATAAATTTACCAAACTTGTCTTTCCACTGCCTGTTCTTCCAATTAACGCTATACTTTGATTTTTCTGAACTCCAAACGATATATCGTTTAATATATTTTTTTCACCGTTGTAAGCAAAATTAACATTATTAAATTCTACTTTATCTATATTCTCAAGAGTAATACCAATATCAATATTTTCTTCTTCATTTTGTAATATATTGTTTAATTTTTCATATGCTATCTTTCCAGCATTTCTGTATTGAAACCCTTCTATCACCCATTTAGCATATGTTTCTGGAGAATATATATATCTAGCAAGTATTATTATAGCGCCATATGATATTATGCCCTGTTCTATACTAGCTGCTCCTATTAGTATAGTTACTACTACTATAAAAGAAACTATAAAATCATACAAACAGCTATATAGTCTAATATTTTTTTCTAATTTATTTGTAACTTCTTCATATTGTGATATTAATTCTTTTATCTCCTTTACTCTTTCTGCCTCAATTTCTAAAACTTTTATTGTAGAATATCCTTGAACTTGCTCATTTGACCAATTTAATATTTTAGCATTCATTTCTCTTTTTAATCTTGTATATTCAATTGATTTCTTATTAAACAAATGTGTTACAAAAAAGCCTAGCATATATATTAAAAAAGTTATTGTAACAATAGGAATATTTAAATAAGCTAAAACTAATAAAGTTCCTACTAGTCTTGTTATTCCTCCAAAATATGCTCTACATATCCCATTCCCATACCATAAAGAAAATTCTTTAGTATCATTTATGATATTTTCTAATATTTCACCTACCCTTATTTTATCTAAATTACTTTGCTTAGTGCTTTGTAATTTTTTATAAATTTTTTCACGATAATCTGCTTGCAATTCTCTTTCTAAAATAACATCATTAAAATCTTCAAAATATGTCACAATAGCTCTTAATATATTAACTCCAAAATAACTTATACCTAATATAAGTATTAATTTTATATCTTTACTAGGTATTGCATATTCTACCATTACTATCATATAAGCTATAAAAGCTACAACAGCAATACTCGTAATAAACCATCCGGATAGTTAATTTAATTGCTTGTTTTTTATAGTTCTTTAAAATTTCATTTAACATTATTTATACTTCCTCATCTTCTAATATTTTATTGTCACTTATTTCTATAATATCTTTGTATAACATATTATTTTTCATTAATTCTTCATGAGTTCCCTCTTCTATAGTTTTATTATTGATAAATAATACTTTATCGCATTTTTTTACAACTTCTGAATCATGCGAAATAATTATTGCTCCTTTTTTCATTTCTATAATATTATTTAATATATTAATTTTTGTTTTTGTATCAAGCTTTGATAAAGAATCATCAAAAATAATAAAACTATTCTCTTTAATTAGTGTTCTTGCTATTGCTATTCTTTGCTTTTGACCACCAGAAACATTATTGCCACCTTTGCCTATCATATAATTAATCGTATTATCAAAACCTTTTATATCTTCATATATTTCAGCTAATTTCAATGCTTCTAGTATTTTTTGTTCTTCAACCTCTCTATTTACTATATTAACATTGTTTTTAATAGTATCTGTAAATAAATATGTATCTTGAAGAACTATTCCTATATAGTCTCTTAAGCTTTTTTTATTAATATCTTTTATATTTAATTTTCCTACATAAATATTTCCTGTATAATCATAAAATCCTAGTATAGTCTTTGATATAACAGTTTTCCCTGAACCATTGTCACCTATAATTGCTACATTTTCGTTCTTTTTTATTGTAAAATTCAAATCATGTAGTATAGTATTATCATTTAATTTTATAGCAACATTTTCAAAAATAATATCTCCATCTAGTTTTATCTCAGGGTTAATTTCTTTATCTTCCTCTAATTTCATTAACCCTGATAATTTTTTATAAGCAACTATAAATTCATTTACTGTTTTTAGTTTATCTACTGATTTATATACATAATCTAAAATTTTTGTACTATATGTCAATAGTACTGATATTGTCGCAAGTGTAAGTTCTCCTTTTACAACTAAGATACCACCCCATAATAATATAAAAGGTTCCTTAAAGTTTCTTAAATTATGTGTTCCTATTCCATATAGCACTTTCATTTTAGCCAACTTTATATCTTTTCTTTTGTATTCACTATTCATTTTTGAAAAATCTTCTATTTCTTTATCTCTTCTATTGAAAATTTTTAACATCTTAGATTCTTCAATACCTATTGTTGTTTTATTTATTACTTCTCTATTCATTTCAACAATATCTTCAACTAATGGTTTTGAAACTTTAAAATACCATATTGACAGAAGAACTATTAAAAGGCACATTATACCTACAAATAGACCTATCGTGATATTTAATTTTAAAGTCTGTGCAACTGCAAATATAATAATAAAAAATGTATCAAAAAATAAATTTATTTGAGAATTAAAAAATTCTGAATAAACACTTGCATCATTATTAACTCTTTGTATTACATTAGATTTATCTATACTACTAAATTGCATATATTCAATTTTAGGTATGTGGTCTAATATTATCTCTTTAACATTCCTATTTATTTTTAGATTGAATTTAGTATTAATTTTACTCTTTAGATAGTTAACTATAAACTCTAAAATATTTACTAATATCAGCACATAAACAAGAATTACAATCTTTGACATTTTATCATTAGAATAAAATAATTTTCTTATAAAAATCGGAATTACACTTTCATCTCCCATAATAATTCCATCAAGTGCATATTGTATAAACATTGGAATATAAACTAAAAGTCTTGAATATATCGCACTTAATATCAATGTTAAAACTATATAAAATTTTGTTCCTTTTAATGTTCTGTTTAAAAAACTATTCTTCATTTCATTATTCCTTTTGGACTATTTCATTTCAATAATTATTTGTCTAAATTTTACCATAGCATAACAAAAAAATAAAGCATATAATAAATTAAATTATTATACGCTTTTTATTATACGTATTTAACTAACTTCATTCTGATACAATATCAACACTACCTTTAAAATCTTCCGCTTGAATTGTAAGATAATAACTCATTCCGTCAATATAAATAGTATCTTCATACTCTCCTATGTCATTTATTAAAGTTAATTCCCTATTTCCCAATTTTGCAATTATATTAACAGTACCTCGCTCCTTTGATACAGTAATTTTCAAGTTAATATACTCACCATTTTTTCTGTGCAAAGCTGTACCACCAAATATCGTTTCAGAACCAGAATAGTTATCATAATCTGCTTTATAACTTCCAACATAATTGTCAACTCCATATTGTCTTTTCCCTTGCAATTTCCAAGTACTTGTTAGTCCTGTTCCATTAAAACTTTGAATAAAAGCATCATAAGCATTTATAATTTTATCTTTTGGAGTTCCAGCAACATTAAAAAATATACACATTACTAGACCACAAATTATCATTCCTAAAAGAATTAATTTCAACATTTTAAACATCTCCAATCCTCCTTTTATAAAATTATAAAACACTTATTTAATATCTCATATCGATTTAGGTTAAAATAAACTTACATTATGGTAAGAAAAAATGCTTATATCTCTATAAGCATTTCATACTCAAACTTATTTTCTAAAACATTTCACTAAAAATTTCCAAAACTTCTCATACCACTTTGAAGCTTTTATTTCTACTAAACTTTTTTCTTGACTTTTCTCTATACTTTCCATAATATTGTTCTTAAAAATATTATCTGGATTATATTTAATCCTCTTTTCTTCTTCAATTAACTGCATATCATACTGCTCTTTACTTATAATCTTTTTCCTTTGCTCTTCAGTTGCCCAATAATCTCTAAATAAAATCGCTATAATAGTTTGAGCAATATCAGAAACCTCTTGCTCTTTTAATGCAATATCTAGATTATATTCAAAAAACTATTTACTCTTCCTCTATGTTCTGTATCTACATATTTACTTGATAAAGCATCTGTGGATGGGTTTGATATTCCCATAAATCCCATAGCAAATATAAATATAATTATATTTTGATATAAATTATCTCCATCTAACATCATATACGCACTTATAATACTAAAAATATTTGAAATCAAAATACATTTTGCAATTCCTAACTTTAAAGATATGTTAATAAATAAGGTAGTACATAATCCAGTTATTCCAAATCTTAATCCATAAATTAATAGTATCAACCATATTGGTATTCCATTTTTATATAACATAACTGTGCCAAAAGTTTCAATTAATGCATTAGCAAAATTATAAGATAGACTTCATAAATACATATATTTATATTCTTTTTTATAAAAATATTCGTTCATTTATTGCTCCTGTATTTTTATAACTAGCTTACTGGTTGCTCATAATTTCTTTTACTTTTTTCTTTACTTTTTACTTCCTTATTACTCAAAATTAATTTATACAATTTCATACTAATTAATATTTCTATAACTGATAATATAAATAATACCGCTATTACTGTAATCATAGGATTATCTACTAAAATCAATGTAAAGCTCAAACTAATTATTGCTCTTCCGACTTTCCTTGATAATTCGATTGTTGTTAACAAAGTCTGCTGCCCTCTTTTCCCAACCTTTCTTAAAGCTAAATCTTGCACATATACTTTAAAAGGATCTCTAATAAACAAAATAATTATATATCCTAAACTCATAATACTAAATTTCAATATTATAGAGACTTTAACAAATGAACCTAATATCATTAAAGCAATAGATACACTAAGTAATATTGGTAAAATCACACCTACTTTTTCTTGATATTTTTTATGTATCTTATTAAATATTATGTTAGAAATCACCCTTACAATACGTGAAATACATAGTATAGCACCTATTATCAATGCTGTTTTTTCTACATCAAAATTCAATAATAACTCTTGTTGTATAAATAGTTTTCCATTTGATTGACCAGAATTTACAATAGGAAAAAATAGACCATAAGAAATAATTAACAAAATAATTAACTTATTATATTTTATCTTATTTACTACATTCTTTTCTTCATTAATCTTATTATAATTCGAATAATCAACTATATAGAAGGATAATATAAAACATATTAAGCAAAAGAAAATACAGCAAAGCATTGGTAAATAATTATTTAAGTTAAACATCAAACTTGCAATAAATGAAATAATCATTGTTACTGCTGCATATATGGTATTAGATTTTGTCTTAACTTTTATATATTCATTATTTCTATTTTGTAATTCAAGATTATTCTTTAATACTGCATTTGACATATTTTGAAATGTAGATGAAATTTCATAAATAATCTTTCCTAAAGCAACAATTATGTAATTTGGTCCAAAGGTTAGCAATATACTAGACACTAACCATAAAAATGAACCAAACCTTACTGAGTTTGTATTTCCTATTTTCTTAATAATCTTTAGTAATGGTACTTGCAATATTATACAAGTTATCAGCGATACAGTTGTTAGTGAAACTATCTGTGCTGCATTAAAATTTTTTACAACAGTCAAAAACAACGTATCTATTGCCACCCAAAATAGCAAATCACCTGATAATCCAGCATACCATGGAAAAATCTTATTGAATTTCGTCATATTTTCTTGCTTCATTTTTTACTCCAAATTATGTTTTATTTACTTTGTAATTTTTGAAAATAAATCATCATATATTTTATTGCTATTAAGTCTTTGAACAAATTTTATTTTATGCCTAAATTTTGTTAATTTAAATGATGTATCTTTTTTTATTTTAGGGCAACTGATTTCCATAGTTTCAAACCATTCTTTGTTAATCATATATGCTACTGTACTAATATCCCATATAACTCTTCTTATTTTTTCAGTACCATAATCATCTGTAAATATATCACAAAAATAATTGCACAATTCATTAACATTTCCAATTCTATTTTCTAATTCGTATTTTGAAATCATTAAGCCATAGCTTACTGGATAAGTAGGAATTATCGTTATTTTTACTTTGCCATCTAATACATACCTAACAGCTTCAACATCTTGTCTAAAGTTAAAATCATTATTTTTCATAAATAAAAAATTAGTACCTAACCAAATTACTTCTATTTTATGTATTATCTTAGGCTCTTTTTTTATAGCTAGTGCAATATTAGTTATACATCCTATACTTAAAATATATGTTTTATCGTTTTTTAAAGCTGTTTCTATTATTTTATCAACAGCTTCATTTGATTGTGTTGAATTATTTGTGAAGTATTCTATAGCACCCTTGAATACTAAGCCGTCATCCTTTTCATTACACATTTTAAATATTTTTTTAGCTACTTCATAACTTTTATCAATTGATGTTTTTGTATTGTATTCGCCTTTAGTAAATGGCGCAATTGTAACTGCTTCTAAATTTAATACATCTTTTGATTTTAATACATAAGCCAAAGCAATTTGGTCATCTATTTCATTATATAAATCTGTGTCTAATATTATATTTTTCATAACAATTTCCTTCCGTTTGTTAATTTTCTTCTATAATTTTAATTACCTCTGGCAATTCTTCTAACCCACTTTTACTACCCATATGCCCAATATTTTTTATTAGCATTGGTCTAGAATTAATGTCCTTACAAAATTTTTCTAATAATTCAAAAGGAACAATATGGTCATTATCACTATATACCGAATACCTATCTAATATCAATTCTTCAGCATTAGCTTTCTCTTTTTCAGTTAACACAGCTAGCTTAACTTTTTCATTTAAAACATCTTTTCCTTCGTTATAAAACTCTTTTGAAAATCCAGCTAAACTAATATATTGTCCTATTTTTAAATGGTTCTCAGAAATATACTTTATAAACATTGAGTTTCCAATTGAATGAGCAACAACCACTAAGTTTTTGTTAAAATATAATTTATATTTATCAAAAATATCAAAATAACCATTAATTGTAATCTCTTCTCTTACAGGAAATTGTGGCAAAATCGCCTTATATCCTTGCTTTTCTAATTCTTCTTTGAAATAAAAAAATATCTTTGGTATTCCATTAAATCCATGTACTAATAATATATTTTTCATTTTACCTATCTCCAATTGGATAGATTATATCATAATAGAAATTAGGAAGCAAACCTCAATCAAATTTTGGAAATTAATTATAATTTAATATTAAATTCACGTATTCCAGAAGAATATGGCGCAACATCATATTGTTGAAAATAGATTACAATACCATTTTGAGTAAGATAAAAACTCTCAGGATTAAAAGTATCTAATACTAAATTACAAGTATTATCAAAATATATATCAGGCTCTTTTGATATCTGATCATTTATCTGCTTTAATATATCTATCAAAAAATATGGATTATTGGGAAAGAAATTATAAAGTTTCATCATTTTACAATACATTAAATTCCAAGTCTGCGACGTTCTAAGTGTATTTCCATGAGCTCCACCTGTAAAAGTATATTCGTCAGTATATAAACTTAAATAATTTAAACCTGAATAAGTAACAACAAAATTTCTATAGACTTCATACACCATAATAGGATAATTGTGTTCCTTATTATATTTATATAATTCGACAGCTTCATTATATAACTCTGTTTCAGCCCTCTTTTGTATTTCTAATGCCAAATTTTTATTATACTTATTAAATCTAAAAGCAAAGTTTCCAGTATTATAAATACACGGATATTCTATATGATATTTAAGTACTAAAACTCCATCATAAAATAAACATTTCTCTAATATTTTTCTATAAACATTATTCATAAAATCACCCACTATATTTTATGAGTGATTTTTTTTATAGTTACTAAAATCTTTTTTTCTTATCATTAAAAAATCAAAATTATCTCTATAAATTTCTTTTACAATTTTTTCATATGAAAAAGTTATATCTATTTGATTATCTCCTTCACGATAAGAATTTGATATATAAAATTCATTATTTTCTCTATTTAAACTTGTTACAACAATGTAGTGCCCTTCTTGAGCAAATATATTAGGCTGTGGTCCAACTGCAATTATTGCCATATAACCGTCTTTTATCATATTTATTATAGTTTTCTTCATCAATTCTGGATGCTCATAATTAATTTTCATTATTTTATATTCTATGTCTAATTTTTCTTCTATTAATTTGTTTAAACAATATATTATTGACACCCCATTAGTTCCTTCAAAATAACCATTTGATAAAAATCCATATTCATTAAACAACATTTTTCTTGAAATAGATATTGGATTTTCATTATACCCTAAACTCGCTAAAATAGTAGCTAATGAAGTAGGTCCACATCCATTTTTCTTTATTACCCAATTAGTATTCTCTATTGGTTCATCATATTCATATTGTTTAAATCTCACAGTAAAGCGTCTTCCATACTCATTAGACTCTATTAAATCATATTTTTTATTATCCACACTATCACTCCTTATAATTTTTCTACTTTCTCCATTTTGTGCTATTAAATAGCATTAAAGACTAACTCTCGCTAGTCTTCTTCCGCAAATCATTTATATTTCATACTTTTTTAATTGTTCAATATATATTTCAATACTGCTATCATTTATATTGTCCGGATTTAATTTACAATTCTCCATTATTTGTTTTTCTATCCCTAAAGAACATTCTATTAAATAATCGGCTTTTTCTTCATTAGACCATACAGATAATGTTTTATCTGTATATCTAACTTTTGCATCTTCTAATCTTTCTTTTATCCCCACTACTCCATCTGGTGCTACTCTTTGATCGCAATAAGCACATATCTTTCTTTCATAGGAATCTGATTTTAATGTTTCTTCATTTTTCCTTGACCTTTTTCCATCTAATATAATAATTTCTTTTTCAGTTAATCCCTCTTGTTTTCCAATTTCTAAATTGATTTCATGGTCATTAGCTCCATATTTATAAAAATATTTCTTTCTTATTTTTATAAATTCTTCATCTTTTGAAAAGTCTTCTGGTATTTTTACC
>CATJWN010000036.1 GCA_949745595.1 uncultured Clostridia bacterium
AAAAAAAGCACTATACCATCAATTAGATGATACAGTACTATAGCTCCCTTAACCCCATTTTAAGATTTTATATTCCACACGACAAAAAGACGCCCTACTTAGGCGCCAATCGTTCTATCGCGAACGTTTTATTCGAATAATATCAATTAAATACCAACCAAATATTGTTCCTATAACTATACAAATATATCTCTTTGCGTTGAGATCGATTCCGAAAAGATAAGCTATACCAAGAAAAATAAAAGCAATTAACAAAGCAACTCCAGCATTTTTGACAGTCGTCAAATATTTCTTCATAAACTATTCTCCCCGAGTTCAAGCGCCAATTCTTTTATTCAGTATCACGTATTTTCCATTTTTCCAATCCCTTGAATACCAAAACAACACTTCCAATCACTAACAAACTAACTAAAATATTGACGACTAAGTTCACTTCAGCAGAAGGCATCAACTTTGCCATAAACAAACTATAAAAATACTGTGTGATAAAAATAGCAACTACAATAGCAATATTCACTTTATCTTTCATTTTCAGGACCTCCTTGTAATCGTAAAAAACAGTAACTGTTTACAATTTAATTATACACTATGGATCAGTGCCTTTGATACACCCTTCCGTCAAACGATAATTTCCACTCAGGATCATAAAAGCAGGCTTCACTTGGATACATTATTTTTTGTAGCCCAAACGCTTGCAACAACGCATCCCCCTTAGCGATCACTTGCTGATATTTTTCCAGACTGATATCGCCTCGCTGCAACTGTAATTCCAAAAATCCTGTGTGGATATACATGTGACATTCATGACAGATCGAGACATACCCGGTCAACGTTTGAATCAAATTAGCAAAATCATATTCATATTGCTCGTGGAGTTCAAGCCAGTCTCCAGCAGTATGACTGACATATCGTTGGCATATCATACAGTGATGATCGGCTAACAAGCGATACTGCCTCTTCAATTTATCCCACTCGAACTGCCCCATGATCGTTCGCGGATTCACATAATGCAACGCCGGTGGAACTGGAGGTTGAGTCAATATCTTGACCATATTGATATCTAATTGCTTATTCATCTTTATCCTCCTTAGAAATGTTACCGTACTTTCCTTCTCTAAATAACTTCAAAATATCTTTAGGCTCAGTTTTCCGATCAGCACTTAAGACATTCACCCGTGTATGCATTCCTTCTATCAGCGCATCTTGTAAAGTAACTTTTTCAAACGGTAATGAATTGAAATCAATCATGATATTACTAAATCATAGATATCAGCAATTCGTTCTTTACCAACATCCATCATTGCATCGATCTTTTCAATAATTTCTTCACGACTATACGCCTTACTATCCAAGTAAATAATGCTTTTTTCTATTATCTCTTCTTCAATATGATATCTATTGAATGCCTCCATATCATCTTTTATTCTCAATGTGAGATAAGTATAGTCCATATAGTATTCTTCGATCTGCTCGGTTTCAAATTTTGTTGATTTCTTTATGATCTCAATGATCTCTTCGTAGCTATACCCTACACTAGCAAGCTTAGTGAGCATATTTACGAGAAACCAGTTTTGCTTCTCATCGTCCCCTTCCACATGTCCATCTACTCTGATCTGATGCAAACACTCCATTAGTCTCTGGTCACTTTTGGCGATCGCTATCTCTGATTCAGTCATTTTACGCATTTTGATATCCACGAGCTGATCGATCTTTTGAATAAATTCTTTTTTATCATAATACTTTTCTTCTGGCATTGTATTATCCCCCGCTTCAAAGATGTTGACCTTATTTTGGACTTCTCTATCCAAGTTTTCAAGTAAGATGAATTGACTTTAGCCAAATAATCTCAGACACTAAATATAACTTTATTTATGCACATAAAAACACCATGCTATCGCGATAACATGGTGTCTGATCAGTATATTAATTGTCGATCTCAGGTGCTTGATCTAACTCTGCACTTACCATCCAGATCTTCTTTTCAATATCAGTCTTGAAGCCGATAAAAATATCTTGCGTGCTGTGATCTTGTTCTTGATCACTGACTTCGATACCCTTTTGATATAACGCTTCGAGATAACGGTAGCCTTCTAGTAATTTACGTAAATGCTCTTGGATTGTCTTGTCATAGCTGCCAGGTTCATCTTCGATCTTCGTGTGGTCAGCCATTTCACGTAAGGTTGAATATGGGGCGCCATCAAGGATGATCAGGCGTTCTGAGATCACATCGAGTTGGTCATTGATCTCATCCATAAATTCATCCATCAATGGGTGTAACTTCAAAAAGTTGGTTCCACGCATGTACCAATGTGTTTGATGGATGATCATTGACATTTGGCTCAAATCTGCAACAAGTTGGTTCAAAACTTTCTTTGTTTCTCCATACTTCATGTAAAATTCCTCCCAAGATAAATTAGAATGTTTCTACATTATTTACTATAACATTAAT
>CATJWN010000037.1 GCA_949745595.1 uncultured Clostridia bacterium
CTTTTATTGTTTCTTTTGTTTTATCTAGTGTCACAGACGTTACAAGTATAGGTGGCGTTTTTATTACAAGTGCCTCAGCCGCAGACTTACTGCCAACCTCGTTTCCAGCTACGTCAAAAATGATTGCGTAAAATTGATATTCTGTGCAATGTTAAAAAAAGTATCAAAATTTTAGAAATGCTCAAATAAAAGAGATTTAAAGAAAATGACATGTATTTTTTTACATTTTGACTAAAAATGGAGTGAAATAAAAATTTATCAAAAAATTAGTAAAAAATTTCATAAAACTTTAATAAAAAAATAAAAATTTTTATAAAGAAAAAGAAAGAGATAAAATTTTTTTGAAAAATATATTGACATTTAAAGGAATCTGTGATAAATGTATATCAGTTTTGAGTTCTTATTTCAAAATCTCAATTAATCATTTGCTATTTCAGCAAAATTATTCAAAAAATTAAAATTTAATAAAAGAGGAGTGGTGTGTATACGAAAAGTCGAACCCATTTTTTATCCAACAAACAATTATGTATTCCACAGAGCTTTTGCGCACGAAGGAAACGAAGAAATAACAAAAGCATTTTTAAATGTGATTTTATAAAATACAATATAAGAAATAAGACTAGATAGCAATAATATGTAGATGCTATTGTGTGCAGGAGATAAGACATCGGTATTAGATGTTAAAGCTAGATTAAAACAAAAGAAAAAAACTATATGAATAGTAATAGTAGACTTTGAAATAAATAAAAAAGACTCTGATTTTTATAGCGAGTATTGAATTCTAAAAAAGAATGCTAAAGGTTAAGATATTTTATTGGCATACGATTTAGAATTTTATATAATTGAATTACCAAAGTAAAAAGCTAAAAGGCGAAAAAAAGATAGATAATAAAAGATTATATAAATAAGAATTCAAAATGCATTAGTGATTAGATTTTTGAAGGAATTTGACTTGTTTGAAAATCTAGTCACTGATTTTTTCTTAAAATTGTTGAAAAGTAATTAAAACTTATGTTATACTATTTAGGTAAAAAGGAGAGAGAATATGAAAATAGGAATAGTTGGACTTCCAAATGTTGGAAAAAGTACACTCTTTAATAGTATAACAAAAGCTGGAGCAGAATGTGCGAATTATCCATTTTGTACAATAGAACCTAATGTAGGTGTTGTACCGGTTCCAGACGAAAGAGTTGACAAACTTGCTGAAATTTACAATCCTCAAAAAGTAACAAAAGCGGTAGTTGAATTTGTTGATATTGCTGGATTAGTAAAAGGTGCGAGCAAAGGTGAAGGTTTAGGAAATAAATTTTTATCACATATTCGAGAAGTTGACAGCATATTAGAAGTTGTAAGATGCTTTGAAGATTCAAATATTGTACACGTTGATGGAAGTGTAGATCCACTTCGTGATATAGAAACAATAAATTTAGAATTAGTTTTTGCAGATTTGGAAACAATAGAAAAGAGATTAGATAGAGCTAGAAAAATGCTTAAAGCTGATAAAAAATATGGATTCGAAGTAGAAACTTTAGAAAAGGTAAGAACAGCTTTGGAAGCTGGAAAAGCAGCGCGTAGCTTGGACTATACAGATGAAGAAAAAGAAGTTTTGAAAGAAGCATTTTTACTAACTATGAAACCAATTATGTATGTTAGTAATGTTTCAGAAGAGGAGCTTGCAAATCCAGAATCAAATGAAAATTATATCAAATTAAAAGAATTTGCGAAATCTGAAAATGCAGAAGTTATTCCTTTATGTATAAAGATAGAGGAAGAGCTTAGTACATTAGAAAATGAAGATAAAGCAGAAATGCTAGAAGCACTTGGACTTGAAGAATCAGGATTAGATAAATTAATAAAAGCAAGCTACAAATTATTAGGTCTTATGTCGTTTTTAACTGCTGGAGAGCCAGAAGTAAGAGCTTGGACTATAAAAATTGGTACAAAGGCTCCACAAGCAGCTGGAAAAATACATTCAGATATCGAAAGAGGATTTATTAGAGCAGAGGTAATATCTTTCAATGAACTTATGAACTGCAATGGCTCAATGGTTACAGCAAGAGAAAAAGGTTTAATTCGTTCTGAAGGAAAAGAATATATTATGCAAGATGGGGACATAGTTTTGTTTAGATTTAACGTATAAATTAAAAAAAGCTAATTTTTTGTAAAAATTTTGTAAAATTTCTAAAAAAGACTTGAAATTATAAATGTATATTGCTATAATATAAATATATTGAATAAAAAATAATAAATTTTAGTATAATAAAGATAATAAGAGATAGGAGATTTGGGTAATGAAAAAGTTATTAAGTGTAATTTCAATTGTATTATTAATATTAGTTATTTGTAGTGTAAATACATTAGCTACAGAATCATCAAATGAAATTGATGGAGATAAACCTGCAAATGAAATTCAACAAATAGGTTCAACAAATACAAATAAATCAACAAACAAAGCATCAAATACAAATAAGGCTACTAACAAAACAGTTAATAGAGAAGATAATGAATTAGATGCAAATGTTGTTGGAAGTACAAATAAAACAAATTCAAACAAGACAAATACAAACACAAATAAAACAAATACAAGCAATTATAATTCAAGCAATGGCTCAAGCAAGTTACCATATGCTGGTACAGGAACAACATCTGTTGTATTAATTGCACTTGCATTTGCTGGTTCAGCAGTATATGCTTATAAAAAAGTAACAGATTATAATTTATAAAAAAGGGAGGCTGAAAAGCTTCTTTTTTTATAGGAGTAAGAATGAAGTTTGCAAAAGTATATATTGAGATTACTAATAGTTGCAATTTAAACTGTACATTTTGTAGTAAAACAAATAGAGAAAGCAGATTTATTAGTTTAAGTGAATTTGAACATATATTAAGAGAAGTAAAAGATTTTACTTCTTTAATTGCGTTACATGTAAAAGGTGAGCCATTTTTGCATCCAGATTTAAAAGGAATTTTAAATTTATGCGAGGAATATAGATTAAAAGTAAATATTACGACAAATGGCACATTATTGTTAAAAAATTTAGAGACAGTTTTAAATTCAAAGGCAATAAGACAAATTAACATTTCATTACATTCGGCAGAGCAAAATCTATTAGATAAAGAAGAATACTTAAGAGGAGTGTTAAATAGTGTAGATGAGATACATAGACATACTGAAATTATTATTTCGTATAGGCTGTGGAACTTAAGAGATATTAAAGAGAATGCAGTGAATTTGGAAATTTTAGAGAAACTTGGTAAAAAGTATAATAGACCGCAGATTGTTGTTGAAGCAAGTAGAAAAGATTTCTTAGAGCTAGATAAAAAAATTTTTATCAATCAAGACATAGAATTTGAATGGCCAAGTTTAGATAAAGCAGTAATTTCAGAGGTTCGGAAAGTGTTATGGGTTAAGAAATCATATTGCAATATTAGCAAATGGAGATATAGTACCATGTTGCTTAGATGCAAACGGAGATGTTATGTTAGGAAACATTTTCGAAAAAAGGTTAAAAGAAGTATTAGAAAGTACTAGAGCACAAAGCATTATAACAGGATTTGAAAGACATATTTTAACAGAAGATTTATGCAAGAGATGTGACTTTATAAGGAGATTAACATAAAAAATTCACTAATATGTAAAAAATGCTTGAAATTTGTTGAAATTCGTGATAAAATAATGACTAATAAATGGAGTTACAAAAGATACAAATAAAGGGTTTTATTTGTATCTTTATTTTTTAGATTAAAGGGTAGTGAAATAAATGGAAGATTGGGATATTAGAGAATTGCTAGTAATGATATTTAGAAAAAAAATTAGTATTATTGTTATTGTTGCTATGTTTATTATTGCTGGCTGTATATATACATATAACTATACAACTCCAATGTATAGTTCAAATGCAAGAATTATGTTAGGAAAAATCAGTACAAAGGACGGAGAATATTTAGATAGAAATGTTACAATTTCTGAAACTGATCTAACACTTAATTCTAGCTTAATTTTAACTTACAGCGAACTTGTAAGTAGTCAAATAGTTATGGAAGGTGCTAAAGAGAAGTTAGAAAACTATGATATTAGTGTAGAAGAACTTATAAAAAGTGTAACAACTGAAAGAATAAACACTTCAGATATACTTCAAGTTTATGCTAAAAGCACGGATCCTAAGCTTGCAAAAAGTATAGTTGAAGCAGTAGTAGATTCATTTTCTGAGTGTGTAAAAGAAATGAATAGAATTGACCATATATATACTATTGACTATCCAACAGCAGCAGAATCACCATACAATATCCATCACGAAAAGGATATTATTACTTTTGCATTAGTAGGTTCTTTGACAGCATGTGTTTATGTGATTTTGTGCATATTTATAGATAATACAGTTAAAAATTCAAATGAGATTGAGAGTTTATTAAAAGTGAGAACTCTAATTAATATTCCTATAGATAAAAAGAAGCAAGGTGAATTGATTACAGTAAATGATAGCAAATCAATAATATCAGAGTCTTTCAAAACTCTAAGGACTAATGTACAGTTTAGTTCAGTAGATACTAAAGGTTCACAAGTATTACTAGTTACAAGCTGTATGCCTTCAGAAGGCAAGAGTTATGTGTCAGCAAACCTTGCTATAGCATTTGCACAAACTGGAAAAAGAGTTGTTATAGTAGATTCAGATATGAGACGTGGAAGACAATGTAGAGTATTTAATGTACCAAATAGAAATGGACTTTCAAATTATATTTCAAATATTGACTCAAATGGTTATGAAATCAATTGGTCTTTAGGAGAATATATTAAAAAAACACATATATCAAACTTAGATATAATAACTGCTGGTAGTGTTCCGCCAAATCCAGCAGAATTACTAGCATCAGCAAGATTAGCAGAATTAATAGATGATTTGAAAAAATATTATGATGTAATTATATTTGATGGTGCGCCAATACTACCAATTACAGATTCTTTATTACTTGGTAGAATAATAGAAAAAGTAATGTTAGTTGCAGTATATAACAAAACCAAAAAGGACAACCTAGTAAAAGCTAAGGAAAGTATAGAAGATGTAGGTGGAAAAGTTATTGGTATTGTCTTAAATAAAGTTTCAATGGATTCTGGCTCTTATAATGATGGTTACTACTATTATGGTGAGAGCGAAAAAGGCTTGACGAGAAGGGAAAAAATTGAAAAAGCATTAAAAGGAAAAGCAGAAAAAGTAAAAGTATTCTTTAAAAATGAATTTAAGAAAGTAAAGAGTTTTGGAAAAAGACTTTCTCCCGCCAAAACTGCGAAAGAAATTGCAGAAGCAGAAAAGGTTAGTCAATTAAGACAAAAATCATTAGAAGAGAAAAGAATTGAACGTGAAATTGAACGAATGAAAAAAGATGAAGAAAGAAAGAGAGTAGAAGAAGAGAAGAGAAAATTAGAAGAAGCAAAAGCTGCAGAGAAAGCTAAACTACAAGAAATAAGAGCAGAAGAAAAAGCTAAAAAAGAAGCAGAGATTGCAAAGATGCGTGAAGCAGAAAGAATTAAGAGAGAAGAGCAAGCAAAATTTATAGCTCAGCAAAAAGCCAAAGAACAATCTTTAAAAATGGAACAAGCAAAAAAGGTTGCTGAAGAAAGAGCAAAAGAGCAGGCAATAAGAGAGGCACAGGCTAAAAAAGTAGCAGAGGCTAAAGCAAAAGAGCAAGCTATGAAGATAGCACAAGCTAAAAAAGCAGCAGAAGAAAAAGCTAAAATTGAAGCCATTAGAGCAGAAGAAAGAGCTAGATTCGAAGCTATTAGAGCTAAGGAAAAGGCTAAACAAGAGGCTTTAAAAGCCGAGGAAAGAGCAAGACAAGAAGCTATGATGGAAGAAGAGGCAAGAATAATGGCAGAAGAAAAAGCCAAAGAAGATGCTATCATGGCTGAAGAAATGCTTAAACTTAAACAAGAAGAAGCAAAAAGAAGACAAGAAGCATTACTTAGAAGAGAAGAAGAAAGAAGAAAAAATGCGGAACTTAAAGCTAAGAAAAAAGTAGAAAGAGCTGAAAAATTTAATGATTTAAGAGGAAGTTTCCTTAATAAAAAAGACGAAATCAGAGAAGAGCTTAAAATAAGGAAAGCTGAATACGCAAATAGATATAGTGAATATAAAATAAGAAAACAAGAAGAAAAAATTTTAGCTGCAGAGGAGAAAGCTAAAAGGGCTGAAGAACTTGCAAAAGCACGCGAAGAAGAAAGAATTAGAAGAGAAGAGGAAAGAAAAAAAGCAGCAGAAGAAAGAGCAAGAAGGTTAGCAGAGTTAGAAGCGGAAAAGGCAGAAAAGCTAGCAAAACAGGCAGAGGAAAAAGCTAAGAGAGAGGCTGAACTTGCTAAAAAAGAAGCAGAACTTGCAAGACTTCGCGAAGCAGAAAAGCTAAGAAAAGAAGAAGAAAAACGTATTGCAGCAGAAGAAAAGGCTAAACAGATTGCAATTTTAGCAGAAGAAAAAGCCAAGAGAGAGGCAGAAGCAAAGCTAACTGATGAATATTTACAAGAAAACTTATATCCAAAAACTAAGTATAATAAATTTTAAAAACTACTTGAAAAATTCTTAATTTATGTATATAATACGATATGAATTAAGAGGGAGTAACTACAATTTACTAACCAACATACCCGATTATAAATCTGGTTAGTAACCCATATTCAAGGAGGGAGTGAGACTTTTAAAGAAATAAAATTCTTTAGAAGTCTTTTTGTTTTAGTTACTTTAAATAACAGGAGGTTATTTATGAGCAAAAAATGGTTTAATCTTACCACAGACGAAACAGCCAAAGAGCTTTCTACTGATATCCAAAAAGGTTTAAATTCAGATGAGGTTGTAAAAAGGAGAGAGCAGTATGGTTCAAATGAGTTAAAAGCTAAGAAGAAAAAGAGCCTGATAGTGAAATTCTTAGAGCAATTTAAAGATTTTATGATTATAGTGCTTATAATTGCTGCAATAGTTTCAGGAATTGTTGGAGTTAAGGAAGGTGAAGGATTTACTGATTCAATAATTATTATGATAGTTATAATTGTAAATGCAATAATTGGTGTAGCTCAAGAGAATAAAGCTGAAAAATCGTTAGAGGCTTTGCAAAAAATGAGTAGCCATGTAGCAAAAGTTATAAGAAATGGAAACTTAGAAGTAGTTCAATCGGCAGAGCTAGTTCCAGGAGATATAGTAGTTTTAGATACTGGTGACTTTATTCCAGCAGATTTAAGAGTCATAGAGGCAGTAAATCTTAAATCACAAGAAGCAGCCATGACAGGCGAATCTGTACCAGTAGAGAAATCTGCAAATAAAATTGATGATGAGGAAATTGGGTTAGGTGATAGAAAAAATATTTTATTCTCTTCAAGTTTAATAACTTATGGTAGGGGAAAAGGTATTGTTGTTGAAACAGGTATGAACACGGAAGTTGGAAAAATCGCTTCTATGATTAATGAAACAGAAGATGAGGAAACTCCACTTCAAGTAAAATTAAATAATCTAGGAAAAACACTCGGTATAGTAGCACTAGCTATATGTGTACTTATATTTGTAGTAGGTTTATTATATGGTAAAGAGCCAATTCATATGTTTATGACAGCTGTATCACTTGCTGTTGCAGCAATTCCAGAAGGCTTGGCCGCTGTATCTACAATAGTACTTGCAATCGGAGTACAAAGGATGGTTAAAAGAAATGCTATTGTTAAAAAGTTACCAGCAGTTGAGACTTTAGGTAGTGCGTCAGTTATATGTTCTGATAAAACAGGTACACTAACACAAAATAAAATGACGGTACTTAAATTCTTCGTAAATGGAAAATTATATGATATGGAAGAAATGGGAGAGCTAGATGAAACAGGTAATAGAGTTTTAGAAACTTGTATGTTATGTAATGATACAAAAATAGGGGAAGATGGCACGATGACTGGAGATCCTACAGAAACAGCTTTAATAGACATGGGATTCAAATTAAAAGCTACACAAGAGATTTATACTAAGATGCCTAGAGTAAAAGAGATTCCATTTGATTCTGATAGAAAGTTAATGACAACTGTAAACAAAAAAGATGGTAAATACATAGTATATACTAAAGGTGGTCTTGACGAATTATTAAGTTGTTCAAATAGCTATTTATTAAATGGAGAGATAAAAACAGACTTAGAAAACTATAAGAAAATTTTAATAGAAGAAAATAGAAAACTTGCAGAAAATGCACTAAGAGTTTTGGCTATGGCTTACAAAGAGCTAGATCATGAGCCAACTGATAGTGAAATGGAGAATATAGAGAGTGGATTAATTTTTGCTGGTATGGTAGCAATGATAGATCCACCAAGATTAGAAGTTAAAGATGCTGTAAGTAAATGTATTTCAGCTGGAATAAAAACAGTTATGATTACTGGTGACCATAAGATTACAGCTTCAGCTATAGCAAAAGAATTAGGAATACTAAGAGAAGGAGATGAAGCAGTTACTGGCAGTGAACTTGAGAAAATGTCTGATGAAGAACTTAAAGAAAGAGTAAGAAATATATCAGTATACGCAAGAGTTTCGCCAGAACATAAAGTTAGGATAGTAAAAGCTTGGCAAGCCAATGGAGAAATTGTTGCTATGACAGGCGATGGTGTTAATGATGCTCCGGCACTAAAAAAAGCGGATATTGGATGTGCAATGGGAGTTGTAGGAACGGATGTTGCAAAAGAGGCTGCAGATGTTATATTAACAGACGATAATTTTGCAACTGTTGTTTCAGCAGTTGAAGAAGGTAGAAGAATTTATAATAATATTCTGAAAGCAATACATTTCTTGCTATCAAGTAATATTGGTGAGATTGTCGTGTTATTTATTGCAATAATGTTAACACCAATTTTAGCAGAAAAATTTGGAATTACTCCAGAATATATAAGTGCATTAGAGCCATTACTTCCAATTCAAATTTTATGGATAAATTTGGTAACTGATTCACTTCCAGCATTAGCATTAGCAGTTGATCCAGCAGAAAAAGATGTTATGGAAAGAAAGCCATTAAAGAAAACTAAAGGAATTTTCACAAAAGGAATGACTTATAGACTTATATACCAAGGTTTTATGATAGGAATACTTACACTCATAGCTTTTATATTAGGATTAGCCGTAGATGGAGATCCAGCTTATAAAATACAAGTTGGCCAAACAATGGCATTCACAGTTCTTGCATTATCGGAACTTGTACATGTATTTAATGTAAGAAATAATACAAAATCATTATTTACAAGTAATCCATTTAATAATAGTAAATTAGTACTTGCAATATTTGTCTCAGCTGCTCTAATGCTTTCAGTACTATTAGTTCCAGCTTTAAGAGAGATTTTTGACATTGCGATATTGCCAATGGAGAATTTATTTGAGACAATTTGTTTAGTATTTGCGCCAATATTAGTAGTTGAAATTTTTAAATTATTTAAAATAAATGGTGGAGAATAGATTTTACAGGACCTTGAAAAAGGTCCTTGTTTTTTTCTAAAAATAGGCATTGCAAAATTAAAAGAATGTTGTATAATATAATAATGAGGAGGTAATAGGAATGTTATATAACAATGACGAAGAAACACGTTTAACTAATCTTGAGTTAATTCCACAGCGAAGACTAAATGTGAAAAAAGTAGCGATTTTTATTACTTCTGTGATGACTTGTTTTATTATTTTAGTTGGTAGTTTTTTCATAAGTTATAATAAGATACAAGGAACTGATGATAATACTCAGTATGCGTCAGCACCAGTAGAGGAAGATGTTAGTAGTGAAGCATCGAGCGTGCCAAATGAAGAAAAAGTAATAAAATCACAACACGTACAAATTGCGACACATAGTGCTGAAAAAATAAAATCAAAATTTATACCAGAATATAATGAAAATGCGCAACAACAAATTAAAGATTTATACTATTCAACAGAAAAATTAGCATATTTAACTTTTGATGATGGTCCATCTGCGACAATAACACCACAGGTTTTAGATATATTAAAAAATGAAGGAGTGCCAGCAACATTTTTTGTTGTAGGAAAAAGAGTTGAGATGTATCCAAACTTAGTAAAGAGAGCATATGACGAAGGACATTATATTGCGAATCACGGATACACTCACACTTATTCACAAATTTATAGGTCAGTAGATACTATTTTTGAAGAATATATAAATTGTGAAAATGCAGTTAGAGCAGCACTTGGAATAGAAGATTATAGAATGTATCTGTTTAGATATCCAGGTGGTTCAGCTGGTGGAAGATATGCTGATTTAAAAAATCAATCAAAAGATGTATTAAATTCTTATGGGGTAACTTTTACTAACTGGAATTGTATGACTGGAGACGCTGAAGGTAAAAATACGGTAGAAGCTCAAATGGCTGAATTACAGGCAACAATGGAAGGCGATGATGCAATAATAGTTCTAATGCACGACGCAAGTGATAAACAAACTACAGTTGATAGCTTACCTTCAATAATTGGTTTCTTGAGAGAACAAGGATATAGCTTCAGAAATTTTTATGATATTTTTTAAAATCAAATAAAACACAAAAAGTCAGCTTGAAAAGCTAGGCTTTTTGTGTTTGTGTTTTGTGTAATCCAAGGTTGTAAGGAACAGTTAACGTTGCCAATACTTGGGTATTAAGCAAAAGGAAGCATATGCTCCTAAGCCAATACCAAGTAGCGTAACATGCTCACCAGGTGCACCTAGTCTATATGCACAGATGCCCCTAATGGCAAGTGCCACAGCAAACTCCCAGTCAGAAATGAAGGCTAAACGCTTAAAGACAAAACTGTCTGGATGCTTGCGTAGCATGACTTTTGCAATGACAATTTGGACCACACTAATTAACTCTGACCAGAATGCAATCTGGAAGAGAAGATAGCATAATGATACCATTTTTTAATCGCTTCTTTCTATCAGCGCTAGTAAGCCTAGCGCGAGAAGGATTCACAAAACACATTTAACATTATGTTAACATAAATTTTGCTTAAAGTCAATAAGTTTTGAAATGAACAGATATATTAAATAAATTCTCAGAATATATTTTAGTAAATATTGAAATAGGAATTCTAATATGATATATTAGGAAAGTAATTTTTGATACTTAGGAAAAGCAATATGAAAGAGGTAATGATGGAAGAAATTGATTTAAAAGAAATAATACATGTAATATGGAGAAGAAAATTTTTAATAATAGCATTTATACTTATTGGAACTATAATAGGATATGTTTATAATAATAATTTTACAACACCAGTTTATAGAACATCTACAACAGTAATTTTGTCTGTAAAAGGAGATACGGAAGAGGTGATTTCTGAAGAAAATGAGAGTGTTACAAATGATGATATTTTGTTATCAGAGAACTTAATGGATACTTATCAGAAAATAATAAAAAGTAATGCAGTAGCTAGTGGTATAAAGAAAAATTTAAAAACTGACTTATCAGAAAAAGCAATTAGTAGATCAATATCATTAAAGAATGACTTAAATACAATGGTTATTGAAATAATAGTAGAAAACACAAATCCAGAAGTTGCTGTTTCAATAGCTAATGAAGTGCCTAACGTATTTTTTGAAAAAATAGCAGGAGTATATAATATTAAAAATGCAGAGGTCTTAGACAAAGCAGAAAAACCGACAACACCAGTTAATATTAATCCAATAAAGTTTGCCAAATTTGGATTCGCTATTGGAGCATTGGCATCAGCAGTAATTATTGGTATTGAAATGTTGTTTAATGAAAAAGTAAAAACAGAGGCTGATATTGAAGAAAAATTAAATATACCAGTAATTATAAAAATTGGAAACATTCCAGAGAAAGAAGAAAATCTTATTAACACATCTAATACATCATGTGGCGAGATATTTAGAGTTTTACTTTCTTCGATAAAACATTTAAGTGCAAAAATTGTTTTAGTAACTAGTTGTAACCCTTCAGAAGGTAAGAGCTTTGTTGCATCAAATATTGCTATTACATATGCTAGAAGTGGAAAGAAAACCTTGATTATAGATTCAGACATAAGGAGAGGTAGACAGCATAAGATTTTTAATTTGAGCCCATACAAAGATGGAATTTCTAATTTAATAGAAAATAATGATACTAATTTTGATAAATATGTAATACATAGTGAAAATGTAGAGAACTTGGATATTATTACAAGGGGAACTGCTTGTATAGATTATTCTAAGTTACTTTATACAGATATAATAATAAAATTAATAGAAACATTAAAAGAAAAATATGATTTTATAATTATAGATGGTACTCCTAAATCACTTGTAGCTGATGATATAGCTTTTTCGTCTGTTGTTGACTATACAATATTAGTAGTGAGGTATAATATGGTATTACTAAATGATGTAAAGAAAATTAGGGATGCTGAAAAAGCTAAAGGAAATGATTTTGGAATGGTACTTAATGGCATGCCTAGCTTAACAGGAAATTATCAATATAATTATTATAGATATAGTAATTCTAATCAATTAGTTGTAAAGAAAGTAAAGAAAACAGGAGAATTGATTGGAAGAAGGGCTAAAGTGCATAATAAATGATTTTTTTAGATTTTTGTATTGACTTTGAAATTTTATTATGCTAGAATATTAATGTTGTTAGAAATAACAGCATGCGGTAGTGGCGGAACTGGCAGACGCGCTAGACTTAGGATCTAGTGGGAGACCGTGGGGGTTCAAGTCCTCTCTACCGCACCATTAAAGAGATTCACAAAGTGAATCTTTTTTTGTATATCAAAATCATTTCTACAAAAAATAATTGTAGAGGTGATTTTATTGTTTATTCCAGAAAAGATATTTTATGAGCAAGGGATTAAAAATTATGAATTAGGTAAGGAATTATTAGAAAAATACAAAGATGTTCCTAAGTTTATAATTGAAAATCATAATAATATTGAAGAGATGAGAAAAAAGAAAAATTCGGAATTTCCGAAAATGAAAAGAAATTTAATTATAGGTACGAGAAAAACGCATAAATATACTCCTAATTCAAAGATATCAGATTTCTTAGTTCCATATACTTCTTCAGGATGTACTGCTATGTGTATGTATTGCTATTTAGTGTGTAATTATAATAAATGCGCATATTTAAGGATATTTGTCAATAGAGAACAAATGCTAGATAAGATAATAAAGACAGCAAATAACGAAGAAAAAGATTATGTGTTTGAAATTGGAAGTAATAGCGATTTAGTGTTAGAAAATACGATAACTAATAACTTAGCATGGACAATAGAAAATTTTAAAAATTCTAAAAAAGGAAAACTAACATTTCCAACAAAATTTGATATGGTGGATCCGATTTTAAACCTCGACCATCAAGGCAAAATAATTGTGAGAATGAGTGTTAATCCAGAAGAAATAATAAATAAAGTAGAATTTGGTACATCGAGATTAAAACAAAGAATAGATGCAATTAATAAACTAATAGAAGCTGGTTACGAAGTAGGAATATTAGTTGCACCGATTATTTTTACAGATAATTGGAAGAAGCTATATGAGGAATTATTTAAAAACTTAAATGAATGCCTAAGTAAAAAAGCAAAAGAAAAGGTGTTTTTTGAATTTATATTTATGACTTATAGTTATATTCATAAAATGATAAATAGCGAAGCTTTTCCAAATGCTATAAATTTATATAATAAAGAACTTATGACAGTAAGAGGAAAAGGTAAATATACTTATAATCAGATTGTCAGACAGGAAGGAGAACGATTTTTTAAAGACTTGATGCACAGATACTTTTCAAAGAATAAAATAGTATATTTTTCATAATAAAGATTTGAGAAACAAGAAATTTTATGATAATATTTATTTGTAATTTATATAGGAGAAAAAATATGAGCATATTAAGACCACAGAAAACATTATTTAAGGAACTAAGAAAAGTAGAAAATATCTTAGAAGAGATAAAGATAAATGAAGAACTAGAAGATATAACTTTAGAAAACTACAAAGTAGAAGATATTGAATTTAGTGAAATTAATATAGAGAAAGCTATAATTAGTAATACTGACATTTTAAGTAGTAATTTAGAGAAAAATAGCTTTACTGATGTAGAATTCAAGAATTGTAATTTTTCTAATACTTCTTTCGAAAAATGTAGTTTTGTAAGGTGTGAATTTAATAACTGCAAAATGACAGGATGCAATTTTATTGATAGCAGATTATATAACGTAAGTTTTATAGAAACAAATGCAAATTATTGTAATTTTTCATTGGCGAGTATAGAAAATACAGCGTTTGATAATACAGGTCTTAGAAATAGTATGTTTCAAGAAAATAGACTAAAAAATATTATCTTAAGGCAAACTGATTTCACTCAGGCACAAGTTTTCAAAACAAGCTTAAACGGAATAGATTTTTCAGACAGTATAATAGAAGGGATAGCAGTTTCTAGTGAAGATATAAAAGGTGCAATAGTAGGTCAGTTCCAAGCTATTGATTTTTTATATTTACTTGGGGTGAAGATTAGATTTGATAAATAACTTTATTTATGATATAATACTTAAACACGTACTTAGGAAATCCTGATTTTATGGCTATGTAACAGTAGCTAAATAAATATTGACGGGAGGTCGATAAGCAGTGGCAAATGCGATTATGCGGAAGACGTGCTTAAATGGAGTGAAAGTCACCGTTGTATTGCGTGCTGAGAATTTTGATGTGATTATCACAATTCCGAAAGGAACGAATTTCTGGCAAAAACGAGAAAACGACAACTGTTGGGTTAAGTTTAAAACCCACAAATTCCACAGAGCAAGTCACAAAGAGATTGTACTTAAAGTGAGAAATCAGCCGTATGACTTTAACCAACTTCTGAAGCATTTTACAAAAGATTTTGCTATTGAAGAAGGCGGACGGTGTATTATCTCATTGTCTCCGGCGTTCTATATGCCAGAAGACTAGTATGGTGTATATCGTCGACAAAGCAGGTCACCAATATCAAGGGGGAAAGTGTTCTCCCCAGTGAGACAAAAGGTCCATCAGTAAAGCTGGTGGACCTTTTTGTAAAAATTTGTTGACAAGTGGAAAAATATGTTATAAAATACAAACAAGAGTTTTATAAAAATCATAAAATAGTAAGATATAATACAAACTGAAAGGATATAAAATGATAAAGAGATTAATATTTGATGTAGATGGAACACTAATTGCAGGTTCTAAGTTTTTTTCATCAATAGATGGAAAAATAGTAACAGGAAATGCTATTATTATAGTTATAGAAGAAGTATTGAAAAAACTAAGCTTATACTCTAAGGAAAATGTAGATAAGTTTTTAAATGCGATAGATGAGTATGAAGAAAAGTTTGATAATTACAATATAAAAGATTATATTAGTTTTTTTGAAGGGATACTTGGTGCATCTTTGGATCCGGCTTTTGTGGATATACTTTTTGAAGAGATTTCTCATTGTATTCCACCAGAGAATGAAAAACTTCTGGAAGCAATTACGAAATTGTCTGAAAAATATGAAATGGTACTTTTGACCAATTATTTTAGTCAATCACAAATAAATAGACTAAATAATATGGGAATAGGAAAATTTTTTACAGAATGTTATGGTGAAAGTTTAATAAAACCATATTATAATTCGTATATAAGTGCTTGCGGCAAAAACAAGCCAAGTGAGTGTGTGATGATAGGTGATGACTTTTTATTAGATGTGGAAAATGCTGCTAAAGCAGGATTAAATACTATATGGGTAAATTCGAAGAATTTGAAAAATGATACCACTAATACTGTAATGGTTAAAAAAGTAGAAGAAATTACAGAAGAAATGATAGAGGGATTAGTAAATGGATAAAATTAGATGTGGTTGGTGTAATTTGAAAAACAAATTATACATACAATATCATGATGAGGAATGGTGTGTGCCAAACTTTGATGAACAATATCTATATGAAATGCTTATTTTAGAGTCTTTTCAAGCAGGTCTTTCGTGGGAATGTGTATTAAATAAGAGAGAGGCTTTTAAAAAAGCATATGATAGTTTTGATATAGATAAAGTTATTAAGTATGACGATAAAAAAATAGAAGAATTATTATCAAATGAAAATATTATAAGGAATAAACTAAAGGTAAAGGCATCTATAAATAATTCAAGAATTTTTAAAGAAATACAAAAAGAATATGGTTCTTTTTATAATTACTTAAAAATTTTTACAGATGGAAAAACGATTATTGAAATAGATAAAACTACCAATGAACTTTCAGATAAAATTTCAAAAGACTTAATAAAAAGAGGCATGAAGTTTGTAGGAAGTACAATAATATATTCATATTTACAAGCAATTGGAGTAATTTATTCACACGATAAAAATTGCTACTTGAATAAAAGATAATTAGTGTTATAATCAAGTAGTTATAAAAGGATAATGATTTGATAGAGGTAAGAAATGGATAGATTTAAGAGCGTAAAAATAGCTAGCATATTAGGAATTGCTGGAAATTTATTTTTACTTATAATAAAAGCAATTGTAGGATTTATAAGTGGAAGTCAAGCAATGATTGCAGATAGTTTTAATAGTGCAGGAGATATATTTTCTTCAGCTATGACTTTTGTGGGTAATAAGATAGCTAGCAAACCTTATGATGAAGATCATAATTTAGGACACGGAAAAGCAGAGTACATATATTCAATGCTTATAAGTATCGTAATGATTTTGACATCGCTTTTCATAATAAAAGATGCATTATTGTCAATATATAACCATAGTCATTATGAGTTTTCAATGTGGCTAGTGGTAGTTTGTATTGTGACAATTATAACGAAATTTCTTTTATTTATATATACAAATAAGATGTCAAAAAAACTAAATAACTTATTGATAAAAGCAAATTCAGAAGATCATAGAAACGATTGTATAGTAACTAGTTGTAACTTGGTTTCTTGTGTAATTTCTCATATGGGAATTTATTGGATTGATGGTGTAGTTGGAAGTGGAATTGCATTTTGGATTTTAATTAGTGCTGTTAAAATTTTCATACAAAGCTATGATGTTTTAATGGATAAATCAATTAATGAAAAAGCAAAAGAAGAGGTTTTTGGAATCATAAATCAGCACAAAGAGATACAAAAAGTAACACATTTCAATTCAACACCTGTTGGTTATCAATATCAAATTTCATTTTCAATATTTGTTGATGGAAATATGTCTACTTTTGAAAGTCATAAGATAGCTGACGATTTAGAAAAAGAAATTGATAGAAAGATAGACGAAGTATATTTAACAGTTATACATGTAAATCCTATTTAGAATATAAAAAATATAATTTGCTCATAATATCTTTGAAAGGAGAGGATATTATGGACGAAGATGAAACAACTAAATATGGAGAGTTTATTTGCTCATTTGACGTATGGCTTCCTTTGGATGTTCAAAAAGAACAAGCAAGAAGAATGCAGAAAATGACAAAGAAGGATATAAAAAAAGACTAGAAACAGTTGACAAATGGGATATAAAAGTGATATTATATTTGTATCATAAAAAGCAAAGACAAGGACAAGATAAATAAGCAAAGCCTAAAGAGAGCTAAAGATTGGTGAGATTTTAGTAGGACAAATTACTTATTTATTATCACCTTAGAGCTAATATGCTGAACTAATAGTAAGCTATTCGTAATTCTGCGTTAAAGAAATTAGAGGAAAATTATTTCAATTTTCGAATTTAGGTGGTAACACGGTCATTCGTCCTATGGGCGAGTGGCTTTTTGTTTTTTGTAGAGAAATAAAAAGAAAAGGAGATAAAATTTATGAGCGAAGAAAAGAAAGATTATAGCCAAACATTGAATTTGCCTAAGACAGAATTCCCAATGAGAGCAAACCTACCAGAGAACGAGCCAAAAACAAAAGAGAGAGTTTTTGATAGTGGTTTATATGAAAAAATGCTAAAGAAAAATGAAGGAAAAGAGCCATTTGTATTACACGATGGACCACCTTATGCTAATGGTGAAATTCATTTAGGACACGCACTTAACAAAGTTTTAAAAGATACTATTGTAAGATATAAAAATTTAAAAGGATTTTATACTCCATATATTCCGGGATATGATACACACGGAATGCCAACAGAGAAGAAAGCAATTGAAAAATTAGGATTAAATAGAGACGCAATTCCAGTAAATGAATTTAGAGATACTTGTAAGAAATTTACAATGGACTACAAAGATAAACAAACAGAAGGTTTTAAACGTTTAGGTGTACTTGGAGATTGGGAAAATCCATATATTACTTATCAACCACAAATGGAAGCAAAACAAGTTGGAGTGTTTGCGAAGATGTACCAAAAAGGATTTATATATAAGGGATTAAAACCTGTTTATTGGTGCACAGACTGCGAAACAGCATTAGCAGAAGCAGAGATAGAATATAAAGATGTAAATTCAAATACAGCCTATGTTAAATTTCCAGTAAAGAACAGTAAAGGTTTATTTGACGAAAAAGATACTTATGTTGTAATTTGGACAACAACACCTTGGACATTACCAGGAAATCTTGCAATCACAATAGGACCAGAATATAAATATGCGATTGTAAATGTTGGAACTGAAAAACTAATAATGGCTAGTGAATTAGTAGAAAGTGTTATGAAAGTTGCTAACATAGAAGAATATAAAATTGAGAAAGAATTTGAAGGAAGAGAATTAGAAGGTGTAATATGTAAACATCCATTTATGGATAGAGATTCAATAGTAGTTTTAGGTAGTGATGACACTATCGCAGTTGAACTTGGAACAGGCACTGGAGCAGTACATACAGCTCCAGGTTATGGTAAAGAAGACTATTTGTGTGGATTGAAAAATAAATTAGATATCATAGTTACAGTTGATAGCAAAGGTGTTCAAAGAGGTGAAGGTGCTGGACCATTTAAAGATATGTATTATGCAAAATCAGACAAAGAAATTATTAAATGGTTAGAAGAAAATAATTTATTACTTGCAGCACAAACAGTAAATCACTCATATCCACATTGTTGGAGATGTAAACACCCAGTTATATTTAGAGCTACTAATCAATGGTTTGCTTCTGTTGATGGATTTAGAAAAGAAACTTTAGAAGCTATAAAAACAGTAAAATGGTACCCAGCTTGGGGAGAAGAAAGAATTTCTAAGATGGTTGAGGATAGAAATGATTGGTGTATTTCTCGTCAAAGAACTTGGGGAGTTCCAATTCCAGTTTTTTATTGTAAAGATTGTGAAAAAGAATATGTTACAGATGAGAGCTTAGAGAAGGTTCAAAAAATCTTTAAAGAGCAAGGCTCAAATGCTTGGTTTGGGTTATCTGAAAAAGAACTTATGCCAGAAAACGCAAAGTGCCCAGCTTGTGGATGTACAGAATTCAAAAAAGAAACAGACATCATGGATGTTTGGTTCGATTCTGGTTCAACTCATGAATCTGTTTTAGCAGAACGTGGTTTACCACCAGCTAATGTTTATTTAGAAGGTAGTGACCAATATAGAGGTTGGTTCCAATCATCAATTTTAACATCAGTTGCTACAAAAGGTGTAGCACCATATAAAGAAGTTATAACACATGGATATACAGTAGATGAACAAGGCAGGAAAATGTCAAAATCATTAGGAAATGGTATAGATCCACAAGATGTTATAAAAGAGTCTGGAGCAGATGTATTAAGACTTTGGGTATTATCTTCAGATTATAAATCAGATATTACTGTTTCTAAAAATATCCTAAAACAAGTTACTGAAGTTTATAGAAAGATTAGAAATACTGCAAGATATATTCTAGGAAATATTAGTGATTTTGATGTTGATAATCCAGTAGTCTATGAAGATTTACAGGAAATCGATAAATGGGCATTAACAAAACTTAATAAATTAGTTAAAGATTGCACAGAAGCTTATGATAGTTATGATTTTCATAATGCATATCAAGCTATAAATCAATTCTGTGTAGTTGATATGAGTGCATTTTACTTAGATATAATTAAAGATAGATTATACACAAGTAGAGCAAACTCTGTAGAAAGAAGAGCTGCACAAACTACAATGTATGAAATATTATCAGCATTAGTTAGAATTTTGGCTCCAATGACGTGTTTTACAGCAGAAGAAATTTGGAGTTATATGCCACATAAAAAAGGCGAAAACACAGAAAGTGTTATGTTAGAATATTATCCAAAAGTAAATTCTAAATTTGAAAATGAAGCTATTGCACTAAAATGGTCTAGATTAATAAAAGTAAAAGATGTAGTAGCTAAAAAACTAGAAGAAGCAAGAGCTAATAAAGAAATAGGACTTTCTCTAGAAGCAAAAGTAATATTATTTGCAGAAGGCGAAGAATATGAGTTCTTAAAAGAAAATGAAAAGGTATTACCAGAAGTATTTATTGTTTCAAGTGTTGAGTTAAAAGAAAACAGAAGAAATGAAGATACAGAAGTTGGTCTTGGAGTAAAAGTGGAAAAAGCCCCTGGAGAGAAATGTGAGAGATGTTGGATGTATTCTGAAACAGTTGGAGAAGATCACGAACATCCAGGTGTTTGTCATAGATGTAGTGAAAATTTGAAATAGGTATTGATTTTTATTATTTCTTATGTTAAACTATAATAGCTGACAAATTAGTCATGGAGGAATTTTAGATGGAAATTTTAAAAAATATAATAATTGTAATATATTTAATAGTTTGTGTTGCGTTAGTAATCTTAATAACAAAACAATCAAAAGAAGATGGTGGAGCATCTGGAACAATAATGGGAGCTTCAGCAAGTAACTTTTATGAAAAGAATAAAGGTAAGACAAAAGAAGGCATGATGAAAAAAGTAACAATTATTCTTGCAGTAGTTTTTGTTGTATTAACAGTAACTTTAGGAATAATTTATGTTATTTAGTTAAGTAATATTAAGGTGCTAGTATAAGGCTAGCGCCTTTTTGTTTTTAAAGGAGAGCTATGGGAAAGAAGAAAAAAAGAAAATATGAAGGAATTTTTAGAGCCAACGAAAAAGGCTATGGTTTTGTAGAATTTGAAAGTGAAGAAATGGAAGATGTATTTATTCCTTCAAAAAGTGTTAATGGAGCCTTAAACGGAGACATTGTGCAAATAAATATATTTAAGCCCAAGACAAAAGAAAAACGTGCAGAAGGAAAGATAGTAAAGGTATTAAAACGAGATAAAGATACTGTTGTTGGAATATTCCAAAAAAGTAGAAGTTTTGGGTTTGTAGTGCCAGACGATAAAAGGTTTGACACCGATATTTTTATTTCAAAAAATAAGTGCATGAATGCTAGGAATAATGATAAGGTAGTTGCAAAAATTATAAAGTATCCAGAAAAAAACAAAAATGCAGAAGGTGAAATTATTGAAGTCTTAGGAAATGTTGATTTAGCAGGAGTAGATATGCTAAGCGTAGTAAAGGAATTTGATCTTCCAAATGAGTTTCCACTACCAGTAACTTTAGAAGCAATGGGTGCACCCAAGAAAGTAGAAAAGAAAGCTATGAAGGGTAGAAAGGATTTTAGAAATATTCACCCTTTATTTACGATTGATGGAGAAGATGCCAAGGATTTAGACGACGCTGTGTATGTGGAAAAACGAGAAGACGGAACATACTTATTAGAAGTGCATATTGCAGATGTTAGCCATTATGTAACAGAGGGTTCTGAATTAGATAAAGAAGCTATTAGAAGAGGGACAAGTGTGTATATGTTTGACAGAGTTATACCAATGCTTCCAGTTGAACTTTCTAATGGAATTTGTAGCTTAAATGCTGGAGAAGATAGGCTTGCACTTTCTTGTGTGATGGAAATTGATAGTAATGGAATAGTTATTTCGTCAGATATATGTAAGTCAGTTATAAAAGTAACTGAAAGAATGACTTATACAAATGTATATAAAATAATAAAAAATTCTGATGAGAAAGTTGTCAAAAGATACGAAAAATACGTTGATTGTTTTAAAGCTATGGAAGAGTTAGCTACTATTTTAAAAGACAGGAGATTAAAGCAAGGTTACTTAAATTTGGATATACCAGAGAGTAAAATTATTTTAAATGAAAATGGAAAAGCGATTGAAGTAAAGAGATATGAGCTTAATTTTGCAAATGAAATGATTGAGCAGTTTATGCTTACAGCAAATGAAACAGTGGCAGAGAAGTTTTATTGGCTAGAAGCTCCATTTATCTACAGAGTGCATGAAGAGCCAGACTTAGACAAGATAACAGAAACAAATAAATTCTTATTTAATATTGGATATAAAATAAAAGCTAGTAAAGACAACATTAAGCCAAAAGCTTTCTCAGAGATTATAGAAAAAATAAAAGGAACTGAATATGAAAAAGTTATATCAACTTTAATACTTAGAAGCTTGAAAATTGCAAGATATGAAGCTGAAAACAAGGGGCATTTTGGAATTGCAAGTAAGTATTACTGTCATTTTACTTCACCAATTAGAAGATATCCAGATTTATTTATCCATAGAGTTATCTCAGAGTATATTGAGAAAGGATATAATGTAAATGAAGCACGTCTGCAAGAGTTATATGGAGATGCAATAAAGTATGCAGAGAGCTCATCTGATAGTGAAAAACTTGCAACAAAGGCAGAACGTGAGGCTGAAGATATTAAAAAAGCTGAATTTATGGAAGACAAAATTGGAGAAGAGTTTGACGGGATAATATCTTCAATTACAAGCTTTGGAATGTTTGTAGAATTAGAAAGTACAGTTGAAGGTTTGGTTAGGTTTGAAAACATGGGTGCAAATGAGTACTATATATATGACGAGAATAGAAAGATATTGGTTGGTGAAAGAAGTAAGAGGATTTTCAAAATAGGTGATAGCATAAAGATTAGAGTAATTGAGGCTAACAAGCTTTTAAGAAAGATTGCCTTTGAACTTGTAGAAGAAGTAGAAGAGTAACTGGAATGGTTGTCAAAAGTATATAGATATGGTATAATAAAAAATGATAACTTGGATTTTTCCAGTTATTAGTACCAATAGGTAACCACCAGTTCAAATTAAAGAACACATTGCGTAGTTGCAATGAGGGTGGGGCTTAGCTTATGCTAGGTTGGACAAAAAGAAAGGATGTTAAGCATTATGACACTGAAACCCGAAGGCAGAATCTTTTTGGACACAATGGTCTTGGCTGAGATGGTTAACCCCATCGCCAAGCTGAACCGGCTGATTAAGGGCGGCTATACGTTGGTCATCCCCAACACAGTCGTGGACGTGCAGTGCTTCCAGAATAATCTGGAGTGGCTGTGTGACCAGCTGAGGGACAGGAAAATCGTTATCCAGATGTGGATGACGCCCGACGAGATGACCAAGAAGTCGTTTATGTGGTCTTCCTGCCAGCTGACGACCAAGCCTGCTGAGTGCTTCGAGGATGCAATCGAGAACCTTCCCAACTGGGAGGGAATCCTGCAGGTCAAGGAGCTGATGCTGCGGTACGGCCTCTCCAAAGAGGAGTGGAACCCTGGACAGTGGGACGCTCCGAAACCGCTGACTGATGAGCAGAAGGAAATCTTGGGTGTGCCTGATAGCGCAACCCGCACGGATATCCTTGCTGCTTGCAAGTTCACCGGTCACATGGAGATTTTCGACGAGTACAACGCAGGGTACAACTGCGGGCTCGCGACTCAGCATCATTGCGGCTACCTGATGACCATTGACGGAGGTCTGACGGATTTGCTGAAGTAAGAAAAAACGGTCCTTTTGTAGGGGCGGGAACAAATTAGTTCCCGCCTCTACGTCCTTTTATTTATTGTTCTTAAAAGTTAGTGACAAGTAACAATAGAAATGATATAATAATAACGTAATTTAAGGAGATATCTATGTTAAAGAAAAACGAAGAATATATAGTAGATGTTATAGATAATGGATTTCAAGGAGAAGGTATTGCAAAAATTGATGGGGTACCTATTTTTATATCTAATGGAATAAAGGGTGAAAAGCTTAAGATAAAGATTGTAAAGGTACTTTCTTCACATGGTTTTGGAAAAATTCTTGAAATTATAGAAAAGTCTGAACATAGAAAGAATGAAGATTGTGCTACGGCAAGAGCATGTGGTGGCTGTAGTTTAAGACATATAGATTATGATTTTACAATGGAAGTGAAGAAAGCATCAGTTGAAAATACAATGCAAAAAGCCTTAGGAAGAAGTGTTAAAGTTGATGAAATTATAAAAATGGACGAGCCATTTAATTATAGAAATAAGCTTCAATATCCTGTTGGCGTTTCGGAAGATGGAAAAACGGTTATGGGAGTATACGCTGAGAGATCTCATAGAATAATTGAAACAAGAGAATGCAGAATTCAAGATGTTCTTTCACAGAAAATTGCAAATGCAATATATGATTTCTTATTAGATAATAATGTAAAAGTTTATAACGAGGAAACTCTAAAAGGAAGTATAAGACATATAATTATTAGAATTGGCAAAAAGACTAATGAAGTTATGGTAACACTTGTAACAAACAACGACATAGAAAAACAAAAAGAACTAGTGGAATTGTTAACTGAAAATTTCCCAGAAATTAAGACAATTGCGAAGAATATTAATAAAAAGAATACCAATGTTATTTTAGGAGATAAGACTGAGATTATCTATGGAGATGGATATATATACGATTATTTAGGTAGCAAGAAATTCAAAATTTCACCACTTTCATTTTATCAAGTAAATCCTACTCAAACAGAAAAATTATATTCTAAAGCAGTAGAATATGCAGAACTAACAGGTGAAGAAACTATATTCGATTTATATTGTGGAATAGGTACTATTGGAATTTTTGCATCAGATAATGTTAAGAAGATATATGGAATTGAAACTATAAAAGAGGCAATCGAAGATGCGAAAGAAAATGCTAGAATAAACAAAATAGAAAATAGCGAGTTCTTTGCGCGGCGATGTAGAAAAAGTTTTACCAGAATTAATTAAAACAAGAAATCTATCAGCAGACGTTGTATTTATTGATCCACCACGAAAGGGTTGCGATAAAGTGGTGTTGGATACGTTATTAGAAGTGTCACCAAAAAGAATTGTCTATGTTAGTTGCAATCCAGCAACACTTGCACGTGATATAAAAATCTTAGAAGAAAAATATACTTTACAAAAGCTTGCTATTTGCGATATGTTTCCGTTTAGCCATCATATCGAAAGTATAGCAGCACTTAGGATAAGATAGAAAACAAATAAATTCAACTACTGAGGATTTATCAATAGTTCATAAGAAAGAGTTGAAATGATGAATAAAAAACATATTGTGATAGGTTTAATTTGTATATTTATATCCATAATATCTGGAATAATTACTAAAGATTTATTAGTCGGTGGAACTACATTAGCTACAGGATTGTTATGTGCGTATTTTGCTGGTGAGGGAAAAAGAGTAAATTATATTTTTGGACTAATAAATTATGTTTTAATGGGATATGTATCATTTAAAAATAACTTATTTGGAATATTTTTCTTTTACATATTTATATTTTCACCTTTGCAAATACATGGTTATGTATCTTGGAAAAAGAATTTAGATAAAGACAAAAATGTAAAGGTAAGAGAATTCAATTTGAAAAATTCTATAATAATTACATTATCTTGTATTGTAGGTAGTTTTATTTTAGGATACTTATTAAGTCTTATTCCAGGACAAAGATTAGCAATTATGGATGCTAGTTCTAATTGTATAAATCTATGTGGAGTTATTTTAATGATTTTACGATTTAAAGAATCTTGGTGGCTATGGTTAGCAAATAACATTATAGATTTGACAATATGGGTTATAACTGCAATGGATAGAGGAAGTAATTCTATGATGATGCTATTAGTTTCCTTAGGATATTTGCTTATAAACATATATGGAGTAATAAAGTGGAACATGGAGGCTAAAAAGAATAATTAGTATAGGAGAAATATATGAATTATGATTTTAATGATAAGATAGCATTAGTAACAGGTGGAACATCAGGTATAGGAAAAGAGATAGCTAAACAATTACTTATAAATGGTGCAAATGTTATAATAAATTACGCTCATAATGAAGAAAATTACAAACAAACTAAAAAGGAATTTGAGCAATATGAAGATAAGGTTTTATTCATAAAAGCAGATATTTCTAATGAAGACGAAGTAATGAAAATGTTTAGCCAAATAAAAAAGTTAGATTATTTAATTAATAATGCAGGGATTAATATAGATAGTTTTATAGAAACATTTAATGTAGAAGATTTTAAGAAAGTAATAGATGTTAATTTAATAGGAAAAGTAATATGTACAAAATATGCTATTCCATTATTAAAAAATAGTAAAAACCCAAGTATTGTTAATATTGCATCTAGATTAGGAATAAAGCCGTGCATAGAGGCAAGTGCTTATTGCTCAGCAGAAGCAGGAATTATCAATTTTACTCGGAGCAAGTGCTTTAGAACTTTCTAAGTATGGAATTAGGGTAAATACAGTAAGTCCTAGTTTAACAATAACACCGCTATCTCTAAAAGGTTGGACAGCTAAAGAAATAGAAGAGCAAAAAGAAAGTAATCCATTGAAGAGGTTAGGAGAAACTATAGATATTGCAAATGCAGTTTTATTTTTGCTATCAGATAGTGCAAGTTATATAAATGGAGAAAATCTCAATGTAAATGGTGGAAGTTTATTGCAATAAAATTAAATATGATAAAATATATTGGAGTAAAAATATGCATTTAGATATATATGATAAATATATTAATACAGACTTAGTTAGAAGTGTAGATAGAAACTTTAATATTGAAATAAAAGACAATGAAGTTTATGACCAAAAGGGAAGTCTACTATGTTGGGTTTATGCTGGAATAAATATGCTAAAAAATGAATTGAAGTGTGTGTTAGAAAATGAAGTAAACTTTTCTGTTAATTATATCTCTTTTTTTGACAGATATGAAAAATTAGATAGGTTATATGATAAAATAATAGAAGAAGATTTTAAATGTAGCCAAATTAAATATATATTGTTTGATTATATTAATACTTGTGGAGATTTTTCAGCATTTAAATATCTAATACAAAAGTATGGAATAGTATTAGAAAGCCAGATGCAAATAACAGAAAATACTTTTATTCCTAATGATATAAACGAGTTATTAAAAGAGAAAGTTATAAATGATATTGATATTATTTTAAACATAAAAAAGGATAATTCTAATTTTGCAGAATTGTATAGTTTAAAAGAAAAAATGATGTCAGAGAATTATGTAATTTTGTCAAATATATATGGAAAACCACCAACAGATATTAAAATAAAAGGAGAAACAATAACACCAATAGAATTTTCTAGGTTATATATTAATGAACTTTTAGAAAATTATATAGAAATAATAAGTTTATCTACCAAGCCTTATAATAAAGGTTATCAACTAGAATTTAATGTTCCAAATTTTAAAAAGACCGAATATTTAAATCTAGAAATTAATGAAATAAAAGAAAGCATAATTAAGTCTTTAAAAGAGGGACATTTAGTATGGTTTGGTTGTAGTTATAGATATATGAGTTCGTCTTATAAAAATAAGAATGGAATTTTATTTAATAATTTATATGATTTTAAAAAAATTGGAATAGAAAAACTGAAAAAATCTATAGCAGAGAAATATGATTTTTTAAATTATGACCATGCAATGCTATTTACAGGAGTTAATATAGAGAATAATGAAATTAAATCATGGAAAGTATTAAACAGTTTTGGAATCCAGAACAATGATAATGGATATTTTATAATGGACGATAATTTTTTTGATCAAAATGTTTTTTTATTTGCTATAAATAAGAAGTATTTGTCATTGTATAGTAAAAATATATATAAATAGTAGGGGTAATTTATGAAAGAAATTGAAGTAATGCATGCTCAAAAAGCCCATAAGGATTTTATAATAAAAGCTAATAGAGTTATTAATAATGTAAATGAAACAGAGCAAACACAAGGGTTAGAACTTAATATCGATAAAGATTATTTTTGTGATAAACCTAAATTCCAATGTTTAGTAGCAGAGATAGATGGTAAACCAGTGGGAATGATTTTGTATTCATATTTCTATTGGGCAAATGATGGAGAGATATTATGGATTTCACAGATGTTTGTTGAGGAAGAATATAGAAAAGCAGGAGTTTTCTTTAAACTAATATCAAAATTAAGAGAAGAAAACAAAGATATAAAAATAGTATCTTGTGCAACTGGTGACGAAAACAAACGAATGCAGAAAATACTGAAATATTATGATGCACACGAGATAGATTTAAAATTTTATTACAAAAAACTATGATAGGAGTTTTTAATGCAAAGGAATTATAGAAGATTAGAAAATACTGATTTTTTGAAATACATAGACAGGCTTTGTAAAAACTTAGATAGCTATATTAACAAGAACAAAATCAATATTGACTATGTATGTCCAGTTTTAAGGAGTGGTGATGTACCGGCAGTATATATTTCAAATAGATTAAATATTGTTAAGTTCTTGCCAATACAAATTAAGCACATATCTTATAAAAATAGCGAAAAAGACATAGAAATGATATTTAGTCCTTTTAATGCAGTTAAGATAGATAAGGAAGAGCCAATATTTTTAGTAGTAGAAGCAATGCACAGTACAGGTACTAGTGTAGAAATTTGTATGAATGAAATAAAAGCACATTATCCAAATGCTAGAATTTTGTATGTATGCTTAACTAAAGAATATGGCAGTAGAGATTTTGCTAATATTGCTGAATATGAAGACGTAGCTTATTATTATAATGGTAACAATGAGTTTAGTAAAGAAAAATGTGAGGAATTAGGCATAGAGTATTTTTATCCTTTATTTCCTTGGGAAGACTTACAAAATGAACTGGAACATCCAGATGATTTAGAACAAAATATATTTTTTTAAATAATAAATAAAAGTGAAAGGAAGGAATTTTTATGAACGATGTAAATATTTCAAACGACATAATTTACATAGGAGCAGATGACAAGGATATTGATTTGTTTGAAGGGCAATATATTGTACCAAATGGCATATCATATAATTCATATCTGATAAAAGACGAAAAAAATGTAGTTATGGATACAGTAGATAAAAGAAAGTCAGAAGAGTGGCTTAATAATTTAGAAGATGTTTTAAATGGCGAAGAACTTGATTATTTAGTTATTTCACACTTAGAGCCTGACCACTCATATAATATTGGAATTTTGGCAGAAAAGTATCCAGAAATGAAGTTAGTTGGAAACGCCAAAACTTTTGCGTTTTTACCACAATTTTTTGATATAGAGAACTTAGAAGCAAGGAAGGTATTAGTAGAAGAGGGAAGCAAGCTTAATATAGGAAAACACACTTTACAGTTCTTTATGGCCCCAATGGTACATTGGCCTGAAGTAATGGTAACATACGAACAAGCAGAGAAGATATTATTCACAGCAGATGGCTTTGGAAAGTTTGGAACACTTGACACAGAGGAAGATTGGGATTGCGAGGCAAGAAGATATTATTTTAATATAGTTGGAAAATACGGAGTGCAAGTACAAGCTTTATTAAAAAAAGTTGCAAATTTAGATATAAAAATGATATGTCCACTACATGGACCAATACTAAAAGAAAATTTAGGGCATTACATAAACAAATATGATATTTGGAGTAGTTATAAACCAGAAGATGATGGTGTATTTATAGCTTATGCTTCTATACATGGAAATACGGCTGAAGCTGCAAAAGCACTTGTAAAAATATTAGAAGAAAAAGGTGCTAAGAAAGTTTCTATTGCAGACTTATCAAGAGATGATATGGCAGAAGCAGTGGAAGATGCTTTCCGTTATGACAAGTTAATTCTTGCTGCACCAAGCTATGATGCTAAAGTGTTTACTCCAATGGAACAATTTTTGAATATTCTAATTAGTAAGAACTATCAAAAACGTAAAGTAGGAATAATAGAAAATGGTACTTGGGCACCAACAGCTGCAAGATGTATGAAAGAGTATTTAGAAAAAATGAAAGATATAGATATTTGTGATACTATAGTTACAATTAAAACTACAGTAAAAGCTGAAACATTAGAAAAAATGAAATTACTTTCAGAGGAGATTTTAAAATGTTAGAGAATAAGAAAGTTATAATATTTGACTTAGATGGAACACTAATAGATTCTATTGGTATATGGAATGAGATAGATAAGAAACTAATTGAAAAGATTGGTGGAAAAGAAGATAATGAAGTCTTTATTGCAGAACAAAGGGATATTGCTTTAAAAAAATTCAATAAAGCAGAAGATGCTTATTTAGAGTATTGTGGGTATTTGAAAGAACAATATAAATCTAAATTTTCAAAAGAGGAAATAAAAAAGTCAAGATATGAAATAGCACAAAAATATTTAACGACAGTTATTGACTACAAACCAGGAGCAGAAAAGGTACTTAAATATTTAAAAGAAAAAGGTTTTATTTTAGCTTTAGCAACTACTACTAATGAACATACAGTGGATATTTATAGAACACAAAATAAAAACTTAATGGGAAAAGCAAAATTTGATGATATTTTTACAATAATGTATGCTAAAAATTCTGTTAAAGAATTAAAGCCAAATCCTGAAATACACTATAAAATCCTAGATACATTAAATGTAAAACCAGAAGAATGTTTAATCTTTGAAGATACTATCATGGGTGTAGAGGCTGCAATATCTGCTGGCATTGAAGTCGTATCTATTTATGATAAGTATTCGGATTGTTATAGAGAAGAAATTAATCAGAAATCAAACTATCAGTTTAACAATTTTGAAGAAATTTTAAAAAAATTTCAAGAAGAATTGGATTAAAAGAAATGTTGATACATTAGTAAAAAACAAAAATATAGTTAGAAAAAGTTGAAAGCAAATGTCGAATTATGACAGAAAATAAAGAGCATTAAAGGTTGATTTTCTTAGTAAAATTGTTTAAAATAGTAAGGTACTAAAGAAGAGGGAGAGATTGAATATGCTTTTAACAACATTTTTTGATATTTTATTTTTTATAAGTTTATTTAACATTAAGATTACAAAATCGCAATTTGTAATAGTATCACTATTAACAGGTATTTTAAAACTTATCGTATGTTTATTAATTCAATCACCATTGTATATAGCATTAAATATACTAATTGGTGTTCTAATATTGCATTTTGTTTTACATCAAACTTATGAAAAGAGTATTCTTGGTGAGACTCTTAATATGTTAACTATGATAAGTGCTAGAATTATACTTACAAAGATTATTAGTTTATTTATAACTAACTATTTAGTAATTTTGATGGTAGCAATGATTATAACAAAATGTTTAATTATTTGTGCTATTAGATTAAAACCAATACATATAAATTTAGGAGATCATTTACAAGTTAATCATAAAAGATTTATTTATATGATTTCAGTTTTAGGAATTATGTTTGCTTTTGCAAATGAAGTTCAAACTTCTCTAAGTTTATTAAATGTAGTTTCATCAATTTTATACATTTATATGGTAGTTAGTAATATTGAAAGAATAGATATTGCAGAAGCTCAAGAACTTAAAATACATTGTTTAGAATTGCATAACAAAACTCTAGTTAATATGTGTGAGAAATTGAAATCTTTTAAACACGATTTTGCAAATTTTGTTTTAGCATTAGATGGCTATGCAAAAACTGAGAACTTAGCTGGAGTTAAAAGAATGAGTAAGTCAGCTCTAGCAGAATGTAATGAAGTAAATAAAATGGGTGCACTAAATCCAGAAATTATAAAGAATCCTGCAATTTATAGCATACTAACTAATAAGTTTTATCATGCAAGAGAAGAAAATATTACTATGAATATTGAAATCTTGGAAAGTTTAAATGATCAAGAAATTAATAACTATGAAGTTTGTAGAATTTTAGGTATATTGTTAGATAATGCAATTGAAGCAGCTAAAAGTACAGAAGAAAAGATAATTAATGTTAGATTTGTTAGAGATTCAAAACCAAAAAGAGAACTTATTGTAATTGAGAATAGTTATAACGATAAAACTATTGATGTAAGCAAAATTTTTGAAAAAGGTTATACATCGAAAGAAGATGTTGATGGAAATCATGGAATTGGATTATGGAATATTAAAAGTATTTTAATGAAGAACGAGGACTTAAATTTATATACAACAGCAGACGAGTTATTTAGACAACAATTGGAAATATATTAAAATCAAAAAAGAAAGTATGTATGTACTTTCTTTTTTTGTTCTTTTATGATATTATGATTGTATAAATTTTAAGGGAGAAATAGGATGGATAAACGAAAAGTCATAATAATAGCAAGTATTATTGTAATAATAGTTATAGCTTTAATAATATTTGGAATAGTAAAATATAATACAAGGATAATAGATGTGTCAGGAGCAAAACATTCAGTAACAATCATTGAGAATACAGACTTTTATAGAAAAGCAAAACTTATGGATGTAAAAATTCATAAAGAATTGCCTATAGGAACAAATGTATATGTATTAGAAGACTTTGTAGATGAAGAAACAGAAGTTGCTTGGTCTAAGGTTGTTATAGATAATAAAATAGGGTATGTTCAAACAGCCGCTTTAGGATATTATAAGGCATCAGAAGACGAAAAGGTTTTAATGGTAGATTTGTCTAAATTTAATAAAGGTAAAAATTTTGATACTGGTGGAGAGATGGGTGCTTTCTTAATAAATAATAATATTACTTATGTATATATTAGAGCAGGTGGTAGAGGTTATGGAGAAGAAGGTAATTTTTATACAGACACTGAATTTAAAACATGGGCAGATGAGTGTGAGTTCTTAGATATTCCTTTTGGTGTGTATTTCTTAGATGAAGCTTTAAATAGTGAAGAAATAGACGAAGAAATTGAATTTATGGAAAAATTCCTAAAAGATAATGAGTATAAGAATAATATTTTACCTATAGCTTTAGATATCGAAAAGCATGATGGTGGACGAGCAGAAGACTATTGGGAAGAAAGAGCTATTTTAGTTTCAGAGCTTGTTCAAAAGATGGAAAGTAAGGATATGAAAGTTATTGTATATAGTAATGCTAAAGTAGCAAGTGAATTCTTAAGCACAGTTCCTACAAAATTCTGGCTTGCATATTATTTAGACAATGTAATAAAAATACCTACTTACTGGTATTCAGAACTAGAGGACCAAGAAGCTACAGAAAATGAAGAGTTAATGAGTAAAATGATAGGTTGGCAGTTTACAGACTTTGGTGTAGGACGAGTTGTAAATAGGCAAGTTGATGTTAGCCTTATTTACAAAGATTTTTATAAATAAAATTTGGAGGAAAGATTATTGAAGGTATATCTTGATAATGCAACTACTACAAAAATGGATAAAAGAGTATTAGAGGAAATGATGCCATACTTTTTAGAAGAATATGGTAGTGCTTCAAGTGGATATGAATTAGGAAGGAATGCAAAAGAGGCAATAGAAGTAGCAAGAGAAAAAGTGGCAAAAGCAATTAATGCTGATCCAAAAGAAATTTATTTTACATCTGGTGGTACAGAAAGCAATATTACAGCTATTAGAGGACTAGCATATAGTTATAGAAGACGTGGAAATCATATAATAACTTCGACAGTTGAAGCACCAGATGTATTAGAAACTTGTCGAGCACTTGAAAAAGAAGGCTTTGAAGTAACATATATTGATGTGGACGAAAATGGTATTATTAATATAGAAAAATTAGAAGATGCTATAACAGATAAAACAATATTAATTACAGTAATGTATGCTAATTGTGAAGTAGGGGTTATTCAGCCAGTATTAGAGATAGGGCAAATAGCAAGAGAGAATGGAATTTTTTTTCATACAGATACAGTTCATACTATAGGAAATAGAAAAATAGATGTTAGAGCAGAAAAAATAGATAGTTTATCAATTTCTTCACATAGGTTCTATGGTCCTAAAGGTGTTGGTGCTTTGTATGTAAGAAAAGGTCTTAAGTTTAAGAAAATGCAAGTGGGTGGAACGCAAGAAAGAAACAAAAGAGCTGGTACAGAAAATGTCCCTGCAATTGTTGGAATGGGAAAAGCTGTAGAACTTGCTTATACTGAATTTAATAAATATGAACCTGAAATAATGGAACTTAGAGATTATTTTATAAAAGAAGTACAAAAAAGAATCAAGAACATAAAGATAAATGGTGATATTGGAGAAAGACTTTCAGGCAATGTGAATTTATCAATATATGATGTAGACTCAGAAGATTTAATTATGGAATTAGATAAGAAGGGTATTTGTGCGTCAAATGGGAGTATAAATGAGTTAGGTTCTTTTGAACCTTCACATATACTTCTAGCAATGCAAATACCATATGAACTTGCAAAAGGTACTTTAAGACTTTCAATAGGAAAAGATAATACTAAAGAAGAAATTGACTATACTTTAGAGAGTTTGGCAGAAATTGTAGAAAATTTAAGAAAAATCGGTAAGAAAAATACAACAGCTTGTAAGTTTGCAGAGAGTTGCGGGGGAAATTGCTCTAATTGTCATAACTAGTTTACTGAAGCGTTAACACTGACATATTTTTATGTCAGTGTTTTTAATTATTTCAGCAATTTTTCAGCTATTTACATAATTTGACATTTTGCTAAAAAAGTTGTATAATTAAAGTAACGTGGAGTTTTGCGCTCCGCTTTAATATAAATATATTGTCCCGGCCCAGTATGGGATGATTGTGCGAAAAAAACAATATCGCGCAACACAGCACATTCTCAATTTCATAGTAAAAAGGAGATGATAACCGAAACAATTCATTTAGCGCAGTACCCGTTCCAATTTATAATCTATTTTGAAGGAGGACTTCAGTTATGTTGAACAAAATGAGAAACAACCCCAAGACCACACGGAATGTGGTGATTGTAGCGGTGCTTGCACTGCTGCTGCTCTGCGGCGTTGGCCGCGCAAGCTACCTGCAGATGTTCTCCAGCTACCAGATGGAGCTGAACGGCGATGCCGAGATGGAACTGATGCAGAACAGTGAGTTCGTCGACCCCGGCGTGACCTTCTACAGCGAGACTTTCTTCGGCGGTCAAATGCAGGTTTCTGCTGAGACCCAGGCCCAGCTCGAAAAAGAGCTGGTAGTCACAGGACTTGACACTCTCGATGTGTCCACCTGCGACGAGTACAACATCCAGTATCAGTATGAAGAACAGGTGTTAACGCGGCTCGTAAGAGTCCTGATAAGTGGGCAGCAGCCCAGCAATAACACCACCAACCCCGGTGGTACGACCACCAACCCCGGCAGCACCGAGCCTTCTGGCAATCAGAATGCCGGCAACGGTGATGATTCCCAGCAGAATGGCAATCCGGGCAACACCCAGAACCCCGACTACAATGACAACTCTGGAACTACCAATAATCCCGGCGGCACTAAGAGTCCCGGCATCGAGCAGAATACCGACAGCAACAAGCCTGCGTATAACCTGCCCAGCAATGTGACTTTTGACAATGCAAACCTGGAATACGATGGCAAAAGCCATACTATCACAGTAAGCAATCTTCCCGAGGATATTATCCCCATTTACCACAGCAATACCCGCCGAGTGGTGGGCACAACTACGGCAACTGTCGAATTTGTGCTTGCTGACTCTATCAAGAACAACTACTCCGCTGTTGAGCCGGCATCTATGACGGCTACTTTGACAATCCGCAAGGCTACACCCAGTTATAAGGTGCCTGTCGGATTGACGGCAACGGTCGGACAGACCTTGAGCGATGTGAGGCTCCCTGAGGGCTTTACGTTCGAGGACACTTTAACCACTTCGGTTGGCGCGGAAGGCGTCAATATCTTTAAGGTCACTTTTACTCCTCGTGACACCCGCAATTATAAGACAGTGACTGGCATTGAAGTACGGATTACTGTTACCAATCCTGGCAGTGGCAATACAGACATCAAGAAGGTGGCTCTCCAGCTTCCGTCTAATGTCACTTTCGAGAATACTAACAGGACCTACAATACCCATCCGCAAAGCATTTTTGTTCGGAACCTTCCGGACGGCATTATTCCCGTTTATTCGGGCAACGGCAAGACCGACGTTGGCACCTACACGGTTCGTGTCACCTTTACGCTCAGTGATGAGCTGAAGGCGATTTACTCCAGTGTGGAGCCGGCGAGTATTAAAGCTACGCTTACTATTGAGAAGGCGGAGCCGAAGTACACCGTTCCTACAAACCTGACAGCTGTGGAAGGCAGCACACTGAGAAGTGTTAGCTTGCCTAAGGGCTTTACCTTCCAGGACAGACTGAGCACCAGTGTTGGTCCAGTTGGTCTCAACACGTTTAAGGTTACTTTTACACCTTATGACACGAAGAACTATGAGACCGTGACCGATATTGAGGTTAAGATTCGTGTTACAGCGAAATCTGGTGGCGGTGGAGGCGGTGATCACACTGGTGAAGACCCCATCAGAAAGCAGACTCCGGTCATCAATGGTCCGGCTTCTGTCAAACTGACAGAGGGCACTGACGTGAAGACCATTCTTGATCAGTATACCGCGACGGTTAACGGATACCCTGTGAGTGGCACGTTTGGCATTTCCAAGGTTGGTGATAAATACGTGGTGACCTTCACCCCGGATAACTCCAGCCTGTATAACAATGCAAGCAAGAACGTAAATGTCACATTCGATCCCAAGCCTGTTGAAAAGCCTGAGAAGCCTGTTATTACCGGCAACACTTCGTTCACCTTGAACGAGGGCGACGATATCAACAGCATCTTGTCTGGCTTTAAGGCCTTTGACAAGAATGGCAACGAAGTTCCTGGCACATTCAGCGTTGCTAAGAATGGCGATCAGTACGTGGTGACCTTCACCCCGACTGATTCCAGCAAGTATGAGACGGTGGATACCAATGTAACGGTGACTATCAACAAACCGATTCCTCCGGTCAAACCAGAGAAGCCTACTATTACCGGCAACACTTCGTTCACCTTGAATGAGGGCGATGACATCAATAGCATATTGTCTGGCTTCAAGGCCACTGACAAGAACGGCAACGAGGTTCCTGGCACATTCAGCGTTTCTAAGAATGGCGATCAGTACGTGGTGACCTTCACCCCGACTGACTCCAGCAAATATGAGACGGTGGATACTAATGTAACGGTAACTATCAACAAGCCGATTCCTCCGGCTAAACCGGAGAAGCCTACTATTAATGGCAACACTTCGTTCACCTTGAATGAGGGCGATGATATCAATAGCATCTTGTCTGGCTTCAAGGCCACTGACAAGAACGGCAACGAGGTTCCTGGCACATTCAGCGTTTCTAAGAATGGCGATCAGTACGTGGTGACCTTCACCCCAACTGATTCCAGCAAATACGAGACGGTGGATACTAATGTAACGGTAACTATCAACAAGCCTACTCCTCCGCCGACAAAGGTGACCCCGAGCATCGAAGGCCCTTCCAATATCGTCCAGAACTCTGGTGAAAGTCTGGAAGATGCCATCAACAGGCTGTTTACAGCGAAGGATGCGGAGGGAAATACTATTCCTGGCACTTTCAAGTACGAGGACGGCAAGATAACGTTCACACCTACTGATGGCAGCAAGTATGAGACTGCTGTCAAGGAAGGCGTCACCAATACAGGAACACCTGGTGGACCTGGTGGCCCTGTTGATCCTCCCAAACCTGGTGAGACCAAAACTGAAGTGAGCATTGATGGTCCTTCCAATATTGTCCAGAACTCTGGCGAGAGTTTGGAAGATGCCATCAACAGACTGTTTACTGCAAAGGATGCAGAAGGGAATACCATTCCTGGCACTTTCAAGTATGAGGATGGCAAGGTAACGTTTACACCGACTGACAGTGACAATTATGGCACAGCGGTCAAGGAAAATGTTACTGTTGGAGGAGCTCCTGGTGGAACTACACCCGGCGAGCCTGGAAATCCCGGTACGGATCCTGATGAAACTACGACCACTAAAACCCAGCTCACCATTGACGGCCCTTCCAATATTGTCCAGAACTCTGGCGAGAGTTTGGAAGATGCCATCAACAGGCTGTTTACTGCAAAGGATGCAGAAGGCAATACTATTCCTGGCACTTTCAAGTACGAGGACGGCAAGCTAAAGTTTACACCGACTGACAGTGACAATTATGGCACGGCAGTCAAGGAAAATGTTGAAGTCGGTGGAACACCTGGTGGAACTACACCTGGTGAGCCTGGAAATCCCAGTACGGATCCTGATGAAACTACGACCACTAAAACCCAGCTCACCATTGAAGGGCCTTCCAGCATCACACAGGTTTCTGGTGAGAGTCTGGAAGATACCATAAACAAGTTGTTTGTGGCAAAAGACGCAGATGGCAATACCATTCCTGGCACTTTCCAGTTCGAGGATGGCAAGGTAACGTTTACGCCCAGCGAAAATCCGGATGGATATGAGACTGAAGCCAAAACTGGCGTGACGGTCGATTCAACACCTGAGATTACCCCGCCTACAACGGAAATCCCGACAGTTCCGACTATTGGTGGACCTACTGCTGGAGGAGAAACACCTGAAACTCCGCCAGCATCTACCGAAACATCTGTAACTACTCCGAGTGCTTCTGAAACACCTGCTGAAAATCCTTCTGTGGAATCTTCTGGTGACGCCTTAGTCCCTGAAGAGGAAGAGGAGGAAGATAGCGAGGGAAAAGAAGAAGAACTTGATGTTGAAGCAGGAGCTGATGAAGGCGAAAAAGACGAATTGGAAAACGGTGACGCTGATGGTGAACCAGAAGCATAAAGACTGATCCTACAACAAACGGGTAGTAGGAAATGAAAATCGGTCTTAAAACGGCTGAAAAAGAATGAATTTGTAGAAAAGCGTCAAGAGCATATTAGCTCTGATGCGGGGAAAGTGGCAAAATGTCATATCCCTTAAAACCATCTTGTGAACTTTCATACGATGGAAAAAGATTCCTTATGATACAAGTGAAACTGGTAGCGAGACTTTTTCAAACCAGACAGAACACTTGACTACAAAATTCAACTTATAAGCTGTTATCCCTTTTTATATATTGTTTTCCGCAGGAGAGGCATTTTGCCTCTCCTGCGGTTTTTTTGTTTAAAATTAATAATTCTTTTATATAAAATAGATAAAAAAATAAATTTACATAAAAATAATACAAAAAAATTACGCAAATCACAAAAAAGTTACTTTTTTCTTACAAAACTGTTGCAAAGTAGTAACAAAAATGTTATAATTATATAGATAAGTATCGAAAAAAGTTTTAAAAAGTTTAAACTTTTTAATATTATTAATTTTGGAGGTAGTTTATGCTTGATTTTAAGGAAAATCAAAAATCAAAATTAGTTGTTACAATATTAGCAGTTGTAATGACAATACTTTTAATTAACCCAACGATAGCATTAGCTAACGTGAATAATCCCAATTTACCAGTGGCTAGCCCAACTGGTATACAACCAGGTCCTATAAATGCAGGAACTGAATTGGAATTCACTATAACGGGTGTAGAGGAGATAAGGGAAATATGGTATCAATTTGATATACATTATCCAAATGCATCAGAAGTAGGATACTTTAAATTAGATGGAGATGGTGTATATAATGATATATTTCACGTATCAGGAACAGCAACAGAAAAGAAAATTAAAGTTGTATTACCTTTTACAGAAGGGTTACACGAAATAAGTTTAGCAGCAAGAGACGTGAAATACAATTTTGGATATTTCCATACATCTACATATTACATAACATCAGGATTAGAAGGTGGGTATGTAAATGACGATGTTCAACCAGTACTTCAATTAGGACAAGGATATCCAACATCTGGTGGAACAGTAAGCCAAGATAAAATATTAAATATTGATATTAAAGAGGAAGATAGTGGTGTATATTACTTCGCTTATAAATTCACAGAAAGCGAACCATCAACAGAAGCACCAACAATTCCATTTGGAGATGAAAATACTATATATAAATATGGTCCAGGAAACCATGTAGAAATTCCTGTACCAAAGAAACCAGGATTTTATTATTTCCAATTTTTTGCGTCAGATGGAGCAGGAAATTTATCAGATGGTAGATGGACAAGATTATACGTTGTAGATAAAGCAGCACCAACAATTAAATTGAAAGGTGATGCTTCTATTGTGGTACCTGTAAATACAGATCCAACAACTTTTGTTGATCCAGGTGCAATCTGGGAAGATAATACAGATGGAAAAGTAGATGGAATAGTAGATGGAGAAAATCTACCAGAAGAACAAAGAACAGTAAGTGCCATGAACTTAGACGAAGTGGATTTTACTAAACCTGGAAGATATACTTTAAAATATATGTATACAGATGCAGGTGGAAATGATTCAGAAGTAGTAACAAGAGAAATCCTTGTAAAAGGAAAAGCAACATATGAATTAACACTACCAAATAAATTAGAATATGATTTGAATGAAGAAATAGACTTAACAGGAGCAACAATTAAAATTATAAATGAATATGGAGAAGTAACAGAATCTAGAAATGCTACTATAGATATGTTTACTAATTTTTCAACAGACACTATTGGTAAAGACAAAGAAGCAGTGTTTGTTTATGGACCAATAATGGAGAGATTTAAATATACTGTTAATGATCCAATATTCAGTATTAAAGTAACAAAAAATCCAACAAAAACAGAGTATGAGTATGGAGAAGAAATAGATTTAACGGGTGGAGAATTAGAGGTTATAACAGAATCAGGAGTTAAAACTACAATAGCTTTAACAGAAGCAACAGTTGATTATACAGATGAACCAGGTTCTCAATTTGTAACTGTAACTTATAAAAACGCAAGTTCAGGATTTTTCTATATTACAATAAAACCAAAGAAAATTACTGTAACAATAGATGATAAGAATAGCGTATATGGAGAAGATATTGTAGACTTAACATATAGTCTAAAAGAAGGATCTTCTTTAATAGGAGAAACAAAATTAGAAGATGTAGTATCAGTAAGTACAACCGCAACAAGTACATCAGATGTAGGTGAGTACAGTATTACTGGTACTGTTAAAGATGCAAAATATGATGTAACTTTTGAAGAAGGTACATATAAAATAAATAGAGCAACATTAAAAAATACTGACTTTGAGGTAAATCAAGCAGAAGAAGTTTATGGATCAACAACAGGAGCTGGTGCAACAGTAACAAGTGAAAAAGTTGCAACATCAGATATAACTGTATATTATGACGGACAAACAGCTATACCAGTTGATGCAGGAACATATAAAGTAACAATAGATGTATCTGAGACAACAAACTATAACAAAGTAATAAGCTTAGAAGTAGGAACTTTTGTTATAGGAAAAGCTGAATTAGCAGCACCAACAGTAAATGAAACAAACTTAATATATAAAGAAGGAATGACTTTAGCAGATGTTAAATTTGCAGAAGGAACAAAAGCAGGATGGGGATGGACAACTGTAAGTCAAGCAGTAAATGCAGGAGAGAATACATTTACTGCAACGTATACAGGAGCAGATGCAGCAAATTATAAAGATGAGACTAAAACTGCAAATGTAACATTTAATGTAGGAAGAGCAACATTAATAGGAACAGACTTTAAAGTAGAACAAGAAAAAGAAGTTTATGAAGCAACAACAGGAAAAGGTGCAACAGTAACAAGTGAAAAGGTAGCTGCCGCTGATATAACAGCAGTGTACTATAATGGAAAAACTGAAGTACCAACAAATGCAGGAACATATACAGTAACAATAGATGTTTCTGAGACTGCAAATTATAATGCAGCAACAAAATTAGAAGTAGGAAGCTTTGTCATAGACCAAGCTGTATTAAGTGCGCCAGTTGTAAATGAAGAAAACTTAGTATATAGCGAAGGAATGAAATTATCTGCAGTACCATTTACAGCAGAAACAAAAACAGGATGGAAATGGGAAGTAGCAGATGCAGAAGCATTAGTAGTTGCAGGAAGCAATACATTTACAGCAGTATATGAAGGAACAGATGCAGCAAACTATACAGATGCAAGTAAAACAGCAGAAGTAACATTTACAGTAGGAAAAGCAGAAACATATACAGTAACAGGAATAACATTTGAAGATAAAACAGAAACATATGATGGAACAGAAAAAGAAGTAACAATAACAGGAACTTTACCAGCAGGATTAACTGTAGAATATACAAATAATAAAGGAACAAATGCAAATACATATAATGCAACAGCAAAAATTGTATTTGATAAAGCTAATGATGTATTAAGTAAAAACTATACAAGTATAGTAGTAGAAGGAGCAGTAGAAGAAACACCAGATACATTAACAGCTATATTAACAATTAATAAGGGAACATTAGCAGCACCAGTAGTAGATACAACAGACTTAGTATATAGTGAAGGAATGAAATTATCTGCAGTACCATTTACAGCAGAAACAAAAGCAGGATGGAAATGGGAAGTAGCAGATGCAGAAGAATTAGTAGTTGCAGGAAGCAACACATTTACAGCAGTATATGAAGGAACAGATGCAGAAAACTACACAGATGCAAGCAAAACAGCAGAAGTAACATTTACAGTAGGAAAAGCAGAAACATATACAGTAACAGGAATAACATTTACAGATAAAGCAGAAACATATGATGGAACAGAAAAAGAAGTAACAATAACAGGAACATTAGCAGAAGGATTATCTGTAGTATATACAAATAATAAAGGAACAAATGCAAATACATATAGTGCAACAGCACAAATAGTATTTGATGAAGCAAATGATGTATTGAGTAAAAACTACACAAACATAGTAGTAGAAGGCGCAGCAGAAGAGACACCAGATACATTAACAGCAACATTAACAATTAATAAAGGAACATTAGTAGCACCAGTAGTAGATACAACAGACTTAGTATATAGCGAAGGAATGAAAGTATCTGCAGTACCATTTACAGCAGAAACAAAAGTAGGATGGAAATGGGAAGCAGCAGATGCAGAAGAATTAGTAGTTGCAGGAAGCAACACATTCACAGCAGTATATGAAGGAGCAGATGCAGAAAACTACACAGATGCAAGTAAAACAGCAGAAGTAACATTTAGTGTAGGAAAAGCAGAAACATATACAGTAACAGGAATAACATTTGAAGATAAAAC
>CATJWN010000038.1 GCA_949745595.1 uncultured Clostridia bacterium
AGTTATGAAATCAGGTATGTATGCTTACGTAGGTAGAAAAGATAAAAAGAGTAATTTCAGAAAATTATGGATAGTAAGAATTAATGCAGCAGCAAGAATTAATGGATTAACATACAGCAAATTAATTGCTGGACTAAAAAAAGCAAATGTTACTATTAACAGAAAGATGCTTGCAGAACTTGCAGTATCTGATAGTAAAGCTTTTGCAGAGCTTGCAGAAATTGCAAAAAAAGCATAAATTAAATAAAAACGGGGAAACCCCACTCGGCTTAATATTCAGCCAAGTGGGGTTTCGTTTTTCGTTAGCGTGAGAGAGAAGGTTAGTAGATACAAAAGCATTTTACTCAGCAGACTTCAGGCTTTTCCCAGTCGTGTTCTAGAGCCCAAGCGCCACTGGTCTGCTCCTGATTCAGCCACTCTCTACCATAGAGAGTACAAAGGCTGGTACCGCCGCTTATAGCATTACAGCGCGGATCACCGGGAGCTACTACGAAGCCAGCTCGCTCATCTGTATGATGGCTAATGCCAACAACATCTGTGCCAATGAGGACTGATTCGGTTTTCTCAAACCAAGAGAGCTCATAGGCTTCAAGATTGCTGTTCATCCAGTAAAGCTCTCCATAGGCTTCGCAGTAGTCAACCACATTTTCGGCAACCTTTACAGGTTCTTTGCCGTTATCAGAGATGTAGATGCAGTTGTCCTTTGCATTGAACATCAGGAAGCGAATGGACTCGATAGCTCTGTCCGCTTCTTCTGGGCTGATGATGTCATCCCCATAGGGATTAATTTCATATTTGCCATCAGAATTTTCGCGGAAATAAACATAGGTATCGATAATCTTCCAGAGACCATCGCCCATGTTGTAACCACGAACATTTTCGCCATAGCGGTAGAGTGTGACATTAGGGCTTTCGCTCACCCAAACGCCTAAAGAGCTATCAGAGAAAATATTGCTGTTGTAGACATAGGGAGCGGGGTAATGGATGTTACTCAAGTAGTACCCCGTGTTGTCATAGATGTTGCCAAAGGAATAGGTGAAGTACATGTGGTCGAAATCAGAAGTCTTGGCTGTACCCTCACGAAGAGCTTTTTGCATTGTATAGAAGTCGCTCTCAAAGCTCTCGTCAACCGTCAGACTAAAGTCATCACTAAAATAGTGAATGACCTGTCTTCCGGTCTTGGTGAACTCTGCCGAGTTGGTCCAGTCGCAGACGAACTCGTCATGAGACCAGTCGCAGAAGTATAGCTTGCCGTCAGAACCGTAGTCATAATCGAGGGCATCCTTAGTGATAAGGTCACAGATTTTGCTCTCAAAATTGTAGACGAACAGGTAACTGTCAGCTGAAATGATGGCCCGCTTATCGTTCTGTTCAAGAACGTTGGCATACCATATAGAGTGAGGCAGGTCGATGTCGAGATAGTAGCGAGTGACGCTTCCATCAATTTTTTCGCATTCCAAGAAAAAGAGATGCTCGGTATGCATGACGAAAGTGCCAAACTTCATCTCGCCATTGATAAGTGCCTGTGTGCCTACCGAGGAATCGTATTCATAGTTTTTGTAGTCATTCTCGGTGAAGAACGCAACATGATATGTCTTATTGACCGTATTGCCCTCTTTATCGGTGTAGTCCTTGGTGTAGTCGGCCATAATCCCATTATAGCCATCAGGCGTAAAAGGGATGTAGTTGGTCACAACATCGACAGACCACGTGGTCGGACTTGCAGGCGCTCTCCCAATCAGATTGGGAATGCTGGGATTCGGAACGTAGTCCGCAAGATCAACAGTGACAGTCTCACTCACATACGGTGCAGGTTTGGCGGTGGGCTCGGAAGCAGCAGGGTTGCTGATATCTGAAGCTCCGCAGGCGGTAAGGCTACTAATAAGCAGCAGGGACAGGATCAGGCTAATGATGTTTTTCATAGCTTTTTTACCTCTTTCTTCTTTTTTCAAAATTTTCAGTTGTCAAGGTACGATTAGACACATGCACAAGTGAGTTTGTATCTCTCACGCTAATAAGAGTGTACGTCCGAAGTCGAACGTGCTTTAACACAAATGCATAAATCTACATATATATTATACCAAATTATGGAAGGAAAGTAAAGAATTTGCAAGTAGTTATGTAAACAGCAAAAATTAAAAATAACAGTTTTTCGTTGACAAAGAATATAAACTGTGTTATAATATCAATCTGTAGACTGCTTAACTATGGTTCAGAAAGTCTGATTAAGTTTAGATACCATATTTTTGGAGTTAGCGAGTATACGAAAAGGAGGTGCATTTTAAATGTACGCAATTATTGAGGCTTGTGGAAGACAATACAAGGTAGAAGAAGGAATGACAGTTTACTTCGAAAAATTAAATGAAGAAGAAGGAAAAAAAGTTACTTTTTATAAAGTAGTTTTGATTTCTAATAATGGAAAAGTAGAAGTAGGAACACCTGTTGTTGAAGGAGCTAAAGTTGAAGGAAAAGTAGTTTCTAATGGTAGAGGCAAAAAAGTTTTAGTTTACAAATACAAAGCTAAAAAGAATGAAAGAAGAACAAGAGGACACAGACAAGACTACACTAAAGTAGAAATTACATCAATTAAAACAGCTGCTAAAAAATCTACAAAAACAGAAAAAGCTGAAAAAGTAGAAGCTTAATTTAAAGAGAATATAAAATTTTAAAACCGAGAGGAGTGAATCTTAAATGGCACACAAAAAAGGTCAAGGTAGTGTTAAAAACGGAAGAGACAGTGAGTCAAAGAGACTTGGTGTAAAAAAATCTGATGGACAAATTGTAAAAGCTGGAAATATTATAATTAGACAAAGAGGAACTAATGTACACCCAGGAACTAATGTTGGAATTGGTAGTGATGATACATTGTTTGCTTTAGCTGATGGAAAAGTTAAATTTGAAAGAAAAGGTAAAGATAAAAAACAAGTTAGCGTATATCCAGCAGAATAATAAATTATAAGTAAGTAGAAAACTTTTAGTAAAACTAAAAGTTTTTTATTTTTCTTATTGAAAAATAAATTTGTATATGTTTTAATAAGTATATAACTACAAACTTTTAAGGAGGACTTTTATGAGAGACAATAAAATAATATCTATATTACTAATTATATTAGTAGTGATAGTACTTGGAGCATTAGTTTTTTTCGGTGTTAAGATGTTAGGTAAAAATTCAGCTGAAAATGATAATAAAGGGCAAGCTTCACAAAATGGAGAAGTAGAAAATGCAGAGGCACCTATTCTTGATTTAAGTTTAAGCACAACAGAGCCAGATCAAGAAGAAGTTGTAATATATGTAACTGCTACACCTGGTGAAGGTGATGAAGGAATTGATTATATTTTACTACCAGATAAATCAGAAATTTCTTCTGATACTAAAGATTATACAGTTACAGAAAATGGAACATATACATTTGAAGTATATGGTTTAAATGGTTATTCAACAGTGGAGAAAATTGAAGTTACAAATATTAGACAAGCATCTTCTGAGCATCCATATATACCAATAGGATTTGAAGAAGTAGGGGGAGAAGTTGCAGACGGATATGTTATTCAAGATTCTTTTGGTAATCAATATGTTTGGGTGCCAGTACCTTCTGGAATATTAACTCGAAATACAATGATGAGTACTGACTATACAGAGTCAAATTCTGCAGCAACAGCTTTAGTAAACAGTGTTGCTAAGAATTATGGTTTCTATATTGCAAGATTTGAAGCTAGTTCTTATGAAAAAGATGGTGTTAGAGTTGGAGCAAGTGTAGGAGATAAAATCCCTTGGACAGATATAAGTTTTAGAGATGCGGAAACAGCTGCTTTTGAATCAGCAAACGTTTTTGGTTATGAAGATGCAGCCACTTCTTTAATAAGTAGCTATGCTTGGGATACAACACTTAGTTGGATAGAAGAAACTGTTCCAAATTATTCTTCAAATACAAGTTATGGAAATTACTCAGGAACTATTTATCCAACTGGTTCAACTGAAAGCGATCAAATGAATCATATTTGCGATTTAGCTGGAAATGTTAGAGAGTGGACTACTGAGGAATATGATCAAATAGGAGGACAGACTACTAAAAAGAAAACAAGTAAGAAAAATTCTGCTAATAGTGATGATAGTATTAACAGAGTTGTTCGTGGCGGAAGTGCAAGCTTAAATAAAATTGCTAGTAGTAGAAATGGATATCCTGAAGAATTAACAGATGAATATTGGGGCTTTAGAATGGTATTGTATAAAAAATAAATTAAATGTATGGGGGTTTGTAAGAATCCCCTTCTTTTTATGTATAGATATTTTTTGATGTTCACACTATTCTACTTGCAAAAGTTGACAAAACATTATATAATATATAAATCAATTTAAAGAAAGGGAGAGACGCAAATTATGAGTTATAATTTTAAAGAAGTAGAAAGAAAATGGCAAGAAAAATGGTACAGAGAAGGTACATTTAATGCAAAAGATGATTACACAATGAAAAAGTGGTATGGTCTTATTGAGTTCCCATATCCATCTGGTCAAGGTTTACATGTAGGTCACCCAAGAAGTTATACAGCACTTGACATTATTGCTAGAAAGAAAAGAATGGAAGGATATAATGTTTTATATCCAATAGGTTTTGATGCGTTCGGACTCCCTGCCGAAAACTATGCTATTAAAAATCACGTACATCCTAAGATTACAACAGAAAATAATATAAATCATTTTAGAGAACAATTAAAAGCATTGGGCTTTTCTTTTGATTGGTCAAGAGAAGTAGATACAACTGATCCAGATTATTATAAATGGACACAATGGATATTTATTCAGTTATATAAAAATGGCTTAGCATATAAAGCTACAATGCCTATTAACTTTTGTACAGGTTGTAAAGTAGGTTTAGCTAATGAAGAAGTTGTAAATGGCGTTTGCGAAAGATGTGGAAGTCCAGTAGTTCAAAAAGAAAAATCACAATGGATGCTTGGAATTACCAAATATGCACAAAGACTTATAGACGATTTAGATGATATTGATTTCTTAGAGAAAATAAAAATTCAACAAAGAAATTGGATTGGTAGAAGTGAAGGAGCAGAAGTAAACTTTAAACTTACAGAAGGAGATGATAGCTTACTAATTTATACTACAAGACCAGATACTATTTTTGGTACAACATATATGGTAGTTGCCCCTGAGCATCCTCTAATTGAAAAATATGTTGATAAAATTACCAACTTAGATGAAGTTAAAGCTTATCAAGGGAAAGCAGCTTTAAAATCTGATTTTGAACGTTCAGAAATGAACAAAGATAAAACAGGTGTTGAAATAAAAGGAATTAAAGCTATAAATCCATTAACTAACGAAGAAATACCAATTTGGGTTTCTGACTATGTATTAATTACTTATGGAACGGGTGCAATAATGGGTGTTCCAGCACATGATGGTAGAGATTTTGACTTTGCTAAAAAATTTAATTTACCAATTATCCCTGTTATTAAACCAAAGGGTGGAGAAGAACCAAAAGAACTTGAAGAAGTTTTGGCAGAAGATGGAATTGCTATTAATTCGGATTTTTTAAATGGTCTAGAAACTAAAGAGGCTATTCAAAAAGCAATAGAATATATTGAAGAAAATAAACTAGGAGAAAGAAAAGTAAATTATAAACTCCGTGACTGGGTATTTTCTCGTCAAAGATATTGGGGAGAGCCAATACCAATGGTATATTGTGAAGATTGCGGATGGAATCCAATTCCAGAAGAAGAGTTACCACTTAAATTACCAGAGATACAAGATTATGAACCTAGTGAAAATGGAGAATCTCCACTTGCAAAACAAATTGAATGGATTAAAACAAAATGTCCTTGCTGTGGTAAAGATGCAAGAAGAGAAACGGATACTATGCCACAATGGGCAGGTTCTTCTTGGTATTTCTTAAGGTATATGGACGCTCACAATGATAAGGAATTGGCTTCAAAAGAAGCTATGGAATATTGGGGACCAGTTGATTGGTATAATGGTGGTATGGAGCATACAACACTTCACTTATTGTATTCAAGATTTTGGCATAAGTTCTTATATGACATAGGAGTGGTACCTACAAAAGAACCATATCAAAAACGTACTTCACATGGTATGATACTTGGAAGCAATGGCGAAAAAATGTCTAAATCAAAAGGCAATGTTGTTAATCCAGACGATGTTATAAAAGAGTTTGGTGCAGATACTTTTAGAGTTTACGAAATGTTTATGGGACCATTTGACCAAACAGCACCATGGTCAGTAGAAAGTATCCGTGGCTGTGGTAAGTTCTTAGATAGAGTATGGAATTTACAAGATATTTTAGTAGATGGAGACGAATATTGTCCTAAACATGAAAAAATGATGCATAAAGCAATTAAAAAAGTTTCTTCAGATATAGAGGAAATGAAATTTAATACTGCTGTTGCAACATTCATGACTATGATAAATGAGTTCTATAAAGATAAAGAAATTAATAAAGCAGAGTATAAGACTTTCTTACATTTATTAAACCCATTTGCACCACATATGACAGAAGAGTTATATCAAATGTTAGGTGAGAGCAAGACTATTGCTGAAACTGCTTGGCCAAAATATGATGAAGCAAAAACTATAGATGATGAAATCGAGATACCAGTTCAGTTAAATGGAAAAGTAAAAGATGTAGTTAAAGTAGCAAAAGATGCTGAAGAAGCAGTCGTAAAAGCAGCAGTAGTGGCTAGCGAAAATGTACAAAAAGCATTAGAAGGCAAAACTGTAGTTAAAGAAATTTATGTAAAAGGCAAAATATATAATATTGTAGTAAAATAAAAAGCGGGCATAGCCCGTTTTTTTATTGCTTTTTTATGTGTGGTTTTGAAACTAATGAAGCAATGTAACCAAAGAAAACAGCAGCAGCGATTCCGGCAGCAGCAGCAGTAGTTCCACCTGTGAAAGCTCCTAAAAATCCATTTTCTTTAATAGCATCTATTGCTCCTGTTGATAATAAGTTTCCAAAACCTGTAAGAGGAACTGTTGCACCACATCCTGCAAAATCTACTAAATGTTTATACCAACCAAGACCTCCGAAGAATAGCACCTACTGTAACATAAGCTACTAAAATTCTGGCAGGTGTTAACTTAGTTTTATCAATTAAGATTTGTGCTATAATGCATAAAATTCCGCCTACTACAAAAGCTCTTAATACCATCATCCAATCAATAGTCATAATTTAATCCTTTCTATATAAATACTACAACTCAAATTTAAAAATAAGCAAGTATTTAAAGTTCTATTGAAATTGCGTGTGCTATTCCGGGAATACTCTCACCTTGTTGGCTTGAAGTTGCATTCATAAGTGCTCCAGTTGCGACAAGAAGTACTTTATTTAACTTCTTATATTGTAATTGATTAAATATATATCCCGAAAATACTGATGCTATGCAACCACAACCAGAACCGCCAGAGTGAGTATCTTGTTTATCTTTGTCAAAAATTAGCACACCACAATCATTATAGTTATTTTTGATGTTGTATCCATGAGATTTTACTAAGTCAATTAGAATATCTTTACCAATATATCCTAAGTCACCAGTGAAAATTGCATCATAATAGTCTGGTGTTCTACCAGTGTCTTCAAAATGTCTAATAATAGTGTCTTCTGCAGCCCCAGCCATAGCACCACCCATGTTATTAGCATCTTTTATTCCCATATCAACTATTTTTCCGGGAGTAATAGAAGTAATAAATGGTCCTTGCCCAGTTTTAGATAGTATCATTGAACCTGCGCCAGTTACAGTCCATTGACTTGTAGGTGGTCTTTGATTTCCAAGTTCTAAAGGAAAACGAAATTGTTTTTCAGCACTACAAAAGTGGCTAGAACTTGCACATATCGCATTAGTAGCAAAGCCTCCATCAATTGACATAGAAGCAAGTATTGCACTTTCTACGAAAGTAGAACATGCACCAAAAACTCCGAAAAAAGGAATATTTGCGTCTCTTAGTCCAAAAGAAGAAGAGATACATTGATTTAATAAATCACCTGCAAAACAAAAGTCAATATCAGCACTTGCTATTCCAGACTTTGCAAGAGCAGTAGCTACTGTTTCTTTTATAATTTTACTTTCTGCTTTTTCCCAAGTTGATTCTCCCCAAAATTCGTCTTCTAAAGTTTGATCAAAATATTTGTGAAGTGGTCCATCTTTTTCTTTAGGTCCAACGATACAAGCAGTAGAAGTAATATTTACAGGGTTAGTTAGCATAAAAGTTTGTTTCCCAACTTTTTTCATAATATCCTCCTTATACTAAAGTAATTGCTTGAGTATTAAATAGCATATAAATTAGCCCAACGATAATACTAGTAGATATACCATATACAAGTACAGGACCTGCAACAGTAAACATTTTTGCTCCAACACCCATAACATAGCCTTCTGACTTGTATTCCATAGCAGGAGATACAATTGAATTTGCAAAACCTGTTATTGGAATAAGAGAACCTGCGCCAGCAAATTTTCCTATACGGTTGAATACATTTAAAGCAGTTAAAAAGGCACTTAAAAATATAAGTGATATAGAAACGCTACTATAGCATAATTTTTCCTCTAAACCACGATATTTAAAAAATTCAAACATAATTTGACCGTAGCGCACAGATTAAGCCACCAACCCAAAAGGCATTAAAACAGTTTTTGAAAATTGGAGAATTTGGCGACTTATCTTCTACAAATTTTTGATAATCTTCTTTATTCATAAATCCTCCTTATAGACTATCTTGTTCATCATTAGTTGGAATTAAACTTGGGGCATTGTCTACTTGAAAAACAATGTCTAAGTCGACAAGATATTCTGAAATTTTTCCACCTTGTAAGTTTGCACGTTGCTCTAAAACAGTAATACTTGTTAAATGATTTAAAGTTTTAGAAGCTTCTTCTATACTTTTTACAATAGCATCCTTCCAAGATAAGTTTGAATAACCAGTTATTTTTATATGTTTTTCTGATTTCATAAAATCCTCCTTAAAATGTAAAATTTGTTTAAAAGTAATTTCCCCTAAAAAACATAAATTATTCATACAAAATACACAAATGATAAATAGAATAAGGTAAATATAAATAGGAGGAATTTATGAATAACGAAAAATATTTAGAATTGTTAAGTAAGAAATATAAAAATACTCAAGAAGTAGCTGAAGAAATTATTAATCTTCAAGCAATCTTGAATTTGCCTAAAGGTACAGAATTATTTTTAAGTGATTTACATGGGGAATATGAAGCTTTTATTCATATTTTGAATAATGGTTCTGGAATTATTAAAAATAAGATAGAAGACATTTATAGAAATTCTTTGACAGAAGAGGAGAGAAAAAATTTAGCGAGTCTTATTTATTATCCAGAAGAAAAACTTAAAATTATAAAAAAAGAGACAAAAAATCTTGAGGAATTTTATAAAATAATTTTGTACAGACTAATTCAAGTAGGCAAAGCCGTAAGTTCAAAATATACTCGTTCAAAAGTTAGAAAAGCAATTCCAAAAGGTTTTGACTATATAATAGATGAACTTTTGCATATGCAAGGCGAAGATAGTAATAAAGAAGAATATAATAAACAAATAATTGAAAGCATTATTGACTTAAATAAAGCAGACGAGTTTATAGTTGTTATGTCTTCATTTATAAAAAGAATGGCAATAGATCATCTTCATATAATAGGAGATATTTATGATAGAGGACCAGGTGCACCAATAATTATGGATAAACTTTTGGATTTTCATAGTTTAGATATAGAGTGGGGAAACCATGATGCTCTTTGGATGGGAGCTGCTTGCGGAAATGCGTCTTGCATAGCTAATGTTATACGTATTTGTAGCAGATACGATAATTTATCTACTTTAGAAGAACAATATGGAATTAATATAAGACCGTTATCAATGTTTGCGGCTCATGTATATAAAGATGACGATTGCAAATTGTTTTATCCAAAAAACAAAGAATCTTCAAGTAGATATAGTAATAGTGATAAAATTTCAATTTCAAAAATACATAAAGCAATTTCTGTTATTCAGTTTAAAGTTGAAGGAGAACTTATAAAAAAGCATCCTGAATACAAAATGAAAGATAGGCTTTTGCTAGACAAAATCAATTTTGAAAAAGGAACAGTTACTATTATGGGGAAAGAATATAAGATGAAAGATTGTAATTTCCCAACTATTGATCCTAAAAATCCATATAAACTAACTGACGAAGAAAAAGAAATTATGGAAAGACTAAAAAGCTCTTTTGAACATAGTGAAAAACTTGAAAAACACATTAATTTCCTATATTCGCAAGGTGGTATGTATGAAAATTACAATAATAATGTATTATTTCACGGATGTGTGCCAATGACTGAAGAAGGAGAGTTTGAAGCAGTAGAACTTATGGGTAAAAAAGCTAGAGGCAAGGAATTAATGGATAATATAGAAAATATTGCACATAAAGCTTTTTTCGGAAGTAAAGATGAAAATAGTGAAGCAGTAGACTTAATGTGGTATTTATGGTGTGGACCTAAATCACCGTTATTTGGAAAAGACAAAGCTGCAACGTTTGAAAGGTATTTTTTGGAAGAGAAAGAATTGCATAAAGAAAATAAAAATTCATATTATAAGCTTATAGAAAACGAAGCAATATGCGACAAAATTTTAGAAAATTTTGGAGCCGATATAAAAGAAGGTCATATTATAAATGGTCATATGCCAGTAAAGGCTAAAGATGGGGAAACTCCAATAAAAGCAGGAGGAAAGTATATCATAATAGATGGAGGATTTTCAAAAGCATATCAACCAACTACTGGTATTGCAGGTTATACTTTAAGCTATAATTCTAATGGATTAGTTCTTGCCGTAAATGAACCTTTTGAATCAAAACAAAAAGCAATTGAAGAGGGTAGTGATATAAAAAGTGAGATTATTCTTAAAGAGCATGTAGAGAAGAGAAAAAGAGTTGCAGATACTGATAATGGTAAGAAATTGCAAGAAGAAATTGCAGATTTAAAACAATTAATGTCAGCTTATAGGGAAGGCGTGATAAAGGAGAAAAACTAACGAAAATTACGAAAGTATTACATTTGAATTACTATTTGGTAAAACCTATTGACCTTTTTGCTAAATATATATATAAATAACTTATATTAAATTTCCAATTTTATGGCAAATTGGAATATTTAAAATAACAAAGGAGAAATAGGTATGTCAAGCAGTTTAGGAATTTATATTGAAGATGACCTAATTAAATACGCAAAAGTAGTAAAAGAAAAAGATTCAATTAAAGTTGAAGCTTTTAATGTCATGTTCTATGAAAAAAACAATTTAGCCGAAGCTATTGATAGAGTAATAAATGAAACATACAGCTTTAAAATTCCTATATGTATAAATGTTTCAGGAGAACTTTACAATTACTATGATGTTTTTGCGCTATTAAATAAGGCTGATGTAAAGAAGTCATTAGATATTGAGTTTGATATGATGTGTAGTGAGAAGAACTACAATAAGAACTCATTAGAAGCAAGATATATTTTAATGACTAATAAAGACGATAATGAAAAAGTAAAAGCACTTCATATCGCTGCAAACAAAAATGATATGAATAGAAAGCTACAGGCTTTTGGTAACTATAAAGTTAGCTCAATGACACCAATTTCTACTTCTATAACAAATATAGTTGATGTTTCACCGAAAGAGAATATTGCAATAATAAATATAGAGAAAGAAACAAAAATCACTACTATAGCAGAAGGACAAATTACTAGAGTTGATACTATAGAAGCAGGTATGGGACAAATTTTAAAAGACATCAATATGACAGAAAATTCTATGCAAAAAGCTTATGAGGTTTGTAAGAATATAACAATCTATACACAAGACTCACAGAATTTACAATCTGAAGGTAGCGAACATTTAGAAGACATTATGCCAACTCTATATAAGATTGCTACAGAAAGTAAGCAAATTATAGAAAATTCAATGTCAAATATCACTAAAGTATATATTACTGGTCTTGGAACTGCTATAAATAATATAGATTTATATTTCCAAGAATATATGGTAAATTTGAAATGCGAATTATTAAAGCCATTCTTTGTAGAAAATTCTTCAGTTAAAATATCTGTTAAAGATTATATTGAAGTTAACTCTGCAATTGCACTTGCATTAAATGGTCTAGGATATGAAAACAAAGAACTTAACTTTATAAGTTCAAGAGTTATAACTGGACAAAATGTTAATTTAGATCAATTATTTAAAAACATGTTTTCAGCACAAGCCTTTAAAGAGCCATTAGCTGCAAGCGAAAAAATGATGATTAGAATGATTCTATTAGTATTTGTTGGACTTATGGTATTTAGTGCTTTCTCTTTTGAGACTATGTCACAAATAGAAGAAAAGACAGCACAGATTAATTCAGAAATAACTACTGCAAGGACACAAATAACTATAGCTGATAGTGATTTAAGTAAAATCACAGGTAGAGCTAGCACATATTCAGCACTTATAAATAGTGTTAATAATTTGAACGAATCTTCTGATGGACAAACTTACACAAGAGTTGTTAGAAAAGATTCTGTTCCAAACTTATTAAATCAAATAATGTTTGTAATTCCACAAAAAGTACAAGTTACTTCAATTAGAAATGAAGAGAATACAGAACATGTAATTATAGAAGCTCAATCAGAAAAATATGAGCAACTTGGTTACTTCAAAGCTGTACTTGATTCAAAAGGAGTACTTGTAAATGTTAAAGCTTCAAGTGGAATTAAAGATGGAAACATTGTAAAAGTTACAATAGAAGGAGATTTGCCATGAGAAAAATACTAATATGTTTAGTTTTAATAATTGCACTGTTTCTATGTTACTCAGTAGTTTCTAATGGATTTACAATAGGTGATATAAGGATAGCAAATTATAGTCAAGTAGGTGCAGCTAGCAAACAAATAGATACATTGATTGGTCAATTAGTTAATTTGAATAGTTCTGGATTGGATGCTAAGAAAAAGGAAATTCAATCAGCTATATCAGACTATGGTAGCCAAAAAGAACAATATGAATCAATGAAAGAAGCTATGAATACTTCAATACAAGAAGCTGAACAAGAAATGACTATGGTAGATATGTATGATATAGACTTCTTATGGACAATCATTGGTAACTATGCAACAGAAGAAGGCGTTAATTTAAAGATGGACCTTATGAAAAGTATTTTGTTTGCTGATTTAGATGTAACAGAATACACAATGTGTGATATGAAATTCACACTTACAGGAGATTATATAGCAATTACAGAATTGATATATGATATAGAGGATGACGATAGATTAGGCTTTGAAATTTCAAATTTTGAAATGGTTAAGGGTGGAGAAAATCTAATGGCAACCTTTACAGTAAAAGGAGTTCCAGTAAATAACAGAACTCTATCAACAATACAAACATCTATAGATTCAAGCAGTGAAACAAACACAGACGGCAATACAACAGGCTCAAACAGTGTATCAGAAGCGACAAGTAATGCCTTAGAGAAAACTGGTCAATCACTTTCAAGTGGAAAGTTAAGAGATTCAAGTAATACAACTACAGCAAATGCTTTAGATATGTAAAATACTTTTAAAGTAGGAAAGGAAATATAGATGAAAGTAGCAAAGGAAATTTTTATAATGGCATTGTTACTTATGATAGTAGTCTTTATGATAGGGCTAGTATTCTATGAATATATGCCAAATAACAAAGTAATTCCAGAAGCAGTATCTTATTCTGCTGATAGCTCAACAACTAAAATACTTCAAGAGATAGCAGCAAGTACTGGTTCTGGTGATGATGATTCTTCAGGAGTAGATGATATATTACTTCAGTCTTACAGTATAGGACAACAAGAATTATCAACAGCGGCTTCAAAACATTCATATACAAGTGGAAAAACAAATCCATTTGCTGAATATGTAGAGCCAGTTTCTAATACTGTAAATAATACTACAGTAAATGGAACTACTACTTCTCAGTCAACTACAGCTTCACAAAAAGCTGCAAGTGGTTCAGTAAATAATAATAACAATAGTAATAAAAATAGTAGTTCAACAGGTTCTTTTTTCGAGAAACCTAATTCTAAATAATCGGATATATTTAAAACAAAATATATACAAATTTTTTTAAAATTCAAAGGAGGAAAAATTATGTTTAAGGAACAAAAGGGTATCACATTAGTAGCATTAGTTATCACAATTATCGTGCTATTAATATTAGCTGGTGTATCATTATCACTAGTAGTAGGGGATCAAGGAATCCTAACAAGAGCTCAATCAGCTGTTACATCAACAGAACAAGCAACAGCAGATCAAGAAATTCAATTAGGAATGGACGAAGCACAAATTGCTTACGTTGATGCTTGGACAAAGGATCAATCAGTACAAAGATTTGATTATTACAAACAATTATCACATTATACTAACAATTGTGTTAGTGCACAAGCGGTTAATGTGTATGTAAAGGAAGACGTAAGTAATGATACAGAAAAGAACATTGCTATTACTTATAAGACAAAATCAAATGTAATGTATCTTGCAGAATTTAATGCTAACAAGCCATCAACAACTTATTCAATAAAAGAAGTAGCAAAGGATACAACTGTACCAGAGGGATATTCAGTACCAACAACAAGCCCTGATACAACTAGTGGGTCATAATGGGTAATAATTATAATATACAAGGGAGAAAAAGTTTATGAAAAATCAAAAAGGTATAACTTTAATAGCACTTGTTATTACAATTATTGTGCTATTAATATTAGCAGGTGTAACTATTTCATTAACAGTAGGAAAAAATGGTGCTTTATCAAGAGCTAGAACAGCAGTTACTGCAAATGATTTAGCTTCTGCTGCGGAAGAAATAGGTATTGCAGCATCTGATGCACAAATGCAATTCTATGAAGCTTGGAATACAAACCAAAGTGCTCAATCAATTAATTTTTATGCTAGAACAGGTGCAGGTAATGCTTATGCTGCTAACTGTACAAAAGCAAAATCAGTAGCACTTGCTAAAGTCGAAGAGAATAATGAACAACACGTATATATAAAATATACAACAAATTCAGATATGGTAATATATTTTGATATGGTTGTTAATTCAGATGATACATCTTATGTATCAGAAGGATACTGTGACAAAGATCCAGCTATCAAAGATAATGCTGAAAAAAAAGCTATATTAGAAAAACTAAGTGCTACAACTATTAACTATATAGATGCTAAACCAGTTACAACTGGAACAGACACAACTAAATAGTATTTAAAATTAAATAATTAACAATAATAAGGCATATGCATATATGAATGTATATGCCTATTATTAAAATAAGGGGAAAAATTGGACATTTTTTATTACATAACAATGTTTATGATGGGAACAGTATTTGGAAGTTTTTTCACACTTGCTGTATATCGTATTCCGCTAAAAAAAGACATCACACATGAAAGATCTTTTTGCCCTATTTGTAATCACAAACTAGGTTTTTGGGATATGATACCAATATTAAGTTATCTTATAGCAAGAGGAAAATGCAGATATTGTGGAGAGAAAATAAGGATAAGATATCTTATTTTAGAAGTTTTATCTGGAATGGTATTTTTGACTGAATATATTGCATTAAATATGCACTTCCCATATTTGAATTTTGGGAAAATAGTATTCTTTATTTCTTTTATTTTTATGTATGTCACAATAGCGATTTTAAGTGGTATAGATAAGGAGAATAGAAATATACACAAAGGTGTGCTTATATTTGGCTTCATAATGCAAGGCTTATATATTTTATATCTATATATAGTACAAAAAACTAATATGTATAGATATGGTATGTATTTATGTATAATGATAGTTTTATACATAATAGATATTGTTTCCATAAAGAAAACAGGAAAGAGTAAGTACATATTACAAGTTTTGATGTTATACTCATATATTGGAGCAGTATTAAACGTTAAACTGCTTGGAATAACTATTTTACTTGCTCTAGTAATTGCGTTTTTTAATTACTTACATAAAAAGACAAAATATGAGGAAACACGTTTTGGTTTCCTATTAGGCATGTCAGCTATTTGTATAGCTATTGTTAATACTTTTATAACATATATGTAAATGAGGGACTTAGGGTATGAAGAATTTTTTTAAAAAGTTAAAAAGTGAAAAAGGTGCTACTGGTGTTGATGTAGTTGTGGCAGCTGCAATGATACTTATGACTATAACAGTAGTGTCTATTTTGTATGTTAATACTTCACTTCAATCAAGAAATATAACAAGGACAGCAGGAGCTACAAGGATTGCAACTAATATTGCGGAAAATATTCAAGCACTTTCTTACGAGGAGTTTGTTTATTCATATAACGGTATTGCAGTTACAGAAGAGTATAAGGGTGAAGAATATCGTATGATACAAGGCTCAGACTCTAATTACAAAATTTTTGACACAAAAATACCTACTGGATATAATTTCTATATAAGAGCAAACGAAGTGTATGGGAGTCATTTAGATAAAAAAGAGCAATTCGATTTAGTAAGAGATATTGAAATCGTTTTGACTTACAAATTAGGCGACAATATTGAAGATATAAGTTTTTCATTAACTAAACAAAGAGAAATTATAGGTGAGTGCAATGCTCCAGAAATGACGTATTTACGTAGTATGGGTGTTACGAACTCAAATACTAATGCATATCCGATAAAATACGTTGAAACAATAGGATCTTATGTAAAAACAACAGTAGACGATGTAGATTGGTACGATTATTCAAATAAAAAATGGGCAATTATATTAGTTTCTGATAAGGCAGAGAAAGATTTATTTGATGTAAATGGAAAATATACAGGTGTAGCGGCGGCAAAGTATATGTGGATTCCAGCTTTTTTTGTAAACGATAAAGGAGATGAATTTAGAGCCTTTCGCTATAATGGATCAGAACAGATTATAACCAGAAGCTCATTAACATCTTTAGCTGACGACGAGGGAAAGACTAGTACTTTTAATTATTATACTTTTGATGCTAAGCCATCAGATTATTATAAAATCACTGAAGATACAAATACGGGGAAATGGGTAGAAATGAGGCAAGACAGCCTTACTAATGTTGTGGAAGCAAAAGTTCTAAACAATTCAGCATATGGACCATTTATAATTCATTAGTAACAAAAACATACAAAATTTTACAAAAGTGTTAAGTTTATGTAACTTTGCAAAAAGTATTTATTTTGTCGAAAATATAGGATATAATAGATATAGTTGAACAAAGGACGAAAGGAGTAATTCAAATGGCATTAAACGGGAAAGCGCCAATGGGCGTTGAATTAGTTAAGAAAGGCGTTGTTACAGAAAGTGACATACAAACTGCTATTGAATACCAAAAAGAACATCCAGATAAGAAAATTGGAGATATATTAAATATTCTAAACTTGTGTCCACAAGGTGAACTTATTAAAGCCATGGGTGAGGTTTTAAGTGAAAAGGTTATTATACTTAAACCAGATAATATATCTATAAATATCACAGAATATATGTCTTTAGATGTATGTAAATCTTGTAAAGCTATTGTATTCGATGTAATGGGTTCTAAAGCTAAAGTTTGCTTTGCAGATACTGCAAATAAAAGAGCTATTGAACAAGTAAGACTTATATTATTAAACCGTGGTTTAGTAATGGAGAAATATCTTACTTTTGAGTCTGTTATTGATACTGTTTTAGAATCATTAGATGGAAAAGCTGGAGGAAACATAGCAGCTACGGGTGATGTTACTGGTTTAATTGATACGATTATAAAGACAGCTATGGAAAAAAGGGCAAGTGATATTCACGTTGAGCCTTTAGAAAATACCATTAGAATTAGATACAGAATAGATGGTGAATTAGTTACAGTAGCAAGTATTGATAAACAAAGGATAACTCAAGTTATTGGTAGATTAAAAGCTATTTCTAATATGCACCAAGAAAAACAAGAATCACAAGACGGTAGAATTTCATTATATAATGATTATAATATCCGTGTATCTTCACAAAAAACAGTAAATGGTGAAAAATTCTGTTTACGTTTACTTAAGAAAAATGCAGGAGTTAGAAATATCTTTGATTTAGGTTTCCCTAATGACGAAGGTATACTAAAGAAATGTTTCGATAAGAGAAACAGTATTACGGTTATTGCAGCACCTACTGGTGAAGGTAAAACAACAACTCTATATAGTGTTTTAGATTACTTAAATAAGCCAGAAATTAATGTTACTACAGTTGAGGATCCAGTTGAAATTCGTGTTTCTGGAATTAATCAAATTGAAATAGATGCAAAAACAAATTTCTCTGATTCTTTAAGAACTATATTAAGACAAGATCCTGATATAATTCTTTTAGGAGAAATTCGTGACTTAGAAACAGCTGAAATAGCTTTCCAAGCAGGACAAACAGGTCACTATGTTTTATCTACAATACACACAATAAATGCAGTTGAGGTTATTACAAGACTTCGTAAAATGGGTATTTCTGATTATGATATTGCAAGTACTCTTGCAACATCTGTTTCACAAAGATTGATTAGAAGAATTTGCCCACATTGTGCAGTAAAGAGAAAATTTACTCAGCAAGAGAAAAGTCTTATTAATAAATTGGCATCAAAGTATGGAGATGAATTTGATTTTTCTGAAAAATATACTTATGATACAAAAGGCTGTAAAGAGTGTAACTATACAGGTTACTTAGACAGAATTGCAGCATTTGAAATATTAGAAATTACAGAATCAGTTAGAGAACTAATTTCTGAAGCAGCATCAAGTTTGAAAATAAGAGAACAAGCTGTAAAAGAAGGCTATAGACCTTTATATATAGATGCACTTCAAAAAGTTGTTGATGGATATGTAACATTAGAAGAAGTTAACAAGAAATTAGTATTATTCTAAAGATAAGGTGAGGGAAAGAAAAGATGTTATTGATTGAAAGTGTTATAAAAGAAGCGGTATTAAAAGATGCATCAGATATCCATTTAATGTGTGGCTTAAAACCAATTTTAAGAATTAGAAGATCATTAGTTGAAGTTTCTGACACAAAACCACTAGACGAAAATGATTTATATGATGTATATGATTATATAGTTCGTGGCAATGTCGATAAGGACAATGTTTACAAGCAAGAAAGAAAACTAGATACTTCGCTTGTTTTTGGAGATGTACGTCTGAGAGTTAACTGTTCTTACGCTGATGATATGCCAGTATTTACAATGCGTATTATCAAAAATGAATTACCTAAATATGAAGATTTAGGATTACCTGAAATTGTAAAAGCAATGACATATCAACCACAAGGCTTAATACTTGTTACAGGTAAAACAAACTCTGGTAAATCAACAACATTAAATTGCCTAATAGACGATATAAATAGAAAACAAAATAAAAAAATTCTTACACTAGAAAGCCCAGTTGAGTATAAGCATACAAGTAAAAAGTCTATTATTGTACAAAAAGAGGTAGGACCAGGAAAAGACTCAGCTACTTTTAGTGATGGAGCTAAGAATGCTCTTCGTGAAGATTGTGATATCCTAGTAATAGGAGAAATTAGAGATAAAATCACAATGGAAGCAGCTATTGATATGGCTGAATCTGGACATTTAGTTATAGGTACTTTGCATACAAAATCTTGTGCAGAGACTGTCGACAGAATGGTTAACTTCTATGATGTTAGAGATCAATCAACTGTAAAAAACCTATTATCTTCACTTTTAAAATTAGTTGTTTCTCAAAGACTACTTAAAGCGCCAAAAGGAAATGAATTGGTTTTAGTTCCAGAGATAATGGTAGTTGATAATGCTATAGCAGCTTGTATTAGAAAAGAAAAATTCAGCACTTCTGAAATAGAAGATGCTATTCAAGGTAACTTAGATAAAGGAAGTATAGGTTTAGTAAATTCACTTGCAAATTTGTATGTTACTGGAAAATTATCTTTAGAACAAGTAAAATCTCAAGTTGAAGAGAAAAACTATGAAACTTTAAATAGAACAATAATGCAATTGAACTTAAAGAAAGGTTCAGGAGCTAAATAAATATAAATGGAGGTAAAAGATGCCAACTTTTGTATATAAAGCAATCACCCCACAAGGTCAAGTTATAAAATCTAAAATGGATGATGCTTCTAAATTAAGTTGTGTGAAAAGATTAAAAAGAAATGGTTTAACACCTGTTAGTATTTCTCAAACTATTACTATTACAAGAGGTAATAAAAAAGAGAGAAATGTAGGTAAAACTAAAAAGCAAGTTAAACCAAATTTTGAACCTACAGCAATAGTTGGAGCTAAAAGAGGTAAAAAGAAAAGAACCTTTATTGAAAAAATAGATAAGGCTCTAGCTGCTACTGAAAAAATTACATTTAGAGATATAAGAGTATTTTCACAAAACTTTTATTTATTGAAAAAAGCTAATTTCAATAATATACATGCATTGTCAACAGTTATTGAAACTACTGAGAATCCAAAATTAAAAGTTATTTTGGAGGATATATTAGCAGGTGTAGAATCTGGTGAATTCATGTATACAACAATGGAATATTATGACAATGTATTTCCATACATATATATTAACATGGTAAAAGTAGGTGAACTTTCAGGATCACTAGAACGTTCTCTACAACAAGGTGTAAAATATCTAGATGATACAGATGCAGTAACTAGAAAATTAAAAAGAATATTATTACCAAATATAGCAATGTTTATTGGTATTATAGTTATGTTATTCGTTGCTGTAATTTTTGGTATACCAATGTTAGAAGGTGTTTTTGATCAATTAGGTGCAGAAGCACAATTACCAGCATTAACACTTTGGTTTGCAGATTTTGTAGACTTAGTAATGGAATACTGGTACATACCAGTTGGTCTAATATCTCTGGCATTCCTATTGGTTTACCTGTACATACGAACGCCTAGGGGTAGATATAATTTTGACTATTTCAAATATACAATGCCAATATTTGGTAAGTTGATATATTTATTAGATTTTTCAAGGTTAATGAAAGCAACATTACTTAACTTACAAAATGGTATGAGGATTCAGGACTCATTAGAAGTTAGTAAGAACGTTGTTAAAAACACAGTTATGCTTTCTATGATAGAAACATCAATCAACAATATTTTTGTTGGTCAATCTTGGATAGAGCCTTTTGAGAGTACAAGACTTGCAAATGCAATGACAATCGAAATGCTGAAGATTGGTATGCAAACTGACTTAACAGAAATGTTAGAGAAATTATTGGAATATATGGACCAAGATATAGACAATACAATGGAAAAGATAATGAAGGTTTTACCAGAGGTATCTTATGCTATCGTTGGTGTAGTTTTAATCTTCTTCGTTATCGTTGTACTTGTACCTTGTATCCAAATGTACATGGGTAACTTCTTATTCGACGCATATTTATCATAATAAGATTGATTGAGGAGTATAAATTAAAAAAGGAGAGCCAAAAAGCTCTCCTTTTTAAGTAGGAGGACTTAAATGAAAATTGGAATTGACTTAGGTGGAAGCCACATAGGAGTTGGCTTGATAGAAGAAACAAATATAATTGCAATTAAAGACAAGATATTAACTAGAGAAGATAGAGCAGATATTAAAAGAACGATAGTAAATGAAATTACCACAATGATAAAAGATCTATGTAATGAAAATGGAATAGCAGAAGAAGCATTAGAGTTAATTGGAATTGCTTCACCTGGTACTACTTCAAATGGAGTTATTGTAAAAGCTGGAAATCTTGGTGTTAAAGATTTTGATTTACTTCGGTGTGCTTAGAAAAAATTTCAGCAATCAAATGATACTTCGAAATGATGCTAAATGTGCTGCTATGGCTGAAAAAGTATATGGAGCAATGAAAGACTATAAAGATGGTGTGTTCTTATGCCTAGGAACTGGAATTGGTGGAGCAGTTTTTATGGATGGAAAATTATTAGAGCCTAAGAGATATTCTGGTTTTGAAATGGGACATATGGTTATAAATAAAGGTGGTAGATTGTGTAGTTGTGGTAAAAAAGGATGTTTTGAGGCATATGCTTCAATAAAAGCTTTGAAAACTAAAGTTACAGAAACTTTAGATATGGATAGTGATATATCAGGAGAGTATTTAAGAGAAGTAATTTTAAAAAGAGAAGTTTTTGAGAATCATAATGAAGTAGTAATTCAGGATTTGGAGAATTTTTTAGAATATTTGCAAACTGGAATATGCAATTTAATTGATATATTTGAGCCAGAAATAGTAGTACTTGGAGGAAGTTTTTCATATTACGAGAAAAATCCAATTTTTAATATGTTATTAGATAAAATAAATGCTCCAAAGACTACCTTTAATGAAGGAGAAAAGCCTAAAATAGTTACTGCAGAATTTAAAAACGATGCAGGAATAATTGGAGCAACTTTAATATAATTTTGGAAAACGTACCAGAATAAATCGGTACGTTTTTTATGTAGTAATATTTGACATTTATGTAAATTTCGTGTATAATAATTACATTAGTAATGAGATTTTTATATATAAGAAAAAAGAGTTCGGAAAATTAAATTAAAAAATGATCGGAAAATTTTAATATAATATTTTGGAAGTAGGAATGCAAAATTCTTACGTTTTTTGGTGTTTTCAAAAAATGTAGGAACGCTTTTCTTGTGTATGAAATTTAAGAAAAGGAGATTTTATGGAAAACGAAAAAAGCAAAAGAGAAAACAAACAAAGAAGAAGACCTAGACAGTTACCAAAGAAGAATGTAGCAGTCAAGGCAGAAAAAAAAGAGGATTTTCAATTTAAAAAAGATAATTTGAAAATTATTCCTTTAGGAGGAATACACGAAATTGGAAAGAACATTACAGTTTTTGAGTACGGAAATGATATAGTACTTGTTGATTGTGGGGTAGCTTTTCCTGAAGATGAGATGTTAGGTATTGACTTGGTTATACCAGACTTTACTTATCTAGTAAAAAATAAAGAGAAGATAAGGGGCTTAGTAGTAACACATGGGCACGAGGACCATATAGGTTCTATACCATATTTATTGAAAGAAATAAATATACCAATTTATGCTACAAAATTAACAGCAGGTTTAATTGAGCATAAGCTTGAAGAACACAAGTTAAAGGCAAGTACAAAACTAAATGTGGTAAAACAAGGACAAACTATAGTACTTGGTAAAATGAGGGTAGAATTTATTAGAAGTTGTCATAGTATACCAGATTCAGTAGCACTTGCAATTCATACACCTGTTGGCACAGTGGTTCATACAGGAGATTTTAAGATTGATTATACACCAATTGGAGAAGAGCCAAACAATTTAGGAAGGCTAGCTGAGCTTGGAAATAAAGGTGTACTTGCATTACTTTCTGATAGTACAAATGCTGAAAGAAAAGGATTTACAATGTCTGAAAGTTCAGTAGGAGAAGTATTTGAAAAGCTATTTTTTAATTGTACAAAGAGAATTATAGTTGCAACATTTGCATCAAATGTCCACAGAATTCAACAAATTGTGGATTTAGCAGTGAAAAACAAAAGGAAAATTGCAGTTTGTGGAAGAAGTATGATAAATGTTATAGAAACAGCAATGGAGCTTGGCTATATTGATGTTCCCAAAAATGTTTTTATTGATATTGATATGATTAAAAATTATCCTGACGAGCAATTAGTAATTATCACAACTGGAAGTCAGGGAGAGCCAATGTCTGCATTAACTAGAATGGCAAATGGCGAGCATAAAAAAGTAACACTTACTGCAAACGATTTAGTTATTATTTCAGCAAATCCAATACCTCGGAAATGAAAAATATATTTCAAGGGTAATCGACGATTTAATGCAAATTGGAAGTGAAGTAATATATAGTTCTTTAGCAGATATTCACGTTTCAGGACATGCTTGCCAGGAAGAGCAAAAGTTAATGCTTACATTAGTAAAACCAAAATTCTTTGTGCCAGTTCATGGCGAATATAGACAACTTGTAGCTCATAAAGAAACTGCTAAAAAGTTAGGTTATGAAGACAAAGATGTATTTTTAATGACTAATGGTAGAGTTTTAGAGCTTAACGAAAAGGAGGCAAAACTTACAACTACAGTACCTTTCGGAAAAGTAATGGTAGATGGATTAGGAGTAGGTGATGTTGGAAATATTGTGCTTCGTGATAGACAACATTTATCACAAGACGGATTAATAATTGTAGTTATTACAATGGATTCTTCTACAGGCGAAGTAATAGCAGGTCCTGATATGATTTCAAGAGGTTTTGTATATGTACGTGAATCTGAGAATCTAATGGATGACGTAAAATCAATGATTACAATAAAGATACATGAGAGTGTAGGAAATGGAATTACTGATTGGGCAACATTAAAATCAATAATTAAAGATAACCTAAGAGACTATATATACAAAGAAACAAAGCGTAATCCGATGATTCTGCCTATTATAATGGAAGTATAATAAAAATATAGTAATACCAAGCTTTTACAGTTTGGTATTACTTTTTTGTTACCCTTTTATTACCCACAAATTAAGCTAGATATAACAAACTGTTGTTGACAAGCTCTAAAAACAATGTTATTCTAGACATACCTTTCACCTAAAGGTAGAAAGGAGGCGAATAACTGTGACATCATATGAGTTAATCTGACGATTAATTATTTTGTTGCTATTAAGCAATAGAAATGACGAAAACCAAGAAGACAAAGAATAATCTTTGTAGCGGGCTGACTACCCGCTTTTTCTTTTTATATAAAAATGAGATGTGTTGACTAGACACATCTCGACGAAAATTCATGACATCATATGAATTTCAAGTTACTACTATAATAGCACATATTTTAAGATATGTCAAATTTTATATTTTTATTCAAGTATCTTTTATTTACTATGTTATTGTTTAATAAAACTGTTTCTTTTGTTCAAAAAATCGTTGAAAAATATATTAAAATATGATATTATCTAAAGAATAGTTTAAGAGAATGAGGAGATTGAAAATGGATAATAAAGAATTAGCAGATTTAATTTTTCCAAATGCAAAAGAAGTGAGTTTTTATGAAGAAAAGTATAAGGCAAGGGAATTACCAGAAGGAGCAATAGTTACAAGGTTTGCACCAAGCCCTACTGGGTTTGTACATATTGGAGGTCTATATCAAGCAGAGATTGCGAGAAAACTTGCAGACCAAACTAAAGGTGTATTTTTTGTAAGAATTGAAGACACAGACCAAAAAAGAGAAATTGAAAATGGTGTAGAGCAGATTATAGATGCTTTAAGAGACTATGATTTAATGCCAGATGAGACTATTATTGACGGTAAAGACGTTGGAAATTATGGCCCTTATCAACAAAGTAAGAGAAAAGAAATTTATCAAGCTTATGCGAAATTTCTAATTGAAAAAGGAATGGCATATCCTTGCTTTTGTACACCAGAAACTTTAAATTCTATTAGAGAAGATCAAGAAAAGGCAAAAGAGAGAACTGGTTATTATGGAAAATGGACCAAATGTAGAAATATGCCTATTGATATGTCTGCTGAGAAAGTAAAAAATGGAGAGTCTTGTATTATTAGATTAAAATCACCAGGAAATCCAGATAAAAAAATAAAACACAGAGATGTTATTAAAGGTAATGTAGACATGCCTGAAAATGACCAAGATATAGTTATTATTAAGTCTGATGGCTTGCCAACATATCACTTTGCACATGCTGTTGATGATCATTTAATGGGAACAACACATGTTATAAGAGGAGATGAGTGGCTTCCATCTGTACCACTTCATTTACAACTTTTCTATGTTTTAGGTTTTAAAGCACCTAAATATGCACATATTGCGCCTATGATGAAAGTTGATGGAGACGCAAAAAGAAAGTTAAGTAAGAGAAAAGATCCAGAAGCTGCTGTATCATATTACACAGAAGAGGGAATTCCAAAGCAAGCAGTAAAAGAATATTTAATGAATATAGCTAATTCTAATTTCGAAATCTGGAGAAAGCAAAATCCGGATAAACCAATTGAAGAGTTTGAGTTACAATTAAATAAAATGGGTGTTAGTGGAGCATTATTCGATATGGTAAAAATGCTTGATGTAGCTAAAAATGTAATTTCGAAATATTCTGCTGAAGAAGTTTATGAGGAAAGCTATAATTGGTCTAAAAACTTTGATCCAGAATTAAAAGAGATGTTAGATGATAAGGAATATGCACTTAAAGTTTTAGGAATAGAAAGAGGAAATGTAAAACCTAGAAAAGATATTGGCAAATGGTCAGATGTTAAAAACACTATTTATTATATGTATGATAATAAATTCGATAAAAATGGCGAGTTTGAATATCAAAAAATAAATGATAAAGATGAGATAGAGAAGATAGTAAAAGAGTATTTTGACAAGTATTATGACGAAGCAGACGACAAAGATACTTGGTTTGCTAAAATGAAAGATTTAGCTGAAAGTATGGGCTATGCTAGAGAAGTAAAAGAATATAAAGCAAACCCAGATACCTATAAAGGACATGTTGGTGATATAAGCACTGTAATTCGTGTTAAAGTTACAGGAAGATGTAATACACCAGACCTTTATGAAATATTAAAAGTTCTTGGAAAAGAACGTATTATGAAGAGAGTATAAAATGGATTATCAAATAGGAGATAAGGTAAAAACTAGAAAGCCACATCCCTGTGGCTCAAAAGAATGGGAAGTTACAAGGATTGGTGTGGATTTTAAGCTTAAATGCTTGGGATGTTCACATGTTATTATGCTTCCAAGAGAAAAAGCTTTAAAAAGCATTATAGGCAAAATAGAAGGCTAAGATACCAAAGGAGGAAGAAAAATGGAAATTCAAGTAGGTAAAGTTTACAGACATTTTAAAGGAAATTACTATTATATTCAAGAGGTAGCTTTAAACTCGGAAACTAAGGAAAGAATGGTTATATATAAACCTTTATATGATAGAAAAGATAGCGCATCCTGGGTAAGAAGAGAGGCTATGTTCTTTGAAGAAGTGCCACTTGATAGACCAGACAATATAACAGGGCAAAAAACACGTTTCCAGTTATGTGAGGATTTAAGTAAAGATGTAGCTGGTAGCTGTAAATAGGGAGGAATTATAAATGATAGATATAAAATTAATTAGAGAAAATCCAGATTTAGTAAAAGAAAATATTAAGAAAAAATTCCAAGACCATAAACTTACTTTGGTAGATGAGGTTATAGAATTAGATAAACAAAGCAGAGAGCTTACTTTACTTTGTGATGAACTTCGTATGCAAAGAAATAGTAAAAGTAAAGAAATAGGAAACTTGATGGCAAGCGGAAAAAAAGATGAAGCTGAAAAAATAAAGGCAGAAGTTGGAGAAATAAACGCTAAGCTTGAAGCAAATGTAGGAAAAGAAGATGAACTTAAAGAAGAAATAAAACAAAGAATGATGAAGATTCCTAATATAATGGATGTATCTGTTCCAATCGGAAAAGACGATAGTGAGAATGTTGAAAATGAAAAGTTTGGCGAGCCAGTAGTTCCAAGTTATGAGATACCTTATCATGCAGATATTATTGAAAAACTTAGTGGAATAGATAAAGAAAGTGCTGGAAGAACTTCAGGAAATGGTTTCTACTATTTGATAGGCGATGTTGCAAGACTTCACGAAGCAATGATTGCTTATGCAAGAGATTTTATGATAGATAAAGGATTTACTTATGCAATTCCACCATTTATGATACGTTCAGACGTTGTAAATGGAGTTATGAGCTTTGAAGAATTAGAAGCAATGATGTATAAAATTGAGGGTGAAGATCTATATTTAATAGGTACTAGCGAACACTCAATGATAGGAAAATTTAAAGGACAAATTGTAAAAGAAGAGGAGCTACCTATTTGTATGACCTCATATTCTCCTTGCTTTAGAAAAGAAGTTGGTTCGCACGGACTAGAGGAGAGAGGTTTATATAGAGTACATCAATTTGAAAAACAAGAAATGATAGTTCTTTGCAAAGAAGAGGATGCAATGGAATGGTATAACAAAATGTGGAAATTTACAGTAGACTTTTTCAGAAGTTTAGATGTACCAGTTAGAACTCTAGAATGTTGTAGTGGAGATTTAGCAGATCTTAAAGTTAAATCTTGTGATGTTGAGGCTTGGAGTCCACGTCAACAAAAATATTTTGAGGTTGGAAGCTGCTCAACTTTAGGTACAGCGCAGGCAAGAAGATTATCTATTCGTACAAAAGGCGAGAAAGGAAATTACTTAGTTGCAACATTAAATAATACTGTTGTTGCAAGCCCTCGTGGTTTAATTGCAGTACTTGAAAATAATTACATGGAAGATGGCAGTGTAAAAGTTCCAGAAGTATTATGGAACTATATGGGAGGAAAAAAAGTAATTTCTCCTAAAAATTAAGGAGTAAAATATGGTAGTAAAAAATGCAAGATTTGAAATTTCTGCAGTAGGACCAAAACAGTATCCAAAAGGAAATTTACCAGAAGTAGTATTAGTAGGGAAATCAAATGTTGGTAAGTCTTCTTTTGTAAATACTTTGTGTAATAGAAAAAATCTAGCAAGAACTAGTAACACGCCTCGGAAAGACTAGACAAATAAATTTTTACAATATTGATGAGAAGTTTTATTTAGTAGATTTGCCACGGTTATGGTTATAGCAAGATGTCTAAAGAAGAAAAAGTTATCTCAGGAAAATTTATCGAAGATTATCTAGCCAAAAGAGAAAATATTGCATTAATAGTGTTGGTATTAGATATAAGACATAATCCGACTGAAGATGACTTGCTTATGTACAAATATATTGCAAGTACAAATTTACCTTTCATTGTTGTAACTAATAAAGCAGATAAAATAGCAGTAACTAAAGTTGATAGTGCAGTAGAGAAGATTGAAGAGTATTTAGGCATTTCCTTTAGTAGTATAATTCCATTTTCAGCAGAAAGAAAAATATATACAGAAGCAGCTTGGAAAAATATAGAAAATTTTTTAACTTTATAGAATAATAAGAGTTCTTCTCGTGTAAAATACCTTAGGGTGATTTTATGCGAGAAGAATTTGTTCGTGATCCAGAATATGATGGTGTTATAGAAAATAGAAAAGAAATGGATATTTACGAAGAAATAGATATATCCAAAAAGAAATTACAGAGTTATTATGAAAATATGAACTATGTTTCTGGAAATATGATAGATTATTATGTGTATCAAATAAAAGCGGAGCAGGCAAAGTTTGGATACCTTTTAAATGAAATTAAGCAGAGTAAATTAGAGGAGGAACAAGAAGATAATACTTGAGTCGATAAATTGAAATAATATAATGTAATAATTACATTAAAAATAAAGAAAAAATTTCTTCAAAATTGTAGACTTTTAATTTATTTTTATATATAATATGATTAATATGTTTAAGTGGTCGAATTATGGAGGAATGATCTTATGTACGAGAGAAGTGCAATCGTTTTAGAAAGATATTTTTGGAACTTGTTTGGTTTTAACAAAACTAGCAATTTAGAGCAGAACTATAAAAATTATTGTGAGCTTTTTGAAAAGTTCAATAGTTTTCAGACTGCTAATAATGACGAGTTTCAAGCGTTAGAAGACTTTAAAAGTGCGGAAGCAGCAATAGAGGATATACAAGCTCAAGAAGAGAAATTATATAAGAAAAATGCAAAGTATGAATACAATAGAGACTTGATTTTTAATGATATCACACAAAAGCCAGAAGAAATTGAAAAATGTATGGCTAAGATTGAAAACGATATTGCCAAAACTCAAAGTGCATTAGTAACTTTAAGAGAAAATTATGTTGAAGCTGTTAGAAATTATAATGAAAGAAAATCAGCTTTATCAAAATGTAAAAAAGCAAGAAAAAATGCAGAGACAGAATATAGTGCTATTTTTGAAGTTACAAAACAAAACATTGAGAATATACCAGAAGAGTATATTGAACTTGCTAAATCTTTTTCAGGAGAAGAAAGTCAAGAAGATCTTGTTAATACAATGTTAGAAAATGGAAAAGACGAGAAAATTCCTTTCAATAATTCGGTAGTTAGAAATGCCGTAAAAGTAGGTTATGACATTCAAACAAGAATAATTGATAGTTATCTTGATGTATATAATAAAACAAATAAATTAATAGCAGAACTTTTAGAAGGCGCTGTTAGTGTTGAGTTACATAAAAAAACTATTAGAAATGTTTCAGTAAAACTTCATTTCTTAGGAGCTGAAAAAGATTATTTAGTTCAATTTTTAGATTATGAAAGAATTATGGTTATTCATGGTAAGAGAACGCATAGAAACTTGATGTTAGAAGCTTGTGAAAATTTCAATGTTGATATTGAACAAATTAATAATCTATATACTTTATTGGTAAAAGAAATAACTAATAAGTCAACTAAGAAGGCATATAAAGAATTATACAATAAGTCATATTTAGTTGGTATTGAAGAAAATGATGAAAAGTTCAAGAAAGAGAAAAACAAAATCAACTTAGCAACAGCAACTATTATGAATACAAACTACTGGAGATTAGAAGGTATAAAGAATATTTATACAGTATTCTACAAAGATGTAGTTGAGGTATTTGGTAAAGACTTAGACGAATTTGAGGTACCAAGAGAGCCAGAAGAATTTGACGAAGAAGGAGAAATTGCTTCCGAAACTGCAAATGTTGAAATTATAGAAGAAGCACCAGTAGAAGAAGTTGCCATAGAGGAAGTAGTAGTGCCAGAGCCAGTGGAAGAATTTGTACTTGAACAAGTTTCTGATGATGTACCTGCACTACCTGGAATGGCTGAAGCTGTTCAAGAAAATGAAAAAGGTAGTAAGAAAGCAAAAGCGAAAGTTGAAGAAGTAGAAGCTCAAGACGAAAATATTGCGGCTATAGAAACAACTGAAGAGGATACAGATTTCAATGATGTTTTTGATGTAATTGAAGTAGAGCCAGAAAGAAAAGCTACTAAGAAAAAAGCTAAAAAAGTAAAAAGATATACTAGAAAGAAAGTACAAAAAGAAAATATTGTTGCGGCTGAAGTTTTAGACGAAGAAGATGAAACAGATGAAGATACAGACGATATTTTTGACAAAGTACAAGCTCCAGCTGTTGAAGCTTTTGAAGATGTATTTGACGAAATAGAAGAAGAGCCAGATATTTTTGGAGAAAAATACAAAGATATAGCAACAAAAATTGCCGAACTAGATGCGTTAAGTGATTTAGAAGACGATTTTGAAGAAGACGTTAAGAAAGATAATATCCAAGAAATAGAAGCTCTAGATGAAACAGAAGTAGAAGGCGAACCTGATATATTTGGAAATGTAGAAGCAGTAGTAGATAATAAGATTAATAAAATAGAAGCTGCTGATACAGATAGTGAAGACGAGGATGAAGACTTTGAAACAGAGGCAGTTGAATTAGAAGAAAAAACTATGCAATTAATTGAAGAATTGGATGACGAAGACATGCCTTACGAAGATGAGGATATGCCTTATGAAGACGAAGCAGTTGAAGAATCTATTTTTGAGAACATAGAAAATGACGAATATGAAGAAATAAATTTAAAGAAAAATTCTAAAAAAACAAAAGCGACAAAGAAGGAAAAAGCTGCAAAGCCAAAGGCAAAAGTTGCTGCTGCAAAAAAAGAAACTAAATCAAAAAAAGCTGGTATACTAAAAAATATTATTAAATTAAATGCAAAAGATAATAAAAAAGTAGCAGAAAATTAGGAGATTTAAGATGGAAAAATTATCTATTGTAGTTCCTTGTTATAATGAAGAAGATGTTATCGATATATTTTATGACAAGCTTATAGAAATAACAGCTAAAATTTCAGATAAATATGACTATGAAATTGTTTTTATAGATGACGGAAGTAGCGATAAAACTTTTTCTAAAATGAAAAGTTTAAGGGAAAAAAATTCTAAGATTAAGATTATAAGTTTTTCTAGAAATTTTGGAAAAGAAGCAGGGATTTATGCCGGGCTTGGCAGTAGTGTTGGTGATTTAGTTGTTGTGATGGATGCAGATTTACAACACCCACCAGAACTTATATTAGATATGATTAAATACATAGAAGAGGGCTATGATACAGTTGCTACAAGAAGGATAAACAGAAAAGGTGAACCTATATTCTCAAGTTTTTGTGCTAGTATGTTTTATAAATTAATAAATAAATTTATGGAAATAAAGCTAGAAGAAGGTGCACAAGATTTTAGAATGATGAAAAGAAATGTAGTAGATGCAATTCTTTCTTTAGATGAATATAATAGATTTTCAAAAGGTATTTTCAGCTGGGTAGGTTTTAAATGTAAATATATTGAAGTAGAAAATGTAAAAAGAGCAGCTGGAAAAACTAAATGGAGTTTTGGTTCTTTATGGAAATATGCAATGGAAGGTATCACTTCCTTTACTACAGCACCACTTAAGATTGCTACTATTATTGGAATTTTAGTATTTGTAATATCAACGATTTTTGCATTTACAATTATTATCCAAACTTTAATCTTAGGAAAAGATGTGCCAGGTTATGCTTCAACAATAGTATCAGTACTATTTATGGGTGCGATACAATTACTTTGTGTTGGTATACTTAGTGAATATATTTCTAAAATGTATATGGAGATAAAAGACAGGCCAAAATATATAATAAAAGAAAAAAGGAACTAATAAGTTCCTTTTTTAGTACTCAAAATTGTCTAGACTTTCGAAAGTATATCCCATACCTCTAGCTTGCTGTATAAAATCGTCTAGTAACACCATATTATCTTCAGAAGTAGAGTGTACAAGTAGCACACAACCATTATGAAGATTATCTAAAAGTTTTTTCTTGCCATAGTCACTACGACCTTGGTTTGCTGTATTCCAATCGTCATAAGCGTTTGACCAAAGAACAGTAGTATATCCTAGATTTTTAAGAAAAGCTATAGAGCTATCATTAAACTCACCCTTAGGTGGTCTAAAATATTTCATTTCATAACCTGTTTTTTCTTGAACTGCGATATGCAAATCCATAACTTCTTTCTTTAGCTGTTCTTCAGAAAGAGCTGTAATATCCTTATGATTTACAGTATGATTTCCAACTTCGTGACCATCTTTAATCATTTGCATAACTAGCTCCTCAGCAGTGTTTAAGTAATGCGCAGTTATGAAAAAGGTAGCAGGGACATTATTCTTTTTTAGTGTAGCTAAAATGTTTTCAGTATATCCACCTTCATATCCAGAATCAAAAGTAAGATATATTTTTTTACTTTCGCTATTTCCCATAGCAATACCTTGATATTTCTCTAAAATTTTAAGTGGTTTGCTATCCAAACGAGGCTGACTGTGATCTGTTCCTCTGCAAAAACCCCAAGCGCATTTTTCATTATCTGTGCTAGCAAAAGTAGTTAAAGAATATTGAAGAACTATGGCTAAAATTAGAACGAAAATGTACATACTTTTTGTTAGTTTATTTCTCATAAAAAACCTCCATAAAATTATTAATACTAATATATTGAGTATTTTGGAAAAATATGATAGAATAAACCCGTAAAAATAAAAGAAAGAAAGTTTTTAAACTAGGTGTGTTTATGAAATTTTTAGATAAAATATTAGATGCTGAATTAGAAGAAAAATTTTTCAAAAAAACTATTTTTATAAGTATAGTAATTATTTTATTGATGGTTATTATAGTGTTTTTAAATTTAGGTTTTATGAGAAATTATAAAATTCCGGCAGATGCTATCACTAAAAATGATGACAAAGTGAATTTTATAATTGACGATATTATGACTAGCAGAAAATACATTGAGATATCAGGTTGGGCATATAGAAGAGGTAAAAACGTAGGATGCTTTAATAATAGATTTATTATAAAGCATGAAGCTACTGGAAAATATTATGCTTTAAATACAGATATGACATATAAAGGTGAGTTATATTCAGTAGATGAAGGGTATGATTGCAGACGTTCAGGAATGTATGCTAAAGGCATTGCAATAGGCCTTCCAAAAGGTTTGTATCAAATTTATATAGAATACAAAAGCGATGGAGAAAACATAGTATTTGATACAGGAAAAGTGTTCAAGTTTGGTGGGTAGAGGTAAAAGATATGAATTTTATTAGTAAAGTAAAGAAAAAAGTAAATGATTTATTTGATGGAAATTATAGAGGAATTGCGATACTATTTGTTTTACAAATTATTCTTTTTATAACTATCAAACCTATTATGTATGATGATGCGTCTTATATAACAGCAGTTACAGGAGTGCCAATTTCTAAATTTGTTGTAGAAAGATATCAGACTTGGACATCAAGAGTTTTGATTGAAGCAACACTTGGATTTATTTTCCAATTTTCAAAATATATTTGGATTTTTGGAACTGTTTTATTAATGACTTTAATCCGGATATTCAATGTCAAGATTATTCTTAAAAAAAGAGAATAAAAAAGAACTTTCAATGATGGTACTTTGGCTAGTTCTATTATATCCACTAGAGAGAATGTCTAGTGCAGGATGGGCAGCAACTACTGTTAATTATATTTGGACACTTGCTTTAGGGATATTTTCTCTTATATCTATTAGAAAAGCTTATGATGGAGAGAAGATTGGTATAGTTTCAGGAATATTTTATGCACTTGCTGCTATTTATGCTTGTAATCAAGAACAAGTGTGTATGGTGTTATTTGTGACATATCTAGTATTTACAATCTTACTTACAGCTAGAGATAAGAAAAAAGTAAGTCCTATATTATATATACAAACTCTTATAGCTGTTTTAAGTTTAATTTTTATACTAACTACACCAGGCAATAATGTAAGAAAAATTGATGAAGTAGTAACATACTTCCCAGATTTTACAAATATGACTTTCATAGAAAAAGCTGCAATAGGAGTTACAACCACAATGGGCGAGATGCTAGTAAATTCTTCTATAACTTTCGCTATATTTACGTTTATAATGATGATGTATATTTGGGATAATTATAAAGATAGATTAGTTAGGGGAATATCAGCAGTACCTTTTGTAGCCACAATGGTACTAAGTTTTGCGAGTCCAATAACAGAAAAACTTTCTGTATCAGTGGGGTGGGTAATAAAGAATTTTACGGAAACAGAAGAGCTAATTTTAAGACCTGCAACTTTTAATTATTTAGGAAGTTATGTACCACTTATGATATCTTTAGTAGTTATAACTTGTATATTTATTTCACTATTATTGATATTTAAGAAACTAAGAAATAATGTAGCTTTTTATGTGTTTGGTTGTGGGCTTGCTACAAGAATTCTTATGGGCTTTTCTCCAACAGTTTTTGTATCAAGAAATAGAACTTGTATTTTCTTAGAGTTTGCTTGTTTAATTTGTGCACTACTTATTTGGCAAGAGTTTATAAAAAAGGCAGAGAAGAAAACAAAAACTAAAGTATATAATGTAGTTGCGGTTTCAGCTATTGTGCAATATGTAGTAACTTTGTCATTTATACTTATTTCACACATAAATCTTTAATTAAATTTAGGAGGACAAAGGATGAATATTCAGAAATTTACTGAAAAATCAAAGGATGTAATAGCAAATGCTAGTAATATAACAGCAGCAAATCAAAATGCTGAGATAACTGATTTCCATTTGTTTTTATCAATGATAGATAATCAAGAAAATCTTATATATCAATTACTTGCGACTAATATGGGCGTCAATATTGATAATATGAAAATATTAGTACAAGAGCAAATTAATAAAGAACCAAAGATTACAGGAACAGTAGCAATGCGTTTCTCAACTCTTACAGATGAAATACTTAATAATGCAGAAAAGCAAGCTGAAATTATGAAAGATGAGTTCGTTTCAGTAGAGCATATAATGCTTGCGATTATTGATAAAGCAAGTCCAAACTTATCTAAGATTTTTAAAATTTTTAGAATTTCAAAGAATGCATTTTTAGTAGCTTTAAAAGCTGTTAGAGGAAATGTAAAAGTAAGTTCAGATAATCCAGAAGACACTTATGATGTGCTTAAAAAGTATGGTAAAGATGTTACAGCCTTAGCTCGTCAAAACAAATTGGATCCAGTAATTGGTAGAGACGACGAAATTAGAAATGTTATGAGAATTCTTACTCGTAAAACTAAAAACAATCCTTGTCTTATTGGTGAGCCTGGTGTCGGTAAAACAGCTATTGTTGAAGGACTAGCTCAAAGAATTATTAGAGGAGATGTTCCAACAAGTTTAAAAGGAAAAACAATATATTCTTTAGATTTAGGTCTTCTTATAGCTGGAGCTAAATATAGAGGAGAGTTTGAAGAAAGATTAAAGAGTATATTAGATGAGCTAGAAAGTGCTAATGGAAATATATTATTATTTATAGATGAAATACACCAATTAGTAGGGGCAGGTAAAACAGATGGTGCAATGGATGCAAGTAATTTATTAAAACCAAAACTTGCTAGGGGTGAGCTTCACTGTATGGGTGCTACAACACTTGACGAATATAGAGAATATATTGAGAAAGATGCAGCCTTAGCTAGACGTTTTCAATCAGTTTTAGTAGAAGAGCCAAGTGTTGATGATGCAATTACTATACTTCGTGGTATTCAAGAAAAATTTGAAATTTTCCATGGTGTTAAAATACAAGATCAAGCTTTAATACAAGCAGCAACACTTGCTGATAGATACATTACAGATAGGTATTTACCAGATAAGGCAATAGATTTAATAGACGAGGCTTGTGCTATGATTAGAACAGAAATGGAGTCTATGCCAACAGAAGTAGACGAGATTTCTAGAAAGATTATGCAACATGAAATAGAAGAGGCTGCTTTATCAAGAGAAGAGGACGAAAAGAGTAAAGAAAAGCTTAGTAAAGTACAAGCAGAGCTTGCAACTTTAAGACAATCTTTTAAGGAAATGAAAGAAAAATGGGAGCAAGAGAAAAAGGCTATTTTAAAAGTACAAAAATTAAAAACTAAAATAGACGAAGTAAATGCACAGATTGCTCAGGCAGAAAGAGTTTATGATTTAAATAAAGCTGCTGAACTTAAATATTCAACACTTCCACAATTACAACAAGTTTTAGCACAAGAAGAAAAAGAGGTAGAGAAGAGCCAAGGTAAGAAGCGTTTACTTAGAAATAAAGTTACAGCAGATGAGATTTCTCAAGTTGTTGCAAAATGGACAGGAATACCTGTTACAAAACTTGTAGAAGGCGAAAGAAAGAAATTATTAGAGCTAGAGGATACACTTCATAAAAATGTTGTAGGACAAGATGAAGCTGTTAAGAGAGTTAGTGAGGCAATTCTTCGTTCAAGAGCAGGTATTGCAAATCCAAATAGACCAATAGGTTCTTTCTTATTCTTAGGTCCAACTGGAGTTGGTAAAACAGAACTTGCCAAAACACTTGCTAAAAATTTATTTGATGATGAGAAAAATATGGTAAGGTTTGATATGTCTGAATATATGGAGAAGTTCAGTGTAACAAGACTTATAGGTGCACCTCCAGGATATGTAGGTTATGAAGAAGGAGGTCAACTTACAGAAGCAGTTAGAAGAAAACCATATTCAGTTATATTATTTGACGAGGTAGAAAAAGCTCACCCAGATGTATTTAATATTTTTTTACAGATATTGGATGATGGTAGAGTTACAGACAGTCAAGGAAGAACTGTGGACTTTAAAAACAGTATTATAATTCTAACTTCAAATTTAGGAGCACATGTAATTTTAGAAAGTATACAAAAACATAAAAAGATTACAGACGAAGCAAAAGAAGAAATAGATGCTGCTTTGAAAGGACATTTTAGGCCAGAGTTTTTAAATAGATTAGATGAGATTGTGTATTTCCAAGCTTTAGGAAAAGAGCAAGTATATGGAATTGTTGAACTTATGCTTTCAGACTTGCGTAATAGATTAACTTTGCAAGGTTTTGATTTGAGCGTTACTTCAGAGGCCATTAATTATATAATTGATATCGGTTATGATATTGAGTTTGGTGCAAGGCCACTTAAAAGAACAATACAAGCAGAAATTGAGACTTTAATTAGTAAGAAAATTATAGCAAACGAAGTAAAACCAGGCTCAACAATACAAGTATACTATGACGAAGAAGCAAAAGAATTAGCAATGAAGGAGTTATAATGAAAGTAATATTAGGAATGAGTGGAGGCGTTGATAGTAGCGTTTCTGCTCTTCTTCTTAAAAAACAAGGATATGAAGTAATAGGTGTAACAATGGAACTATATAGGGGGAGTAGTTGTTGCAACAAAGATACATATTTAGATGCAAAAAATGTTTGCAATAGGTTAGGAATTATGCATTTTACTTTGGACTACAAAGAGGAATTTCAAAAATATGTTATTGATGATTTTATATGTAATTATAGAAACTGTAAGACACCTAATCCTTGTATAGAATGTAATAAGTATTTGAAATTCGGATTAATGTATGAAAAAGCTAAAGAGTTGGGCTGCGAATATATTGCCACTGGTCATTATGCAAAAGCAGAGTACAGTGAAAAATATGGAAGAAAAGTCATAAAGAAGTCTAGTTCACAAAGTAAAGACCAAAGCTATGTTTTATGGAGTGTGCCAAAAGAAGTAGTAGAACATCTAGTTTTTCCTCTTTCAGATTTTGAAAATAAAGAGCAAATTAGAGAAATTGCAAGAGAAAATGATTTAAAAGTTGCAAATAAGCCAGATAGTGAAGATATATGTTTTATACCTGATAGAGATTACAAGAAGTTTTTAGAAGAGAAAGCAAACTTTTCCACAAAAGAAGGAAATATTGTGGATAAAGCTGGAAATATTTTAGGAAAACATCAAGGACTATACAGATATACTATTGGTCAGCGTAAAGGTCTTGGAATTGCTCATCCTACTCCTTTGTTTGTGCTAGGTTTTGACGTAAGTAAAAATGAAGTTATAGTAGGAGAGCATAATGAGTTATTCCAAAAAGAGTTGAAAGTAGAAGAAGTAAATCTTTTAGCAGTAGAAGAAGTTAAAGATGGAATGGAAGTTCAAACTAAAATTAGATATGCAGCAAAACCAGTAAAAAGCAAATTATATAAGCTACAATCAGATAGAATAAAAGTAGTATTTGAAGAAGTAGTAAGAGGTATAACACCTCGGTCAATCAGCTGTTTTTTATGACGAAGATATATTAATTGGAGGAGGAAAAATATGCCTATAGCAAAAGAGGTGCTAGAAGCACAGGAAAAAACTAATGATTTAGAATTTTTTAAAGAACGTGTAAAAACTATGCCACTTTTAATTGAATGGGCAAATGATGAGATTAGAAATAACAAAGAAGTTTTGCTTACTGCTGTGAAAGTAGATGGTGGGGCTTTAGAGTTTGCAAGTGATAATTTGAAAAATGATAAAGATATACTTCTTGCAGCTGTAAGCCAAGCGGCTTGGACAGGATGTTATGCAAGTGAGCGATTAAGAGACGATAAAGATGTTATGATAACAGGTGCTAAAAAAGATGGACAAATTCTATATTATGCAAGTGAACGATTAAGAGATGATGAAGATGTGGTAAAAACAGCCATAGAAAATAAGCCAATTATTTTCAAATATGCAAGTTATAGGTTAAGAGGAAATAAAGAATTGGCTAAGCTTGCAGTTTCAAAAGTAGGGAAAGCAGTTCTTGGTTATTTAACTCCAGAACTGCAAAAAGATGAAGAGATATTAGGATTGATATAAGATAATACATAAAACACCCTTATTTAGAATATATATTCTAAAAGAAAGGGTGTTTTTTATGAGAAAAATAAATGATATTTTAGATATTCCAAAAGACGTTTGGGGTAAAACCCCTAGAATAACCGTAACTGGTTTTGAAGAAATTTTGATAGAAAATTTTAAGGGTATTTTGGAATATGAAGATTTTTTTGCAAGAATAAATACACATATAGGTGTAGTAAATATAAATGGGTTTAATCTTAAATTAAATCAAATGACAGAAGACGATATTTTAGTAACTGGAAAAATTAATAGTATTGATTTTGAAAGTAAAAGATAGGAGGCTTATAGGGCGTGGACTTTAGAGACTTATATATGTATTTTACAGGCTTTGTAACTATTTCAGTAGAGGGATTTTTTACAGAAAGGTTCATAAATAGTTGTTTTTCAAATGCTATTTTTTTATGGGATTTGAAGAGAGAAAAGAGTACATATTTAAGGGTAAAGATAAGTAGTAAGGATTTTAAAAAAATAAGGAAAATTGCTAGAAAAACAAAATGCAAAGTCAAGATAGAAAAGAAGAGAGGTCTTCCTATTTTAGCAAATAGGTATAGAAAAAGAAAAATATTTTTAATAGTTTTAGCAATTATAATTGCATTTATGATTTTTATTACTAGATTTATTTGGAATATTGATATTATAGGTGAGAATAATATAAATGCAGATGAAATAAAGACTTTACTTTCAGAAAATGGAATTAGTGTAGGAAAATTAAAGGGTAGTTTTAATTTAGATAAAGCGATAAATAAAATTCGTATGGAAAGAGAAGATATATCTTGGATAGGAATTGATATAAAAGGTACTAATTTAATTGTAAAAATAAATGAAGCTGATAAGTCTCCAGAAGTAATTGATGTAAATGAGGTATGCAATATTGTTGCAGATAAGTCAGGAGAAATATCAAAGATACTTGTTAAACAGGGTACTGCAAGAGTAGAAGTTGGTGATGAGGTTAAGGCTCGGAGATTTATTAGTAGAAGGAGTTATGGAAGGAAAGTATACAGGCATTAGAAATGTTCATGCAATGGCTGACATAGAGATAAAGAAAACTGCTGAAAAAGCAGAAAAACAAAGTTTGGTGCAAAATATTGATACAAAAACTGGAAATGAGGAGAAAAAAATAGAAATAAAATTGCATAAAATTAAAATAAATTTTCATAAAAGGCTTTCAAAATTTCAAAAATATGATACAATAATTACAACTAAAAAAATTAAGTTCTTTTCTAATTTTTATTTACCGATAGAAATATCTAAAATAACAAATTTAGAAACAATACAAGAACGCAAAGAATATACAGTACCAGAGCTTACAGAGAAAATAAAAACTGATTTGGAACAAAAATTAAATGAAGAGTTAGGAATAGAAAATTCTGAAAATATAGAGAAAAATATAGAAGTAGAAAATTTAGGAAATGAGATTTTAGTTAAGTTAGTTTATACTTTATATGAGAAGATTGGTACAAAAGAAATATTAAGATAGTGGGGGTGCCTAGCATGGAAGAAAGAAGTTTGAGAGTACTACCAGCAGAGACAACTTTTTTTAATAAGATATCAAATACTTTAACAAAACTACTTATACCAACCAAAATAAGCTTAAATGGTGTAATGATAAATATTAAAAGAAATAGCACACTTAAAAATTATGAGAACTATAAAGAAGCGCAGCAAAGTGAAGATGTAGATAAAAAAGAAAGTTATGCAAAAAGATATGAAGAGAGTTATGCCTTGTATTTAGAATCGATTGATAAATTTATTATGGATTCTATTTATAAAAAGGTTAAAAATGGTGTTGCATCAAGTTTTGAACAAAATGCCTTATCTACATATTATACAATTGTTAGATTAAAAGATACTGAGTATTTGGAATATAAATACAGAAAGCAAAAATTTTTGTTAGAGCTTGATTATGAGAGCATGCAAAGCGCTGGTAAGGATAAGATTGTTCAAAGATATCAGGGAATGTACATAGAAAAAATTGATGGTTTATATAAAGGTATTTTGAAAAATTATTCTGTTAAATTAGCAGATGGACAGAGAGAAAAAAGAGCTGAAAATGTTGAGATTTATAAAAATATATTCTCAACATTAGAAGAGTACATTAGAAATGTTTTACCTATCAAAATTAAAATTGATGAGAATAATACTTATGCAAAAATTATAAAAGAATATGAAGATTTTGATAGATTTACAATTGGTAAATTAGATGAAAAGGAATTCTTAGAGAAGAATATGATTTTATTAGGACTAAGTCGTTCTTTGTTTACACATAGTTTACCACTTGTAGCAGCTGAGCAATGCTATCAAAAGTTATTAAAAGATACAAGAAATTTAATTATAAATGTTAAAACAGATAGAAAAAGAGAAGAAGCTTATCAAATGCTTTTAAAGCTAGTTGAAGATTATAATGTCAAATTACTTTCAACAAAAGTATACTGGGACAAGCCTGATGAAAGAGAGGCTTATAAAAATTTCTGGAATGCATATAGTAAATCAGATTCAGAAAGAGAAAAAGAAATTTTATCATTAAAAAGAGAGTTATATGAACTAAATAATGGAGAAGCAAGATGGGACAAGATTCGTAAATTCTATAAAGGAAAATTAGTAGAATATGGTGTCATGAGAGCACTTCCAAATGCTTGTAAAACTTTGGCTGGAGTTCATAGGAAAATTTAAAAGGAGTATAGATGGAAAATTTTACAGAAATTCATTTTTTAGACATCGTAGAAAATGAAGAATATATTAATTTTGTAGAGAAAGTAATAAAAAAATGCTTTGAAATAGAAAAACTAGATAAAGCAAATTTATATGTTGGGATTACATTAACTAATCCTGCAAATATTAAAAGGATAAACGGAGAATATAGAAGAATTGAAAGTGAAACTGATGTGCTTTCATTTCCAATGTTTGAAAAAGACGAAATTGAAGAAATGAAAATAAATAAATCTGAGCATGAAGAAGCTTTAGGCGATATAGTTGTTTCTATTGCAAGAGTAAAGGAACAAGCTATGGATTATGGACATAGTTTTGAAAGAGAACTTGCATATATGATAGTACATGGATTCTATCATCTTATGGGTGAAGATCATATGAATCAGGACGAGAAGGCTAGAATGAGGAAAAAAGAGGAAAACGTTCTTGAACAATTAGACATTACGAGGAATTAGGTATGGAAAAACGAAAATGGCAAGCAGAAAATTTTTGGAAATCTTTTAAATGTGCTGTATCAGGAATTGTATATAGTATTAAAACGGGCAGAAATTTGATAATCCAATTATGTTTTGCTTTGCTAGCAATTATTTTTGGAATTATATTGAAAATATCAAAGATAGAATGGGCAATAATAATATTTACAATAGTATTTGTTATTTTTTCAGAGATGCTAAATACGGCAATTGAAACAGTTGTTGATTTAGTTACTGAAGAATATAATGAAAAAGCAAAAATTGCAAAGGATGTTGCTGCAGGAGCAGTATTAATTTCAGCAATCAATAGTATTGCTATAGGGTTAATAATATACATGGATAAAATATTGGAAATAATATTTTAGATAGGAGAGTTTTATGAAGAAAAAAGAGGTTATTGGAATAATCATTGCTGTAGTAGTTATCATTGCAGTATTAGTTGGAATGGTTATCTATAAAAAAAAATCGGTGGAGACTTCCGGAAAAGTTGATGGTAGTGATCAAAGCCAAACACAAGAAATTGAAGAAGGTGAGGAAGAGGAGCCAAAGACTACAGCTAGTAAGAATATAAAGATATATTCTGGAAATGATAGACCAATAGCACTTATGGTTGATAATAATGTCAATGCACAACCACAATCTGGAATAAATTCAGCTTTTGTAGTTTATGAAATTATTGTTGAAGGAAATGAAACTAGACTTATGCCTGTTTTCAAAGGTGTAGATGACGATTTGAAAGTAGGACCAGTTCGTAGTGTAAGACATTATTATATAGATTACATGAATGAAAATGATGCTATTTGTGCACATTTAGGACAAAGTCCACAAGCAGAAAGTGATATAAAAATTTTCAAAATGGATGACATAAATGGACAAACTTATGATACTGGAAAAGCAAGAACAAGTACATCACTATTTTGGAGAGAATCTCCACACGGAAATAAAGCACCACATAATGCCTATACAAGTATTGGTAGCTTAAAGAAAATTGCTAAAGACAGAGGATATAAGTTGACTTCTACAGCAGATAGTGTTTTGAATTATGTTGAAAATGAAGTGAATCTTCAAAGTAATACAGATGCGAATACAGTTACAATTCCTTATGCTTCTAGCCATAAGGTAAAATATGTTTATGATGAAACAACAAAGAGATATACTAGATATTCAAAAGGGAAATTACAAAAGGATGGAGAGACTGGAGAAGATATTACAGCTAAGAATATAATTATTTCTTTAGTATATAACTATTCTTTAGATGATGGCGAAGGTAAAGGTAGACAAACTTTAAATAATGTTGGAACAGCAAATGGTTACTATATCACTAATGGTAAAGCGTCACCAATCTTGTGCGAGAAAAATAGTAGAACAGGACAAACTATTTACAAAAATCACAATGGAGACGAAATTGAAGTTAATGATGGAAACACTTTCATAAATATAGTACCGATTAATGCAGAAATTGAATTTGAATAAAAGGAAGTAGAATGAACAATTTTAAATCAGGATTTGTTAGCTTAGTTGGACGTACCAATGTTGGTAAGTCCACTTTGCTAAATGCTCTTGTAAAAGAGAAAGTAGCAATTACAACTAGCAAAACTCAAACTACAAGAACAGCTATAAAAGCAATAATAAATAGTGAGAATTATCAGATAATAATAACTGACACGCCTGGTATACATAAACCAAAAACAAAACTTGGAGAGACAATGATAGATACTGCTTTTGGAATGTTCTCTGAGGTAGATTGCATATTGTTTTTGATAGAAGCTACTTCTACTGAGATAGGTAGAGGAGATAGCAAAATTTTAGAAAAAATTAAAAAGGCAGGAAAACCTTGCATTTTAGTTATAAATAAAATTGATTTAGTGAAGAAAGAAGAACTTGCAAAATTAATTGATATTTATAGCAAAGAATATAATTTTTCTAGTGTAATTCCAATTTCTGCGTACAAACAAAAAAATACAGATATTTTAATTTCAGAAATTGAAAAATTGATGCCTTATGGTCCAAAGTACTATGAAGAGGATGAGTATACAGACCAAACTTCAAGACAATTAGTAGAAGAATTAATTAGAGAAAAAGCACTAAAATTTCTAAATGAAGAAGTGCCACATGGAATATATGTTGAAGTAGAAAAATTTAAAAATAGAAAAACTACAAAAGGTGAAGACATTTATGATATTGATGCTACGATATATTGCTTAAGAGAGTCACATAAAGGCATTATAATAGGAAAAGGTGGAGCAATGCTTAAGAAGATTTCTACCTATGCAAGAGAAGATAGTGAGAAAATGCTTGGTACAAAAGTAAACCTAAAAGTATGGGTTAAAGTTAAAGAAGATTGGCAAGAAAAAGATAATATAGTTAATAAATTTAAATTAAAATAATTCCAGTATAAATCTTCTAAATTTACAAAAGATAAACCTTAGAGGAGATGATTGATATGATTAAACAATTAGCTTGGAATACATTTAAGGAAACTGGAGATATAAAAACATATCTAGAATTTAAGGAAGTAAAAAATATAGAAGAAAAAATGAAGGTAATTTTGGATGAAACAATTAAAAGTTAGTGGAGTAATAATTGCAGAAAATAATATGGGTGATTATGATAAAATGGTTACTTTACTTACACCAAATTTAGGAAAGATATCTTGTAGTGCTAGAGGGGCAAGAAGGGCTAAAAGCCTTTTGCTCAGCCGGCACTCAATTTTTATGCTTTGGAGAATATCAGCTTTTTAAAGGCGGAGATACATATAAAATCAACTCTTGTGAGACTATTGAAATGTTTTATAACATAAGAACTGATTTAGATAAATTAACTTATGCATCATATATAACTAAAATTGTAAATGATGTTACTACTGAAAATCAGAATTCTTATAATACACTAAAATTATTTTTAAATACTTTATATGCAATTTCTGAAACAGACAAATCCTTAGATTTAATAACTTCTGTTTTTAAGTTAAGACTGCTTAAAATACTTGGATTTGCTCCAAACACTAAAACTTGTGTATCTTGTAAAACAGAAGAAGAGTTAACTAATTTTAGCATAAAAGACAATGGATTTAAATGTAAGAATTGTAGTAAACAAGATCCTGGTAGTATAGAAATGAAAGAGCCTACGAAAAATGCAATAAAATATATTATGATATCAGATCCTAAAAAAATATTTTCTTTTTCACTTTCAGAAGAGGGGATAAAAGAGCTAGAACTTATTAGTAATATCTACTTAAATGAGAAATTGGAGAAAGAGTATAAACTAGAAAAACTATTTTAAATTAAGGCACAAAAAATTTACTTGCTTTTTGATTTATTAAAAGGTATAATGAAGTTGCAAAAGGAAAGTAAAAATAAAAGGTTAGGAGTGATTTTATGAATATTACAATTACAGGAAAAGATTTACAAGCTACAGATGCAATTAAAGATTATGTAGCAAAAAAAGTAGAAAGAATAGAAAAATACTTTACAAATGATTTAGACAATATGGAAGTAAATGTTACTATTAAAGCTGAAAAATCAGCTCAAGTTGCTGAAATGTATGTATCAGTTAGAAGTGATGTTTATAAAGCAGTTACAGAAGACAGAGATTTATATGCTTCAATTGATAAAGATATTGATATATTAGAAGGACAAATCAGAAAAGCAAAAACCAAAAGAGAGAAAATGCAAAAAGATGCATCTCTTAAACAAATAGCAATAGATGGTTCAGTTACAACACATGCAGTTGAAAATGAAATAGTAAAAACTATGTATTATGATGTAAAACCAATGAGCCCAGAAGATGCAATTTTGAAATTACAAGAGAGGCCAACAAGTCAATTCTTAGCATTTATTAACATAGAAACAAACAAAGTAAATGTTATTTTCAAATTAAAAGACGGAAAAAATTATGGACTTGTAGAGCCAGAAGCATAAGATAAGACCAGAACGCCATTCTATAAGAATGGCGTATTTTTAAAGAAGGAATTGTAAATTATGAATATTATTACAGAAGTAACTAAAAATGGGAGAATACAAGATGGAATTGCAACAATACTAAAATTAGACGATGAAACTTTTGAAAAAGTGATAGAAAGAATTAGACCTTTAAATGGTCAAATGGAGGACTTTAATTTTTATTATGTAACTGATAAGTGTAGTAGACCAGATAGAGATTATCAATTAGGTTTAGAAGACTTGTATATTGATGGAAAAGAAGTAGTAAGAGGATATTATGCAAATGGTTCACGAGTTTCAGTTCAAGAGTTATTTTCAATGTTTGAAAAGTTATTAGCAGGATTCCCAGAAGGTTCTCCATTACATACTAGACTAGAAAGATTATTAGAAACTAGAGGATTAGAAGCTTTTAAAGAAAACTATGTTAATACAAATTCGATAACTAATAGTGATGTTGTAAATAAAGTATTTGAAATTTTATTAAGCCAAGAATTGTTTGAAAAGTTTTTAGATTATGAGAAAAATAAAGATGTTTTTCAAATTGAAGGAGTAGAATCTCCTAAGTATGAAATCTGTACTACTATTTCAAAAATTTTTGGTGAGATGCATCATAGTGAAACATCTAGAGAATTAGAAAGAACAAAAGCATATTTCTATATTCCAGAGTTACCTAAGATGCAAGAAAGAGTAAAACAAGCCTATGACAAAATCAATTTTAATAGATATATAGGTGGAATGTATGAATTCAGAAGTCCTGTTGCAGGAACAGCTATTTCAAGAAAAGGCGAAGAGCCTGATTTTACAATAAATCCAGAACTAGTATCAGCAGTATATGAAGGAATGCCAAAAGATTTATCACTTGAAGAAAAAGCCACTTTTGTTTATGCTAAACTATGTAAGTTACTTTTGTATGATGAGGGTGCTTTATATAAAAGAAGATTAGAAAGAGCAGATTATATCACACCATACTCAAAAGATGTTATGGAAGCGATAATACCAGGCTCTAAGGTGGATTGTGTAAACTTTTCAAGAATGTTTGCGAAATTTGTAAACCAATTTGATGGTGATATAGGTGCTGTGGTTTTAGCAAGTGGAGAGGGCAGTAGAATGCACAGCTATGTAGGATTATACACAGAAAATGTGTCAGCAAGCTTTGATGGAACAGGCACACAAGCTGGTGGTGTATCTGATGATTTGATGAAAGCAAAACTAGGCTTACCACTTTATGGAATTGTAGCTAGATATGATAAAGATAGAGTTTTAAGTAATGCTGTTAAAAAAGTTTATCCAATGGTACTAGGTAGAGAGCCAATAACTCAAGCTGAATATATGAAAGCTTTTGAAACTAAGTCAAATATTGAGGTAGGTAAAGATAATTTAGGAGATGTATTAAAATTAGCGGTTAAGATTGGTAAAGAAAGAGGATTAGCTGGAAATGAGTTAACACAATTCTTAGATGCGGTTTCACACATGGAGGTATTTGGATCATATCTTGAAAAATTTTATATTGGTCAAAAAACTGAAAGAGATGGTGAAAAAAGTTTTGATAGAGTAATTCTATTTCGTAGGTCTTCTTTTGGCTTAGAAAATGATAATCCTTTTTATGTTGTTGAAACAAAATCAGGTGAGGTAAAAGAATTAGATAAAGAAGGCGTAAGAAAAGCGTATAGAGGTTGTGAGTGGGAAAGTGAACTTCACAAATGCGAAGATATAGATTTGAGTGGAGAAGTAGAGGAAAATACACCTGACAAGACCCAAAATACACTAAAAAACCCACCGACTGCACCAGAAGATCACGGAGATAGATAAATTTCCAAAAATTTCTTGTTTAAAAAATTCATCTTGTGGAATTATATATATTGAAAATACATTTACATGTTTTTTCAGATAATATAATCGGAGGTGAATTATAATGACAAACAATAATAGAAAAGTAGTTCCAGAAGCTAGAGAATCATTAGAGAAGTTCAAATATGAAGTTGCTAATGAAGTTGGAGTTAATTTAAAAAACGGTTACAACGGAAACATCTCAGCAAGAGATGCTGGTAAAATCGGTGGTAACATGGTTAGAAAATTAATAGAAAAAGCTGAAAATGAAATGATAAACAAATAAGTGCCGTTTTACAATATAGACACTAAAAAGGTAGGTAGAAATACCTACCTTTTTTTACAAATTTTGACATTGAAAATGTTGAATTAAAATGTAATAATGATATAATAACAATGGAAATGAATTTTAAGTAGAAAAGAGGAATCTAGAATGTACAAACTTATAGCAATTGATTTAGATGGTACGCTTTTAAATTCGTTTGGCGAAATTACGCCCAAAACAAAAGATGTATTAAATCAAGTAATAGAAAAAGGAATAAAGGTGGTCTTAGCATCAGGTAGACCAGTGAGTGCTATTGAGAATATAGCAACAGAAATTGGAAGCAAAGAATATTTGATTTCTGGAAATGGTGCACTTGTTTATGATATGAGAGAAGAAAAAGTAATATATGATAAATTTTTGACGAAAGAACAAGTATTAGGAATTGTAGATATTTGTGAGGAAAACAGCATTTATTGTAATGTTTATACAGAAACAGAAGTAATTGCAAAATCCTTGAATTATAATGTCCTTTTTTATCATAAAGAAAATGCTAAAAAGCCAGAAGGAAAGAGAACTAATATTAATATAGTGTCAAACTTGCGAAAATACATAGAGGATTTAGACGAAAATGAAAAGTTTTTAAAAATGACAGTTTGCGATCCTAATAGGTTAATTTTTAATGGAATAATCAGGAAACTTAGAAACATAAATTCTATTGATGTTTTGGATATTTCACATATGTCTAGGAAGACTATAAAAGATGGTACAGACGATGTACAAATTGAATATTTCTATACAGAAATTACTAACAAAAATGTAAATAAATGGTCTGCAATAGAATACTTATTAGAAAAAGAAAACATAAAACCAGAAGAGGTAATGGCAATAGGTGATAATGTAAATGATAAAGAAATGATTGAAAATGCTGGATTAGGGGTAGTTATGGGAAATAGTAGCCCACAAATGAAAGAATTGGCAGATATTGTCGTTTCAGATAATAATTCTGATGGGGTAGTAGAAGCGGTGGAAAAGTTTATATTAAGCTAAAATTACAACAATATTAAGTTTTGATTACATATGATTTTTTTGTTGTTTTTAAGGAGAAAAAAGAGTAAAATAAAATAAAATGATATATTAGGGAGGAAAATTCATTATGGCTATGAATCCAATGCAAAGAAGAGCAAGAAACTCATTTTTAACAGGAATGTTAGTAACTTTAGTTGTTATGGCTGTTGTAGTTATTGTGCTTCTTTATAAAATTAATCAATTAAATGAGGATATGGAGAATTTGATTAAACTTCAATCTACAGTTGCTGTTGTATCAAAAGATATTAAGTCAGGAGAAGATGTTACAGAAGACCTTCTAAAAAAAGAAACAGTTCAAACTACGATACAAAAAGACAAGATATTTACAAGCACAGATTTTATAGAGCTTGATGATGAAGGAAATGAGCTTGTCTTAGAATATATAAGTAAAGTTGATTTACCAAAAGGTACAATCATTACAAAAGATATGGTTGCAGAAAAAGGTGAGCAAACTACTGCTGACCAAAGAATTCAAGAGTATAATATGATTACTCTTCCATCACAATTAAAAAATGGACAATATATTGATATAAGATATAAATTACCAAGTGGAGCTGATTACATAGTTGCTTCTAAGAAAAAAGTTTTACAATGTACAGCTGATACAATTTGGCTAAAAGTTGATGAAGCTGAACTTTTAACAATAGGTTGTGCAGTATATGAATCATATCAGACAAATGGTTCTAAAATATATGCTACACTATATTCAGAGGCAGGATTACAAGAAACAGCTTCAACTACATATACACCAAATAATGAGGTGTGGGACGTAATAAATAAAGACCCAAATATCATTACAGAGAGAAGAAATGAGTTGTCAGCAAAATACAATGATCAAGAACAAGGAAATGCAAGAATTAAGATAGATAGTGCTATATTATCTGATCCATCAGCTGTTCAAACTGGAGTTCAATCAGAAAAAACATCTTTAAGAACAGCAAGAGAAGCTTTCGTTGCAGAATTAGATGGTACTGGTGAAGTAGGAAGAGTAGATGAATAAATGCGGAGGACAAAAATGAGAAAGTATGTTTTTTTCGGTGGATATGCCAAAACAGATTTACTATTGTTTTTATCTAAAATGGCAGTTTTATCTGATAAAAAAGTTTTGTTTGTAGATGGAACAGCATCTGAAGGAGCTAGATATATTGTTCCAGCAATGTCAGCAGGACAAAAATATATAACTACTTTTGAGGGAATTGATATTGCAGTAGGTTTCTTTGATTTCCAAGATATCTTAGAATATACTGGAGAACAAGCATTAAATTATGATATAGCAATTTTAGATATAGATTCACTTGCAGCATATCAAGATTTTGAAATAGAACCACAGGATGAACATTGCTTCGTTACAGGTTTTGATTTATATTCAATAAATAGGGGATTAGAAGTTTTAAAAGGCTTTCAGACACCAACAAAAGTTACAAAAGTATATTTCTCGAAAGATATGACTGTAGAGGAAGATGAGTATATAATGCACATAACTCAAGGATTACCAATTAGTTGGAATGAAGAGATAGTATATTTTCCTTTTGAAAAGGGAGATCAAAATACTATTAATATAAACCAAAGATTTGGAAAAATAAAAATTAAGGGTTTGAGTAGAAGTTATTTAGAAGCTTTAGAATTCTTAGCAGAACAGAATTTAGAGCTTACAAATTCAGAAGTTAAAAAAGCTATGAAAATGATGGAAAGAGCTTAGGAATACATTGGAGGAAACAAAATGGCAATAATAAGTTTTTGGAGTGGAGATAAGAGGCAAAGTGGTCAGACTTTATCAATGGCAGCTATTGCTACTCAAATGTGCGTTGAGCATAATATGAGAACTTTAATGATAGATGCCACTTTTGATGATGATACTTTAGAAAGATGTTTTTGGAATGTTAGTAAAAATAACAGTTTTGCCAGAAAAATAAATAATGGAAAAATAGATATTGCATCTGGAGCTGAAGGATTAGTGAGTGCAGTAGCAAGTAATAAAACTTCACCAGAAATAATTTCTAATTATACAAAGATAGTATTTAAAAACAGATTGGATATTTTACCAGGTTTAAAAACCAAAATTATCCAAGAGCATGAGAAGTCTTTAATGCTATATAAAGATTTAGTAAATGCTGCAAACAAATATTATGATTTAGTTTTTATTGATTTATCCAAAACTCTAAAAAGAGAAACTACGAAGGCGTTGTTAGAAGCTTCTTCAGTTATTATGTATACAATGCCACCAAACTTAAAACAAATAGATAATTATATTAGATATAAAAATGGAAGCCCATATATGAAAAAAGGGAATGTTATTCCATTACTTGCGATATCTGATAGTGATTCAAAATATAATGCAAAAAATGCAGAAAGATATATTGGTGAAAAAGGAACTTTAGCAACAGTTCCATATAATACTTTATTTATGGAGTCTGCGTCAGAAGCAGGAGTAGCAAACTTATTTTTACAACTTAGACTTTCAAAATCAGCAGCAGACAAAAACACACAATTCTTAACAGAAGTTTCAGAATGTGGAAAACGAATAATTTACAAATTACAAGAATTACAATATAGAGTTTAGAGGAAAGGAGCACTTTAATGAATATCCCAAATTTAATGTTGATGTTCGTAGTATTAGTCTCAGTTATTGTTATCATTGTACACTTCATTAAAAAGAACAAAGAAGAAGTAGTAGAGCAACAAGTTGATGTAGATGATAAAACATATACTTTAGACAAGATAATCAAATTTGTTAAAAAAAGATTAGACGAAATTACAAAAGTCAACCTTTATGATATTGGTCTTTCAGAAGAAGAGTTGAAAAGAAGGAAGAGCAAAAAATATGAATTAAAGAAGGCCTTAAAAGGTTGTACATATGGCGATGTTAACGATAAAAAGTATGTTAAAGAATTAATATACGATTTACTTTCAAAAGAGTATGGTGTTGACGAAACTAATATTTCAAGAATTATTTCTTTTGATACACCATCTTTATTAACTGCACAAGACAAATTTGAAATCTTAATTCATGAATATAAAAAGACTTTCGCATATGAGGCATTAACAGAGATTATCAAAAAATATAATTTAGCTGTACTAAAATATATTTCTGGCGAATCAAAACCTTGTTATGTTATAACAAATGAAGAGATTGATAATATCTATGAGCAAGAGAATTTTGAACTTTCTTTTGCGGATAAACTTGAAATAGTCGTACAAAGAATTTATCAACAATATAAGGGCTTTAGTAGTATAGATGAAGTAAGAGATATGAACATAGATGGTGTATCTGGTGGTGTATCTGGTCTTCCAGAATCATTCTTAAGCCAGGTTGCACAAACTGATGGAGATTATCTAAAACAAGCAATGGAAGCAAAAATCCCAAGAGCTTGTGATAGTATTTGGATATTCTTCCAAGGTAAATCTATTCGTTTAGCTTTCCTTTCTTTTGGAACAGAAGCAGAACTTAAGAGAGTATGTCAAAATATTTATAAATATAATAACCCTGGTCAGTTATCTGATACAAATGGTTATAAAATCAACGAAATGAAAGACGGTTCTCGTGTAGTTGTTGTTCGTCCTAGTATGTCTGAAACATGGGCATTCTTTGTAAGAAAGTTCGACGTTAAGCGTGCAACACTTGAACAAATCGTTAAATTTGAAGGAAAAGAAGAAACAATTGAATTACTTAAATTCCTTGTAAAAGGTGCAAGAATTATAGCACTTACTGGTGAGCAAGGTTGCCGGAAAAACAACAATGCTTATGGCTATGATTGAAAACATATATGAAACTATGAACCTTCGTATTACAGAAACTGCGTTCGAGCTTCACTTAAGAAAGATTTATCCTACAAGAAATATCTTATCAATGCGTGAAACAGAAACAATTTCTGGTCAGGAATGTTTGGACGTTCAGAAAAAGACTGACGGTTCCGTTAATATCATTGGTGAGGTTGCGACTGACCCCGTAGCATCTTGGATGATTCAATCTGCACAGGTTGCATCTAAGTTTACTTTATTTACTCACCACGCTAAGACATTCCCTAACTTAATTACCGCTCTAAGAAACTCAATGTTAAGAGCTGGTACTTTCAAAGATGAAAAAACTGCTGAAGAGCAGGTTGTTCAGGTTTTGAACTTTAATATACATCTATTAAAAGACTTTAGAGGTAGACGTTACATAGAAAGAATTACTGAGTGTATTCCAGTAGAAGAGAAAAATGAATACACATTTGACCATAGAAAAGAGAAGACTTTAGAAGGAAAACTTACAAAATTTATGGATAATGCCACAATATTCTTCTCAAAAACAACTAATAAAGAGTTATATAAATATCATAATATTCTTGAATTCTCTAATGATACTTATGTTTTAGTAAATCCGATTACTGAATTTAACATTAGAGAAATGAGAAACAATATGGAAGAAAATGATGTTGTTGCATTTGATGCTTTCTTAGAGAGAAATTGGGGTATTAAACCACCTAAAATGCCAGATGCAATAGAAAAAGAACAAGAAGTTGACTTAGATTTACCAACAGAAAGCAAAAGAATTGTTAATATAAAAGAGGAAGATGATTTTCCAGAAGTACCAGAAGAACTTAAAAACTTAAATATGGAGAATTTAGCAAAAGAACAAGAAGACGATAAAGAAGAAAAAAATAAGGCAAGACCAGTCCCTCAAAGACCTGTAGAAAGGCCAACACAAAGAGCAGAAAGACCTGCTGGTGTAAGATCTACAGGTGCTGAAAGAACAAGTAGAGGAGTAAGACCGCAAGGTCAAGATGGAGGCGTTTCAAGAGATGCTATTAGAAGATCGGTTGGAATAAGAAGACCAGCTGGAGAAGCTAAAGCACCAGAAAGACCTACAGGAACAGCAAGTAGTGCAAGGTCTACAAGAAGACCAGCACCACAAAAACCAGCAGAAGATGATCCATATAAATTAGATTTAAGTGGGTTAGATGATAAAAACGAAGAATAAAAAGAAAGGTGGGTGTAACTAAAAAAACTATGTCTGAGAAAATGCTATTATACTTTATGCTGGGAACAGCTGGCATATTTGTTGCTATAATAATTGCATATATGATGCTTCGTAAGAAGATGATGAACAAAGAAACTAGATATGTAGCTTCTTTGGTAGAAGGTACTAAAGAAAGTACTTTTAGTATGGAAATCTTCTATCAGAAGTTCTATGTTTTTTGTACAAGGATTCCTGGTATAAAACGTTACACCTTAAAAATTAGAAGAAGAGTAGAGATAGTAAATTTAGAGGACGAGTATTTAACAAGAAAACAAGTAGCGCAAGTTATGTTTAAAGCTTTGCTTGTAATTGTTCCTCTTACTATAGTGGTTATAATGATGACCAAAACAGACTTTATTTTAATGAGTACATTACTTTTGTTTGAAATATTCTTTATTGAATCAATTATTTCAGGTATGGTTGATAAGATTGATAATCAAATCCTAAGAGAACAAATAAATTTCTTTGCTGAAATTAGGCATGCATATCATGAATACAATATGGTTGAAGAAGCTATATATGAAGTTGCGCAAAATGATGAGATGGAAGTATCAAGGCAAGCAGAGAAAATACACGAAGTTTTAATTTCTGATGATCCAGAGACTGAACTTGAAAAATATTATGATATTGCACCAAACAGCTTTCTTAAAGAGTTTGCAGGTGTATCATATCTTACAAAAGAATTTGGTGATAGAAAGGATAAAGATGGTGCATCACTTTATCTTAAGAACTTGAATAATATCACACAAGAAATGCAAATTGAAATTTTAAAAAGAGATAAATTAGATTACGTATTTCAATCTTTATCAATGATTTCTGCAATTCCAATTCTATTTATAGAAGTTGTTAAAAATTGGGCGATAGGTCAATTCTCATTTACAGCACAATTCTATAATGGAACAATGGGATTTTACATGCAAGTTGCATTAATTATAACTACTTTCATTTGTTATATGCTTACTCGTAAATTAAAAGACAATGGTAGTGTTAATACATCTCAAAATGTAGAACACCCATGGCAAGAAAAGGTATATAATAATAAATTAGGAAAGAAAATTGTTGATTACTTTATTCCTAAAACAGGAACTAAAGAATATAGGAAAATGACGTTGTTACTAAAAGATTCTGCATCACCATTAAAACTAGAGTGGTTCTATGTAAATAGGATTACAATAGCAATTGTGGCATTTATTGTATCTTTAGTTATAATGATAGTAGCACATCAGATGGCAATAAACTATGTTTATACAGAGCCAACTGCTGATTATAACTTGCTAGGACAAATGAATGCTTCACAAGAGGAGAAGGCTAGAGCTTTAACTGAATCTGATAATGTTTACTTAGATAAATACAAGAATAATTTGAAGATGACTTCTGAGGAGCTTAGAAAAGAACTTTCTAAGACTGAGGAATATGGTAGAGTTACTGATGAAGAATTAGACAAAGCTAATGAAAGAATTTATGATAAATTACAAACTGTACAGTCTAGTTATTTAAAATGGTTTGAGTTACTTATTGCCTGTATAGTTTGTGTGTTAGGATATTACGCAAATGTTTGGCTACTTATGTTCTTAAAGAAAATGCGTCAAATGGAAATGGAAAACGAAGTAATGCAGTTCCAAACAATTATCTTAATGCTTATGAAAATTGAGAGGGTTAATGTTGAAATGATATTAGAATGGTTAGAAAGATATTCTAATATCTTTAGAGAGCCTATTTCAAAATGCGTAAACAATTTTGAAAGTGGTGCTTGGGAAGCACTAGAAGAGCTTAAAAACGATATATCTTTTGAACAATTGATAAGAATTGTTGAAAGCTTACAAGCAGCTGTTGAAAAAATTCCAATTAGAGAAGCTTTTGACGAGTTAGATACAGAAAGAGCATACCACCAAGAAAAGAGAAAAGAATCTAATGAAAGATTAATTTCTAGGAAGTCAATGATTGGTAAAGTCGTGGGGTTTGCGCCGATGGTTATATTATTTGTTGGTTATCTAATTGTACCACTTTGTGTAATTGGTATGATAAGTATGACTGATGCATTCGCAGAAATGACAAGTATGATGTAGAGGAGAGAAGCAAATGGAACATGCAAATACAGCATTTTTGATGGTAGCAGGAATGTTATTCGCTTTAATGATAATGAGCTTAATTGCTTTTGTATTCTCAAGTTTGACGACTCTTCCAAATGAGGAAGATGCTAGAACTCATTCTGTGCAAGCGGCTGCATTTAATGAAGAGTATCTTGCTTATGATAAGAAAATAATGTATGGTACAGACGTTATATCAGTACTTAATAAAGCATTGAGCAATAATGAAAAATACATAAGAAAAGATGGTTTAACTTTCTTAGGTGGAGGTTATAACACTGACTATATTATTGATATTCAAGTAACATTAAATTCGGGACTTCAAGAAGAAATGTCTGTCATGTATGTTGAACAAACTGCAACTGGTGTTACAGAGAGAGAGTATATAGGAAGTCAAGCAGGACCTTATAAAAATGAGGGGTCTAGCACAATGTATCAAGCATCTGAAATTTTTAAGGCACCAAGTTCTAAATATCAAGAAAAAATTTATACGGGGTCAGCTTGGTCTAGTTTGAAATTTGAAACTCAAACAATTGATACAAGGGTAGGGGCATCTACTTATCATTTGCTTGGAACAGATGGAGAAGAACCAGATCCTGATAGTGGATATACAGAGGCACAATTAAGTGCAGACAACACGTTAAAGCAGTTACTTAGTCAATCAACAGTTATGTCACAAACGATAAAAAATAGAGATACTAACACTTTTAAACCTTATGGTTGGTCACAAGCTACTTGGAAACCAGCAACTTATGATTTAAAGACAAGAAAGTTTAGATGTATTGGAGATGAAACTGTTTTTAGTGAGAAAACAGGTAGAATTATAAAAATGGTTTTTGAAGAATTTTAAGTTTAGGAGTAGATTATGGAGAATGCTGTACAAGCGATGTATATGGCAGCTGGAACAATAATTGCTTTGATGGTTCTAGCAGTTCTTGTATATATGTTTCGTACTGGTGCAAGAATGGGTGAGAACTATGAAATAACACAACAAACAGCGCAAGTCGTGAAATTTAATAGTCAATTTGATGCATATACTAAAAAGACAGATCAGCTTGCAGATGTGAGTTACGGTTATTCTTTTGTAACTAAAGGAAATACTGCATCAGACATTATATCTTGTGCAAATCTAGCAATGTCAGTAAATAAGACAAATGATTTTGATAATGATAATCATTTACAGATTGTAGTTGATTGTGGAGGTACAACTTATTCAGTATATCCAGTAGAAAAAGCTCCAAGAGATGCATTTTTGATAAATACCAGTTTTGATGCAGCAAAAGGAAGATCAAGCTTTGAAGATGATGAAACATTAAAATTTTATAGATTTTTAAAACAATATAATGCAGCAAGAATGGTAGACATTGTAAGTACAAATTATACTTCTTATGGCGAAACTATATATCAATATTATTTTGATGTAGATGAAGACGAAGATGGAAATGCAGGACAAGGTATAACTTATTCAGAGATAACTCGGAAAAGCTAATAAGATAGTTTTCAAGATGATAGAAACTGCACATTATGATGATGGAACTTGGCGTGAAAGTCTATAAAATCAAAGAAAAATGTTGAAAAAACTTAGGAAATAATATATAATTAATATATAATATTTTATGGTGATAATATGAAAAAAACATTATCAGTAATATGTATAATTTTTCTTGTTATTATGCTTATTTTATATTGGAACTTAAAACAGATACAAGCAGCTAGTAAAGAAGTGCAAAAGTTTAATTCACAATATGAGTTTTATAATAGAGAAGGCATTTGTGGGATAGACATTACAACAGTTATAAACAAAGCTTATGATAATAATGAAAAATATGGAGTTGAAAAAGACGAAAATGGATACTATATCCCAAATGATGAGGATAGTATTAATATATATGTAAAACTTAAAAATACTGGAAAAACTTACAAAATGGAAAACATTAAACAAGCAAATTTAGATAGTTTTGTAACTTTTTTCGGGGAAGTAGAGTTTAAGTGTGATAAAATCGAATACCATAAATCAAATGGTAAAATATCAGTAATGACTTTTGAGTCATTAGAAAAATAGTCTTTAATGTTGATATATTGAAATATATATATCTTACATATAGAATAAATTTTAAAAAACTAAGGAGGAAAAATTTATGGAGAACGCATCAAAAGCCCTAATTATAGCAGGTGCTATCTTACTATCTATACTTATCATAGCTATAGGTATGTATATTTACAACAGTTCAACAAACTCAATTACAAATGCTGCAGGACAAATTTCACAACAGGATATTCAAGCTTATAACAACCAATTTACAATGTATGAAAATAGACAAGTTGGTACAAACGTTAAAGCTTTAATCACAACAATTGCATCTATATGCAAAGAGAACGCAGAGGAGGCTACAAGACTTCCAGACGTATACTATAGAGCAAAATCAACAGATGACGCTGCTGGAGATTCAGTATTAACAGTTGTTGGAGGAGAAACAGAGGATGGAGAACCTATCCAAACTGCTTTAAATAAAATAAGAACATCTATTGAATCAAGACATAACTACAATGTAGTATTTGGAACATGTCCAGCTACAGGTTTAATTGATTGTGTTATGATTGAATATGATGAAGGTGATTTCACAGGTGAAGGAAAAACTTGGCCAGAAGGAAATGACCACGAATAATAAATAGTTAATATTTTTTAATAAAGTAGGTAAATTATGCAACATTCATTTAAGTTAATATATGTATTTGTAATTTTATTTGTAATAATAGTTATAGTTAGTATGGGTATGTACATAATGAAAACCACTGGAGAGTTTACTGATAAAGCCAATTTACAATTAGGCGAAAATAGTGAATTTAATGCAGAGTGGCAAGCCTATAAAGGCAAGCAAAAAGGTTCTAATGTAAAAATTATTATTCAAAAGCTTATTCATAATGCACAAGAAAATGGTGATAAGCCAGAAACTTTACTGGATATTGCTTACAAAGCTCATGCTACAGATGAATTTACAATTATAAATTCAACAAAAAAATTAAATAACATAGATGATATGCAGAGTGCTATATCAGATATAGATGCTAAACATTTCTATACTATTGATTTAGTATATTCTGAAAAGACAAAACAGGTTACTGGAATATTAATAAAATATGCTGAGAAGGAGAAATTTGAATTTACTCCTGACGAAAGTTAAAAATGAAAGGTAGGAGGAAGTATGGATAACGCAGTAGAGGCTATGAAAATGGCGTTTGCTATGATTGTTTTTATTATAGCTTTATCAGCTACAATGTATTTGCTAAATACTGCGTCTTCAACTTCCCAACTACTTTTGTATTATGCTGATGAATCAAATTATTTAGATAATATTGATGTAATTGGCGACGTTAGAAAAAGGAATGTTAATGTTGAAACAATAATTCCAACATTATATAGATATTATAAAGAAAATTTTGCAGTACAGATTTATAATCTTTCAGGGGATTTAGTACAGATTTTTGATGTAAATATTGAAGGAAAGCTCAGAAGAGCTGCTGGTACAACGCTTGCACATAGAACAGAAGAACAAAAAGCATTAGTGTCTTTATATGGTGATACTAGTCTAACAACAACAAATCCATATTTATTTGAGGCACCTTGGATTGGTAATACAAGTAAGGACATTAAAACACGTGTCGATTTATATGTTAAAGGTGAGTGTGCTTATATCAACGGAACAAAAGTTGATTATAGATTAAATAGTTTATTAGGTGAAAACTCTTTTAGAGATAATCCATTATTTGAAGAAGAGTTTATCCAATATACATACAAAGGAGATACTATTTCAGTTGGAGAGGGAGAAGATACAGAAACCATTACTGGAAATTCTAAACCTGAAGATAAAATAGTAATAATTTATAGAGAAATAGAAAGAGATTAAGGAGGAAAGTATGAGTGATACTTTAATTACTGTTGTAGCGATACTACTTGGTGCAATCTTAATGTTTGTATTCCCACTAATGTCAGTAGCGGAGAGAAGTGATGATATGTCTTCACTTTCAGTTCAAACGGCAGTTACTGAATTTGTAGATAATTCTAGAGCTGTTGGAAAGATAACAATGGCAAATTATCAAGAATTAGTTAGTACATTAAACGCTACAGGAAATACTTATGATATCGAAATAGAGGTAAAGGTACTTGATGAAAATGTTGGCAAAAAGTCAGCTTGGACAACTGGAACAGTTATCGGAGAAAATATTTATTACTCTGTTTATACTTCACAAATTATGGAAGTTCTTACAGACGAGAACGGAACCTCTTCATACAATATGGCAGAAGGTGATATAATTTCTGTTAGTGTAAAAAATACAAATAAAACAATGGCACAAACAATTAGAGGAGCTTTTTATTCAATCTCAGGAAATGACACATATCAAATTTCTGCTCAACATTCAGGAATTGTTACAGCAACAGGTTCAAACTAGGATAAAAATTACGGGTGGAAAGTATTTTCCACCTTATTTATTTATAAAGGAAAAAAGTTAATGAAGATACAAAGTTTAGCGGTAATTTTTGCAATTATTATTCTACCTATAGTTATAATTCTTTCATATTTTATACATGCAGAGGTAGATACAATTGCAATACAAACTGGATATGATACTAAGTTAATAGATTCTACACATGACGCTATGGCTGCTTTAGAGATTAATACTGCAAATGAAGATTTGTCTTCTGTTGCAGATTCTTTAAGGAGTATAATTGAAGCGTCTACAAATGTTTTCTTTAATACCTTAGCTACTAACTTAGGTATTTCTAATGCTGGAAATGCATCAGTGGATGCCTATGTGCCAGCAGTTTTATATACTTTGTATGATGGATATTATATTTATTCACCAACTAGAGTTCCAGAAATACTTACAGCAGATGATGATGTAGTTTATGTTGGAGATAAAGGAGTAACTTGTTTAGGATACACTACTTATAATGCTGGTGGTGTAGAAAAGAGAGTAGGAAGATATAAATTTGAAAGTAGTGCTTATGTAAAAGGTGAGAAAAATGACAGTACGTATGGAGTTCTAGAAGGATATGGAATATCACATGAATATGGACAAATGTTATATCTAAATGAAGATGGTACTTATAGTCCACAAGTGCATCATACAGATGGAAGAACTGATAACACGAAGTATAAGCAATCACATATTTTAAAATCATATATGCCTTATTCTGCTAGATACCAAGGTACAAATGCAGGAACTGATGCAGCAGGTGATTATGATTTAACTATTAACTATACTTTAGATAATTATTTAACAATAGAAGGAAATATTGGAGCAGTATACTATTCTAAAACTGGATATTTAATTTCAAGTAATACTGTTACAAGTGCAACAGCAAATGGCGAAGATCTACTGCCATATAATGAGAAAACAGCAGAAGAAATGATTTTAGCAGGAGATAAGGAATTATCAATAACTATAGATCCAATCATGGAAAATGGAGATAGACCTGGTGGAATAGAGATTACATATTCACCAATGGAATATGATGGAGAAGTTTTAAGTTATTCAAAGGCTAAAGAGATACTTACTAAATTATATGAAAAAATAAATACGGACGATGATGGAGATGGGATACCAGATCATACAGAAGATATGGCGATTATTTCAGAAATACAAAGATTAGAGCTTGGAGTTCAGCAACTAGGTGCAATTGCATATTATGTAAAAGCTGAAATTTTTTCAGATTGGGTATACTCAAACTTAAATAATATTAGAGCATCAAATGTGGCAGATGATATAGCAAAATTAAATGAAGACTATTTTGAAACAGAGAGTAAGTTTGACTTATTCCATAGTTTTAAAACATTTGCAGATGATGGAGTAACTGTAGACTATGAAGATACAACTTTGATTTTCCAAAGTGATGTAAACCCAGAACTTGCAGACTCAGCTTTCTATTCACATAAAGTAAATGTTATAAGAAATAATATACAATATAATTTAAACTTAGCAATTTCAGCATATAATGAGATGTTACAAACAAGAAATGTGCAAATGCCAGTTATAAAAGATTCTGAGTGGGAGCAAATTTTGACTCGTGTATCAGTAACTTCTTTTATGCAAGGTTTGCAATGTGGTATGAAAGTATATAATAATTATGCGATAGCATCAAGTACAAATAATGAGCTTACAATGTTACCAACAGAGATGTATTATACTGTAGATAATGAGTTTAATACAGCAAATGTTGAACATGAATATCATAAAATTGATTGTGATAATTTACCAGGTGACGATGGAACAAATTATATATCTTTTACTTCAAAGGATATAAAATATGACAAGATATATGACAGGTCAACTAGATTATATGCGTATGACCATAGAAATCTTGGGTGCTATAGATGTGCTATACCAAGTAATTACGAAAAAGATGTATATGACAGAAATGGTAATCCAGCAAGGGGGTATAGTGACGATATTATTATTTCTTTATTATCACCAGCAAAGAAAAAGGCATATTATGTGGGCACAGCAAATGCAAAACAAGCTATATATAAAACAAATGCAATTACAGACTCAAATGGTTTTGAGGTAATAAATCAAGATGAAAGTACATTAGAATTTCTAAATAGAGATTCAGTACAAGATTTATCGGCTAACCTTTCTGCAAGACCAATAAAGGAAGTTAGAGAAGTAGAAGTTACTTTAAGTAATTTAAAATGTGATAATGCAAGTGAGGCAACAGTTAATTTCACATTAATATTAAATGGCAGTATAGAAACTGATTATAGTATGGTACTTAACTTAGAGCAAGCAACACCACAAACAATGGTATTTCCAATTCATATTACAGACGATAGAGGTGAGCAAACTGTTAATAGAATAGGTTTAAAGAAAATAGACTTAGAAGATCGTGTTACTTGTAGAAAATTAAATGTTAGAATAGTTTATGAGTAAAATGTAAATAAATGGCTATAATAATCTTATGAAAAAATTATTAGATTATTTAGCCATTTTATTTTTATTTATAATTTATGTGTATGTAGCCTGCATTACTAACATTCCAAACGAAATAATACTGCTTTCTGGAGAAGAGCTTAAGTTAAAGACTGTTTTTGGAATGGATACTATACAGACTAGCAGTGTTTCTAGTGAGAGTATAAATAAAAGTAATGTAGAAGTTAATTTATTTGGAATAGCCAAAGTAAAAGATATAACAGTAACAACTTTAGAAAATTTTGAAGTTATACCAGCAGGAAAAATAATTGGACTTAAGTTATATACTAATGGTATATTGGTGGTTGGAATGTCAGAAGTAGAGGACATTAATAATGAAATGGTAAAACCTTTTAATGAAATAGATATTCAGGAAGGTGATACAATTTTAAAGGTAAATGAGGTAGAGATAGATTCTATCGAGAATTTACAAGACGAAGTAAATAAATGTGACGGAAAAGATGTTGATTTAACTATACTTAGAGATGGCAGTATACTTACAGCAAATATAAAACCTGCTAGAACTGAAGAAGATGAATATAAGCTTGGTTTATGGGTAAAAGATGCAGCTACAGGAGTTGGAACAATGAGCTTTTATGAGCCTAATACTAGAAGTTTTGCAGCTCTAGGGCATGGAATAACAGATTCTGATACAGATAAGTTAATAGATATCGATTTTGGTGAAGTAGTGAGTTCAAGAATAATATCAATAACTAAGTCAGAAAATGGTAAGGCAGGGGAGATTAAAGGAGCAATAGGTGGACAAGGTAATATCGGTGAAGTAAGTAAAAATACTGAGTTTGGTATTTACGGACAGATAAATAATTTAAGCCTTTTGAATCTAAATCAAAGTAATAAAGTAAAAGTAGCATTGAGAGATGAAATAGAAAAAGGTGAAGCAGAAATGCTATGCACTTTACAAGATGGAATTACTAAGAGTTATAAAATAAATATTGAAGAAATTTATTATGATAATGATTTTAATAACAAAAGTATGTTAGTAGAGATTTTAGATGAAGAGCTTTTGAAGAAGACAGGAGGAATAGTAAGGGGGTTATCAGGCTCTCCAATTATTCAAAACGGTAAATTTATCCGGCGCTATTACAAATGTCCTTGTAAGCCATCCTAACAAAGGATACGCTATATTTGGTGACATTATGATAAAGGAAATATTAGAATAAAAAAGCCCTTGTTTGACAAGGGCAAATGTTATTTTACTATTAATGGTCCAAGATTTGTAACTGTACCAGCACCAAGTGTTAATACTAAATCTTTAGGATGAGCGTTGTGATTTATATAATTTGAAACATCATTGAAATCAGGCATATATACAGCTTGATTTCCGGTTTCATTTATCTTATTTACTAAATCTTTAGAAGAGATATTTACTGTATTTTGTTCACGGGCAGCGTAAATATCTACAACAATAATATGATCAAAGTTTTTAAGTACTTTTGCAAAAGCATCAAGATGTGTACGAGTTCTGCTATAAGTATGTGGTTGAAAAATTACCCAAGACTCATTAAACTCTTTATTTTTTATTGCGTTTGCAGTCGCTAAAATTTCAGTAGGGTGATGACCATAATCGTCAAACACACTAAATCCATTTTTTGTGCCTTTATATTCTAAACGACGTTCAGCACCAGTGAAGTTTTTTAAAGCTTTTGAGATAGTATCAGCTGTGATATTATAAAAATCACACACAGCAATACAAGCAAGTGCATTTAATACATTGTGTTTACCTGCAACATATAGAGTAATTGAGGTGAAAAATTTATTATCTTTATATACTTCAAAACTTGCAAAACCATTATCATCAAAAGTAATATTTTTAGCTACGAAGTTTGCATTTTGATTTTCTATTCCATAAGTAACAAATTTACCTTTAACTACTTCTTTTAATTTTAAACAATTTTCATCATCTGCATTTGTAACTACAAGTTCTTTTTCATTTGGAATAGAGGCGAAGTCTCTAAAAGCTTTTACAATATTGTCAAAAGTTTTATAAAAATCTAAATGGTCATTATCTATATTTAAAATAATTTCTGCATTTGGAACGAACTTTAAGAAATTTGCTTTATATTCGCAAGATTCTAAAATAAAGTATTCGCTATTACCTACACGATAATTTCCACCAATGTTTTTTAAAAGAGCACCAACTTGAATAGATGGATCTTTTCCCGCTTCTACGAAACAAACAGAAAGCATTGATGTTGTAGTAGTTTTACCATGAGTACCGTGAAACACAAATAGCTTGTTTATAAAGCTTTGTAAGCCATCCAACAAATTCGCCACGACCTACTAATTTTATGTTATTTTCTTTTGCTAAAAGCATTTCTGGATCGGTATCTTTTATTGCGGCAGAATAAACAATAAGGTCAGCAATTTTTGAATTTTCTAAATCATGACCAATTATAATTTTTGCACCATGTGCAGACAATCTATCAGTAATTTCACTAGCAACCATGTCAGAACCAGTAACATTAAAACCCCAGTTAAGTAAGGTTTCGGCTATAGCGCTCATACTAATTCCGCCAATACCAATTAAGTGAATATGTTTATATTTTTTTAAATCATTTAATGTAATATCCAAGTTTCAGCCTCCAAAACATAATATTCCTTTGACATTATACACTTTTACAAGCATATTTTCAACAAAAAAACTAAAAAAGTTCTAATAATACATTATATTATTTTATTTAAAAAG
>CATJWN010000039.1 GCA_949745595.1 uncultured Clostridia bacterium
GGAAGGAGGGGAAACAATGTCAGAGGTTAAAGTTAATAATGGAAATATAGAAGATGCGCTAAAAAGATTTAAAAGACAATGCGCAAGAAATGGTGTTCTACAAGAAGTTAGAAAAAGAGAACATTATGAAAAACCTAGCGTAAAAAGAAAGAAAAAGTCAGAGGCAGCTAGAAAGAGAAAATTTTAAAAAAATAGAGGGAGCGGATTTTATTCGCTCTTTTGTTTTAAAGGAGGAAAAGTAATGTTAAAAGAACAATTATTAAATGATATGAAAGCAGCAATGAGAGATAAAGACGAAATAAGAAAAAATACTGTTCAAATGGTTAGAGCAGCTATCTTACAAGTTGAAAAGGATAAAGGTATTGAGTTAGATGATGCACAAATTATAGATATTATTGCTAAAGAAAGCAAAAAGAGAAAAGATGCAGCTGTTGATTTCGAAAAAAGTGGAAGAGAAGACTTAATCGAGAAAAATCAAAAAGAACTTGAAATCTTAGCTCCATATCTACCAAAGCAATTGTCTAAAGCTGAAATTGCAGAAGTAGTAAAAGGTGTTATTTCTAAAGTAGGAGCAAGCTCAATTAAAGAAATGGGAGCAGTTATGAAAGCTGCTAAAGAGGAAATGGGTGCATCAGCAGATGGTAAGACAATAAATGAAGTAGTAAAATCATTATTACAATAAAAGTACTTGACATAAAATGGAAATGATGCTACAATAAGTTTAGTTGAATATGAAAAACGTTGATAGAGAGAGTAACATTATTACGGAGTTTTAGCGAGTTAGGAGTTGGTGAAAGCCTAATAACAAAGGATAGTGCGAAGAGAGCTCTGGAGTGATTACTTGAAAAGATTATAAATCTTAGTATAGTGTCCGTAAGCCTACGTTACAGGTAAGAGTGACTTATGTTTTTATATAAGTAACTAGAGTGGTACCACGTTAAATATGGCGTCTCTGGATTTTCCAGAGGCGCTTTTTGATTTAAAAATTAAGGTGCTTTTTAGTAGTGTATAAAACCATAGGTAACTAGAGTGGTACCACGTAAATTTAGCGTCTCTGGATATTTCCAGTGACGCTTTTTTTAATAGATTATAAAAAATAAGGAGGAAAAAGAAATGGAAGATTTCAAAAAAATTGTTTTAGCTTATTCAGGAGGATTAGATACTTCAATAATGATAACTTGGCTAAAAGAAAATTACAAAGGATGTGAAGTAATTGCAGTTACAGGAGATGTAGGACAAGGAGAAAGCGAATTAGAAGGACTAGAAGAAAAAGCTTTAAAAACAGGTGCATCAAAACTATATGTGCTTGATTTAAAAGAGGAGATTGTAAATGACTATATTGTACCAACTATAAAAGCTGGTGCAAAATATGAAAACCTATACTTACTAGGAACACCATTTTCAAGACCATTAATTGCACAAAAATTAGTTGAGATTGCTAAAAAAGAAAATGCATATGCTATATGTCACGGCTGTACTGGGAAAGGAAATGACCAAGTAAGGTTTGAACTTGGAATAAAGAACTTTGCACCAGATATGCCTGTTATTGTGCCTTGGAGAAATTGGGCTATAAAGAGCCGTGAAGACGAAATTGATTATGCAGAAAAGCATAATATACCTCTTAAAATAAGTAGAGAGACTAATTATTCAAAGGATAAAAACCTTTGGCATTTGTCACATGAGGGATTGGATTTAGAAAATCCTAAGAACGAGCCTAATTATGATAAGATACTAGAAATGAGTGTTACTCCACAAAACGCACCAGATAAAGTAACAGAGCTAACATTAGATTTTGAAAAAGGAATTCCAGTTGCAATAAATGGAAAGAAGATGTCAGTGTTAGATATAATTTTAGAGCTTAATAAAGTAGGCGGAGAAAATGGAATTGGTATATTAGATATGGTAGAAAACCGTTTAGTTGGTATGAAATCAAGAGGTGTATATGAAACACCAGGTGGAACTATCATAGATAAAGCACATAGCTGGCTTGAAACTATTTGCTTAGATAAAGATACTATGCACTATAAAGCACAGATATCAGCTAAGTTTGGAGAATTACTATATGAGGCAAAATGGTTTACACCACTAAGAGAAGCATTATCTGCATTTGTAGATAAAACACAGGAAACAGTTACTGGTAGCGTAAAAGTAAAATTATATAAAGGCAACCTAATTAATGGTGGAATGCAAAGTAGATATTCACTATATTCACAAAAAACAGCATCTTTTGGAGAGGATAATGACTTTGATCAAGAAGATGCAAAAGGATTTATTAATTTATATGGACTACCAACAAGAATAAAAGCTAAAATGAAAGGGGAATAATATGGAGCTTTGGCAAGGTAGATTTAAAAAGGAGTTAGATAGTAAGACAAATAGCTTTAATTCGTCAATAAGTTTTGATTATCGTCTTTTTGAGCAAGATATAACAGGCAGTTTAGCACATACTAAAATGCTTGCAAAGCAAGGAATAATAAGCGAAGAAGATTTCTCAAAAATAGAAAATGCATTGAAAGAAATTTTAGAAGATATTAAAATAGGAAAGCTTAAGATTAACGAAAATGCAGAGGATATTCATACATTTATTGAAGAAGAGCTTACAAAAAAGATAGGTACAGCCGGGAAGAAACTTCACACTGCAAGAAGTAGAAATGACCAAGTTGCTTTAGATATAAGAATGTATTTAAAAGAAGAGACTATAGAAATACAAAAACTTGTAAAACAGTTACAAAAAGTTATGCTAGAAATGGCTGAAAAACACTTAGATACAGTTATGCCGGGTTATACACATCTTCAAAGAGCACAACCTATTACTTTTGCACATTATTTAATGGCGTATTTAGAAATGCTTTCAAGAGATATAGAAAGATTGTCAGAAAATTATAATAGAATAAATGTTATGCCCTTAGGGAGCTGCGCTTTAGCAGGTACGACACATAATATAGATAGAGAATATACAGCAAAACTTCTAGGATTTGATAGTGTTACTTTAAATAGCTTAGATGGTGTTTCAGATAGAGATTTTCTGATAGAACTTAGCTTTAATATATCTATGATTATGATGCATTTATCAAGATTAAGTGAAGAAATTATATTATACTCTTCTTGGGAATTTAAGTTTATTGAATTGGACGATAGCTTTTCAACAGGTTCTTCAATAATGCCACAGAAGAAAAACCCAGATATTGCAGAGCTTGTAAGAGGAAAGACAGGTAGAACTTATGGCGATTTGTTTACACTTTTAACAATGATGAAAGGCTTGCCACTTGCATATAATAAAGATATGCAAGAAGATAAAGAAGCAATTTTTGATAGTATTGATACAGTGAAAATCTGTCTAAACACTTTAATCCCTATGCTTAGCACAATGAAAGTCCTAAAAAATAATATGAAAAAATCAGCTGAAAAAGGTTTTATAAATGCAACTGATTGTGCAGACTATTTAACTAAAAAAGGTGTACCATTTAGAGAAGCTTATAAAATAACAGGAGAGTTAGTAAGTTATTCAATTGATAATGACAAGACATTAGAAACACTTGATATTAGCGAATATAAACAATTTTGTGATAAATTTGATAATGATATTTATGACGAAATTAACTTAACTACTTGTGTGAACAAACGAAATGTAATTGGTGGACCTGCACCCGAGCAAGTAAAAAAACATATGGAAAAATATAAATAAAAACAATCCCTGTGAACTAGATCACAGGGAATTTTAATTATCTTCCTATAAACATTTGCACTAGAATTTTTCCGGTATTGAGGACTATTAACTATGGAAACCCCTGTATAATTAAAGGTATTGCTTAAGATGTTATTTTTATGTGAGTCTGAGCTCATCCAAGAGGATATAGCACCTTCTAAAGTAGAGTTTCCTGCTATGTTTTCACTTGCTGTTTTATAGGTTACGCCGTTTGTAGTTAGCATTTCAAAAGGTGTTCCATATTTTTCAGAAGTGTGAGAGAAATAGTTGTTTTCAACTAAATCTTGAGCTTTAAGTCTTGCTACATTTTGCGCATTATCATCAATTTGCAGAGCAGGTAAGTTATTTTCTGACCTCAATTTATTGATTGCATTTAAAAATGCAGTTTCATCTTCTGAAAGTACACTTTGAGTTTGTGTTTCTTCTACGGGTTCGGCACTTGTAGGTTGAACTTCTAATTCTTTATCATAACAAGGTTTAACATAATCTGAGCTAACTGCTCCTATTATATTATTTTCGGTCTGCACTACATACCAATTACCTATTTTTGCAAAGACTCGTATGTAGTTGTCCTTTGATAAAATACCTACATTGTCATAAGTTATTCCTGGACCTCTACGAATATTTAACTTGTTAGCAGTTACTTGTCCAACCGTAAAGTCTAGAGTTTCCATCTCTTCCATACCAAAGCTATTTGAATATACACTAAAAATAGCAAATACTAAAATGGAAAGAAGGATTATAAAAGTTTTGTTCTTTTTAATA